>VGQS01000013.1 GCA_016882285.1 Cyanobacteria bacterium K_DeepCast_35m_m2_155 | reverse complement strand
GCTGGCGCAGCGCGCTGATCAACCACGGGGCGCCAATGGCAAAGGCCAGCCGGTAGCCGCCCAGGCACCAGCTTTTCGAAAATGAGAAAAATTCAATGCCAACCTCCCGCCAGGCGGGGTTGCGCAACAGGGCGGGCGCCTCACCGTCGAGGGCCAGATCGACATAGGGGTTGTCATGGGCGAGCACGCAGCCGTGGGTCTGGGCCCGCTGCACCGCCGCATCGACCCAGGCCTGCTCGCCGGTGGTGGCGGTGGGGTTGTGGGGAAATCCCAGCACCATCAGCTTGAGCTGGGCCCAGGTGGCTGCATCAATGGCAGCAAAGTCGGGCCGCCACCCTGCGCCGGCGTCCAGGCTCAGCAGCACCGGCTGCGCTGAGGCCAGCTGCAGCCCGCCCATGTGCGAGGGGTAGTAGGGATCGAGCAGCAGGGCCCGATCGCCCGGGTTCAGCACCGCCAGGGGCAGATGGGCCGTGCCCTCTTGAGAGCCCACCAGCAGCAGCACCTCCTGCTCGGGATCGACGCGTGTGTTGAAGCGCCGCTCGGCCCAGCGCGCCACGGCCTGGCGAAACGGTGCCGTGGCCGCATGCAGGCAATAGGCGGCACTGCTGGGCTTGGCCAGTTCAGCCGCGATCGCCGCCAGCGCCACAGGCGGGGGCTGCAGGTCGGTTGAGCCCAGCGACAGATCCAACAAGGGCGGCAACACCCCGCCGCTGCTGGCTGCGGCCTGGCTGTAGGCGGCCTTGCGCTGGTCGTTGCGGGCAAAAACGCCGCTGCCCAGCTGGGCGACCCGCTCAGAGATGGGCATCGAGGAAGGCCTTCAGCTGCGGCTGGGCCATGGCCCCCTCGTGGCGGGCCACCTCCTGACCGCCTTTGAACAGGATCAGCGTGGGCAGACCCTGAATCCTGTAGGTGTCGCGGCTGGCGGGGTTGCCGTCAGCCTCGAGCTTGCCGACCTTCAGGCGGCTGCCGTATTCGCCTGCGGCCCAGTCCATCAATGGGGCCATCAGCCGGCAGGGGCCGCACCACTCGGCCCACACATCGACCAGCACGGTTTCAGGGGCCTGCAGCACCTCGGCCGCAAAGTTGGCATCGGTGAAGCTGCTGACCGCCACGGCAAGGTCCGGAGATCCGGGATCGACTGCGCTCGATTGTATGGATCCTCAGAGCTTGTCGATCGAGCGCTTGAGCTCTTCGAGTTCAGCGTCAACCTCGGCCACCTGCACAGGCTCGAGCTGGGGCGCGGGTCCACTGGCCGCCGGCAGGCTCACGGCTGCGGCACCGCCTTCGAGCCGGTTCTTGAGTGCCGCCAGTTCGTCATCGACGTCATTCCCCCCTTCAAGAGCCGCGAACTGGCTTTCGAGATCGGCGCCCGCCAGCTCGGCTGCAGCCTGGCTTTTGGCTTCGAGGGCTTCGACCTTTTCCTCCATGCGCTCGAAGGCGGCCATGGAGGTGTTGGTCGACAGATTGCCAACCGCGCTCTGCAGCTGCACCTGGGCCTGGGCGGCCTGGGCCCGGGCCTTGAGCATGTCTTTTTTGGTCTTGGCCTCGGCGATTTTGGCCTCGAGGGCCACCAGGGAGCGCTTGAGGGTGTCGACCTGGCCGGCCTGGCTCTGCAGCTGGTTGTTCAGGGCGGTGGCCGAGTCCTGGTAGGTCTTGCGGCGCGAGAGCGCTTCGCGGGCCAGGTCTTCCTCGCCCTTCTTGAGGGCCAGCTCGGCGCGCTCGTACCAGGTTTTGGCCTGGGCGTCGGCCTGCTCGGCCTGGTTGGCAATGCGTTTCTGGCTGGCAATGGCGCTGGCAACGGCCTGGCGCAGTTTCACCAGGTCGTTCTGCATGTCCTCAACCGATTGGTCGAGGATTTTCACCGGATCTTCAGCCTTGCTGATCAGGTCGTTGACGTTGGCGCGCAGCAGGCGGCTGAGGCGATCAAAAAAGCCCATTGGGGCGCTTCAGGGGCGTGCAGCGAGGCTAGCCTGGTCCCTATGGCTAGCGCCGTGTCGTTGCTGTTGCCGCCGCCACCGGCCCCGGCTGAACCGCTGGGTGATTGCCTGGTGGCCTTGCAGCAGCGCTGGCGCCGCAGTGGCCATCTGGCAGCGCTCTGGCAGGCGTGGCCGCGCATCGCCGGCCCGCAGCTGGCGGAGCATTGCCGCCCGCTGCGGCTGCAGGGCGGGCGCCTGACCGTGGGGGCTGATCCGGGTCCCTGGCTGCAGGCGCTGCAGTACAACCGCCACCAACTGCTGGCGGCCCTGCGCGCTGCGGGGTTTGCGTTGCGCGATCTGCGCATTGAGCGCGCTGTTCCCACGGGGCCGGTGGCGGCGGATGGCACGGCCGTCGCGGCAGCCTGGCAGTGCCATCCCAGTCGTGTGGATGTGCATGGCATGGCCACCTGCCCGTGCTGCAGCAGCCCGGCCCCAGCTGGTGAGATGGCCCGTTGGGGCCATTGCAGTTTTTGCCGCCGCCACAGCTTGAGTCAGAGCCTGAGCCCAAGCACGCCTCAGTAACGCCTGCCTCAGTAGCGCTCTGGCCTCGGCAATTGCCAGGTGGGCGCAACGCCCTCAGCGGCCAGCTCGGCGGCGCGCCGCTCAAGCCGGCGGCGATCGAGCCTCCAGAGGCGATACAGCCCGTTGCGCGCCAGTTCGATCGGACCTAGCCCCTGCCAGTGGGGCCGCTGGGCGGTGCCGGCATCGATCACCACCAGCACGGTGGGTTGGCTGCTGCTACTGGCGGGCTCCTGGCCGCGGCGCCGTTCGTGGCTGAGGCGATCGGCCAGGTTGCTCAGATCGGCCGGCTCGATGCCCTCGTAGAGCACCACCCGGCGGCTGTAGTAGTGCAACGACGGTTTGAGGATCCCCACCATCGCCAGCGATTCGTCGGCGCGGCGGTGCTGGCCGGCGGCACTGGCCATCGCCCGCACCGGTGCTGAACGCAGCTGATCGCCCAGCAGCCAGAGCGGCTGCAGCGCCAGCAGGACAAAACCCACCAGCGGCAGCTGCAGCGCCAGCAGCCGCTGCGGTCCGCGCACCAGCACAGGCAGCAGGGCCGCAAGCGCCCAGCACAGGGCGGCCCGCTGCAGCGCCCCGCTGGCTAGCACCGATGCCGCCAGGGTCGGCATCTCAGGGTCGTTCACCAGGGGAAACCACCGTGGTGCCAGCGCCAGCCCCAGCGCCAGCAGGGCCGCCAGCAGCAGCGTGAGCCCCCAGGCGGCCCGCTTGCGCCAGCGGGGCTCAGCGGTGCTGGCGGCGGCGGCGGTGATCAGGATCGCCGCAGCCGGTGTCGCCGGAATCCAGTAGCTCGGCAGCTTGGTGGCGGCCAGGGTGAAAAAGCCCAGCACCACCAGCAGCCAGCAGGCGGCAAAACGGCTCAATGACTGGGCGGGGGTGCCAACGCGGCCGCTCAGGCTCTGGTGCAACCCCAGCAGCAACAGCGGTGAAGCCGGCAGGCTGGCGATCACCAGGATCACCCCAAAGAACCACCAGGGCTGCAGGTGATCGTTGACCACCGAGCTGAAGCGTTGCAGGTTGTGGTAGCCAAAAAAGCTGTCCCAGTAGGGCTGGCCTTCCACCAGCAGGGCCGCGCCATACCAGGGCAGGCTGATCGCGCCTGTGATCGCCAGCCCGGGCAGCACCCGCAGCCCCTGCAACTGCAGCAAGAGCTCACGTCTGCTGAGCGCGAAGCTCAGCAGCGTCAGCCCCACCAGCACGACGGCCACAGGCCCTTTGGCCAGCACCGCCAGGCCCAGCACCACCCAGCCTTGCCACCAACCCTGCCAGTGGCGCTCCCCCTGGCGCCTGTCCTGGCTGCGCCAGAACAGCAGCAGGCTGATGCTCACCAGCGCGCTGAACAGCGCATCGCTCACCGGCAGGCGGCCCCAGAGCAGGTTGAGCGGCGAGAGCGCAAAGGCCAATGCGGCGCCCAGGCCCAGCAGGCGGCTGCCCCAGGCGCGGGCCACCAGCGCCGAGAGCACCACCATCACCGCGATGCTGGCGGCTGCCGACGGCAGCGCTGAGGCCCAGGTGCCCAGGGGGTTCCAGAGTTGCTGGCCGGGTAGCAGATAGAGCAGGCCCATCAGCCAGTAGACCAAAGGCGGCTTGTCGTAACGCGGCAGGCCATTGACCCTGGGAATCAGCCAATCGCCGCTCTCGGCCATGCCCCGCGCCGAGGCGGCAAACAAGGGCGGTGTCTCATCGACCAGTCCCGCCGAGCCGAGCTGCCACACAAAAAGAGCCGCGCCCAGGGCCAGGCAGGCCAGCAACAGCCCATGGCGCCGAAGCCACGCTTCAAGGCTCTGCAGCTTTGGGCCCGGCAGGTTCATGGGCAGGACCCTATCTGCGGCGGTGCTGTTCAGACCAGCAGGCCTTGCAGCCAGTGCTCCACGCGGCTGGCGAAGCCAGCCAGCGAACAGTGCTGCTCGGCCCAGGCGCGGCAACAGGCGCGCTCGATGCCCATGGCGCGGCGGCAGGCGGCCACCAGGGCTTCGACGTTATCGGCTTCTGCCAGCGCGCCGTTGACGCCTTCGACCACCAGCTCGGCCGGGCCGCCGCGGGCGTAGCTGGCCACCGGCACCCCGCAGGCCAGGGCCTCAACCACCACGTTGCCAAAGGCTTCGTTCCATTTGGGCGTGTTGAGCAGCACCTGGCAGCGCCCCAGCTCGGCCTGTAGTGCGGCTGGCTCCAAGAAGCCCTTCCAGATCAGGGTCCCGCTGGCTACCGATGCGGCCACGCGCTCGGCGTAGCTGGTGTCTTCAACCAGGCCCATCACCACCAGCGGTAAACCCAGCGCAGCCGCGGCAGCGGCCGCATCTTCGAGGCCTTTTTCAGGGGCGATGCGGCCTGCCCAGCCCAGTTGCCGCTGAGGCGCGTCCTCAAAGCGGTACTGCTCCAGATCAAACCCGTTACCCAGCAGCAGCGGCGCGCCGCTGAGGGCAAAGTCGCCCGCCTGGCTGGCGGTGTGAAAGGCCAGGTGGCTGGGGTGGCTGCAGCTGATCTGGGCGATCAGCGCGTCCATGGCGTCGCTCACCGAGCCCATGCTCACCAGGTGGGCCAGGGGCGTGCTGGTGTGGGGCGTCAGCCACAGCGGCAGCCAGTCGTACCCCAGGTTGAGCAGCACATCGAACTGCTGCTGCCTCGCCAGCACCTGCTGCCAGCAGGCGGCCAGCAGGCTGCCTGCTGGAATCTCAACGACTGCATCACGGCTCCGGTGCTGCCAGCTGGGCTGGGGCACGCCCGGCTCCTGCCACAGCTCGGCCCCCTGGCAGTTGGGCGGCAGCAGCGATCCTTCGGCTGCCAGCACCGTGATCGCGTGGCCGCGCTGCAGCAGGCCGGCGACAAGCGAGCCCAGGGTGCGCTCGACACCGCCACCGCATCCGCCGCCCAGCGGCCCCACCGCTGTATGGACCACCAGAATCTTCACTGCGGCCGCTCCCAGAGCGTCTGGCGGCGGTTGATCAACAACACGCTCACCAGGGCGACCGCAGCGCCCAGCCATTGCAGCGGCTGCAGCGTTTCATGCAGCACCAGCACGCCGGCCAGCAACGCAAAGACCGGTGTCAAAAAGGTCAAGGAGGTGAACCCGGTCAGATCACCGCTGCTGGCAAACCAGAAGAACAGCCCATAGGCCAGGGCGCTGCCCAGCAGTGAGGCATAGGCCATCAGGCCCCATTGGCTCAGGCTCCAGGCGGGCAGCCACGGCGCCGGGTGCTCCATGCCCAGGCCCACCAGCAAAGGCAGGCCCCCCAGCAGCATGTGCCAGCCCGTGACGGCCACCGGGTCGCTGTGGCGGCTGGCATAGCGGCAGAGCACCGTGCCCAGCGCCATGGCGGCAGCCGCCCCCAGCATCCACAGCTCGCCATGGCTGAGGGCGTGCTGATCGAGGGCCGGCGGGCCCTGCAGCCACCAGCGCTGCAGCAGGCCCGCCGGCAACCCCAGACACAGGATGCCGGCCAGCCCCAGCAGCAGCCCCAGCCAACCCACCGGATTGATCGCCTCGCCGAACAGCCCGCGCGCCAGCAGCGCCACCAGCAGAGGCTGCGAATCGATCAGCACCGAACCCAGCCCGGCTCCGGTCTGATCCAGCCCGCGCACCAGCAGTCCTTGAAACAGGCTGCCGTCGACCAGGGCAAACAGGCCCAGCCAGAGCCAGTCGCGCCGGTCCACCTTGAGATCGCGCCCCAGGGCCGCCGCCGCCAGCAGCAGCACCACAGCCGCCGGCAGCAGCCGCAGGCAGGCCACCGTCCAGATGCTGCTGCTGGCAAGCAGCGGTTTCATGGCCGCCATGGCCGTGCCCCAGAGGGCAAACGGCAACAGCATCAGCAGCCAGCGCTGCACCACAAGCGTTGGCCGCGAATGGTCTCCTTTTTAAGATCCAGCCATTGCAGACCGTGCTGATGCCCTGGCCCTGGCGCCGCAAAGCCAAGCGCACCCTGGCGCGGCTCGTGATTGATGGGCCGATTGCAGGCCCCACCCGCAAACGGGTGCTCAAAGCCCTGCGCCAGATCGAAGAGCGCGAGTGCCCGGCCCTGCTGCTGCGCATCGACAGCCCTGGCGGCACCGTGGGCGACAGCCAGGAGATTCATGCCGCGATCCTGCGCCTGCGCGAGCGGGGCTGCCGCGTGGTGGCCAGCTTCGGCAACATCTCGGCCTCCGGCGGGGTCTACATCGGTGTGGCGGCCGAGCAGATCGTCGCCAACCCCGGCACGATCACCGGCTCGATCGGGGTGATCCTGCGCGGCAACAACCTCTCGCGACTGCTCGAGCGGGTCGGCATTCAGTTTGAGACCGTCAAAAGCGGCCTCTACAAGGACATCCTGTCGCCCGATCGCGCCCTGACCACCAGCGAGCGCCAGCTGCTGCAGGAGCTGATCGATTCGAGCTACGGCCAGTTTGTCGAGGCGGTGGCGAGCGGCCGCGGGCTTGATGCCGCCGTGGTGCGCGGTTTTGCCGATGGGCGGGTGTTCACCGGGGCGCAGGCCAGGGAGCTCGGCCTGGTCGATGCACTCGGTGATGAAGAGCAGGCGCGGCGCCTGGCTGCCGAGCTGGCCGGGCTCGATGTCGACAAGAGCCGGCCGGTGACCTTTGGCCGCCAGGCCAAGCGCTTGGGTGGTCTGCTGCCCGGCCGGGCCCAGTGGCGCGCGCTGACTGAGGCGCTGAGCCTGGAACTGGCCTGGAGCGGCCAGCCCCTGTGGTTGTTTCGGCCATGACGCGTGAACTGCGGGCCCTGCGCGGGGCGACCACCGCTGCTGCCAACACCACAGCCGCGATTGCCGAGGCCGTTGAAGAACTGGTTCTGGCGTTGATGCAGCGCAATCAACTGGGCGCTGAGCAGCTGCTGTCGGTGACGTTCTCGGTCACAGCCGATCTGGATGCCTGTTTTCCGGCGGCCATCGCCCGGCGGCTGCCGGGTTGGGATGGCGTCGCCCTGCTCGACTGCCAGCAGATGGCGGTGCAAGGCGACCTGCCCCGCTGCATTCGTCTGCTGGCCCATGCCTGGCTCGAGGCGGAGCGTGATCCTCAGCATCCGTACCTGCGCCAGGCCGCTGGGCTCAGGCCCGACCGGGTCAGCTCCTGAGTGCGCCAGATCCGGCTGTGGCCACCACCACCTCAGCCCGAGCCGCCACTGCCGAGAATGGACGCAATGCAAGGCCCATCGATGACCAGTCGTCTGCTCAAGACCCTCACCGCTGCCGCCGGACTCGCGCTGGCCACTGCCACGATCGGCGGGCTGGCTCACCAACCACAGGCCCGCGCCCAGGGAACACCCGGTCTGATGGAGTTCCGCTGGGATAACACCCGCGATTACCGCAAGCTCTACTACTTCATCACCGACACATCGCGGCTGAAGCGTTCGGAGTACTACCTGATTCTTAAGCCCAAGGACCGCAAGACTGCGATCCTCAAGCTGAGCGTGACCATTCCCAAGTCATTCGATGTGGAGATCAAGCCCAACCAGGTGAAGCTCTGCAAGATGTCCGAGGGCGGCATGCTCTCGCGCACCCGTTGCCTTGAGGACATCCCCTCGACCATTGAGATCGCTGCTGATGGCAGCGCGATCGAGATTTTCCCCAACACGCCGGTGCCCGATAAGGGCACGATCGGCGTCTACATCAACCTGTTCAATCCGTTCAACATCGGCATGTATCAGTTCAACGCCCTGGCCCAGGCGCCTGGCGATGTGCCGATGGCCGGCTATCTGGGCAGCTGGGTGATACAGATCGATCCGACCAGCAACTGAGCACCACTGGCCTGATAAATTGACCGACTGGCCGCGTCCAAGCAAGCAATCCCATGACCAAGCGCACCCTTGAAGGAACCAGCCGCAAGCGCAAGCGGGTCTCGGGATTTCGCGTGCGCATGCGCACCCACACCGGCCGCCGCGTGATCAAGGCCCGCCGCCGCCGCGGCCGTGCCCGCCTTGCCGTCTGAATCGTTTGGCGCTGCCCCTGGCCCATCGGCTCAAAGGGCAGCGCGTGTTTGATGCCCTCTACAGGCGCGGCAGGGCTTTTCATGGCAGCGCCATGGTGTTGCGTTGCCTGCCGGCTGATCCGGTTCTGCTGCCGCCAACCCTCTCAAGCAAGCCTGTCTCGAGCTGGCGCTGCGGTGTTGTTGTCAGCAGCAAGGTTCACAAACGCGCCGTCCGGCGCAACAGGCTCAGACGCTCGCTGCATCAGGGTTTGCAGACTTTGCTGCCCGCGTCAGCTGCAACGGCCGACGCTTCAGCACAGAAGGGCTTTGAAACCCCCATCTGGCTGCTCATCAGCCTCAAACCCGGCAGTGAATCCTGGGAGCCTGATCGCTTGCTGGGAGAATGCCGCCATCTCCTCGCCAAAGCCGGCCTGATCGTATGAACCAGGACACCACACCCGCTGCGGGCGCGAGCCCGGCCCCACGACCGACCGCCCAGGTCAAGGTTGAGGAGAGCGTTTTCTACGAGGGCGGCCCGGCGCGCGGCGATCTGATCTTCAACCTGCTGCTGGGCCTGACCCTGATCGGCATCCCGTTTGCCGTCGGGGCCATCGTGCGGGCGTTGTGGCTGCGCTTTCGCATCACCAGCCGCCGCATCGAGGTCAACGGTGGCTGGATGGGCCGCGACCGCACCCAGGTGGTCTACAGCCAGATCCGCGAGGTGCGCTGCGTGCCGCGGGGCTTTGGCGCCTGGGGTGACATGGTGCTGGTGCTCAGCGATGGCGCCAGGCTTGAGATGCGCTCGGTTCCCCGTTTTCGCGAGATCGAGGCCTACATCGAAGAGCGCCGTCAGGCCCGGCCTACCGCCCCCAAGGGCATGGCCGCCTGAGCGCACCACTGGGCGGGCCTTTGATCCGCCACACTGAGCCCACCTTCACACCCCTTGTGCTGCTGCCGTGATCGGCTACATCTCCGACAACCTGCTGCTGCCGATCCTCGATTTCTTCTACGGATTGGTTCCCAGCTATGGCCTGGCAATCATCGCCCTCACCGTGGTGATTCGCCTGGCGCTGTTCCCGCTCAGCGCAGGCTCGATTCGCAATGCCCGCCGCATGCGCATCGCCCAGCCGGTGATGCAGAAGCGGCAGGCCGAGATCAAGAGCAAGTACGCCAACAATCCCCAGAAACAGCAGGAAGAGCTGGGCAGCCTGATGAAGGAGTTCGGCAGCCCGCTGGCGGGCTGTCTGCCCCTGCTGGTGCAGATGCCGATTCTGTTCGCCCTGTTTGCCACCCTGCGGGGCTCACCGTTCGCCGATGTCCCCTACACGATCAACCTCAAGGTGCTGCCGGCCGATCAGATCGCTGCGGTTGAGCCCAAGCCCTTTAACAGCCCCAGCCATTCGATCTTCATCAGCGAAACCAACCACGTGCCGGTGATTGCCAGCCTCGAGGGCGGCACCAAGCTCGGCGTGGGCGAAGCGGCGCAGGTCAATCTGCACACCAAAGAGGGTGAGAGCTTCGGGGCTGTGCTCAAGGGCATCGAGCATGGCGATGCCTTCACCCCCAGTTGGAGCGTCACCAAGGGTGATGGTGTGGTGAGCGTCGATGCCAACGGCACGATCAAGGCGCTCAGCACCGGTGATGCCACCGTTGAGGCCAAAGTGCCAGGCCTGGCTGCCCGCAGCGGCTTCCTGTTCATCAAGGCCCTCGGTCAGGTCGGCTTCATGACCGACGGTCAGGTGAACTGGGATATCGCGATCCTGGTGGCCGGCTTCGGCGCCAGCCTGTTCGTCAGCCAGATTCTCTCGGGCATCGGCATGCCGCCCAATCCGCAGCAGTCGACGGCGAACAAGATCACGCCGGTGATGATCACGGCCATGTTCCTGTTCTTCCCGCTGCCGGCCGGTGTGCTGCTGTACATGGTCGTGGCCAACATCTTCCAGGCGCTGCAGACGTTCCTACTGGGCCGTGAGGCCCTTCCTGAGAACCTGCAGAAGATCCTTGATCAGCAGCTCGCCCAGCAGAACCTGGCCACCGCCAATGGGGCACCTGTGGGCTCCGATCGCCTGCCGTTTGAGCCCAAGAGCAACAAGTGAGCCTGCGCTGAGCTGCCATGGCCGATCCGCTCAGACCCGTACCCGTTCAAGAGCTGCTGGCGGCCGACTGCGGCCGTCAGTGGCACGTTGAACAACCGATCAGCGGCCTGGAGAGCACCACGGTTGTGAGCGGTCTGCTGCAGCTGCAGATCGAAGGCCCCCTGCTGCGGGTCACAGGCCACGCCGAAACGACCGTGGCGCTGCGCTGCGATCGCTGTCTGCAGACCTTTGAGCATCGCCTGGTGGCCGATGCCAGTGAGCGCATCGCCCTGGGCACCGGCCAGGCCGATCTGGCTGAGGCGCTCGACTTTGATGCCGAAGGCTGTAGTGAGCAGATCGACCCGGCGGGCAGCTTTGACCCCGAGCAGTGGATCTATGAGCAGCTCAGCCTGCAGCTGCCGCTGGTCAACCGCTGCGGCGCCCAGTGCCCTGGTCCGGCGCGCTGGGGCACCGCTGAGCCCCCGGGTGATCCGCGTTGGGCTGCGCTCAACAAGCTGCGGCCTTGATCCAGCAGCAGCCGTGAGCAGGCCGACCCCATGAACCAGAGCTGGAGTGATCAGCTGGATCTGCTGATCCGTTCGCGCACCCCGATCATCTGGATCCGCAGCTTCGAAGAGCAGCGGGTCGAAGCGCTGCTCAAGCAGGCCGCCGCCCGGCTCGATGGACGCACTCTGCTGCGCTGGGATTTCATCGATGGTCTGGTGGGTGCCCCCAACCGTGAGGGTGAAGCAGCCCGCAATCCGATGGCTGCGCTGGCCCTGCTCGAGGCGTTGCCTTCGGGCAGCAGCGCGATCCTGCTGCTGCGCGACTTTCATCGCTACTGCGAGGACGCCGGCATCTGCCGCCGCCTGCGCAACCTGGCGGTGAGCCTGAGGCAGGAGCCGCGCACGATCGTGATCACCGCGCCCGAGTGGCAGTTGCCGCTTGAGCTGGACGACTGCATCACGGTGTTGGATCTGCCTCTGCCGGAGGCCGCCGAGATCAGTGCACTGCTGCGCAGCATTGCCGAAGCGGTGGGCCAGCCCCTGGAGCCGGTGGTGCTGGAGCCGCTCACCGCCGCCTGCCACGGACTGAGCGAGCAGCGCGTGCGCCAGATCGCCGCCCGGGCCCTGGCGCGCCGCGGCCAATTGGGTGAGGCCGATCTGGCCGATGTGCTCGAAGAAAAGCGCCAGGTCATCGCCCGCAGCGCCCTGCTCGAGTACTGCCCCAGTGAGGCCACCACAGCCGACATCGGTGGCCTTGAGGCGCTCAAGCACTGGTTGGCCCAGCGGCACATGGCCTTCAGCGACGAGGCGCAGGCCTATGGCCTGCCGTTGCCGCGGGGTGTGCTGCTGGTGGGACCCCAGGGCACCGGCAAGTCGCTCACCGCCAAGGCGATCGCCCACACCTGGGGCATGCCGCTGTTGCGCCTCGATGTGGGGCGGCTGTTTGCCGGTCTGGTGGGGGCCAGCGAAGCGCGCACCCGCGAGATGATCCAGCGCGCCGAGGCCATGGCCCCCTGCGTGCTGTGGATTGACGAGATCGACAAAGGCTTCGGCGGCAACGTGCGCAGCGACGGCGGCACCAGCCAGCGGGTGCTGGCCACCGTGCTCACCTGGATGGCCGAGAAGACCAGCGCCGTGTTTGTCGTGGCCACGGCCAACGGCGTCGAGGCCCTGCCCCCTGAGCTGCTGCGCAAGGGGCGTTTTGACGAGATCTTCCTGCTCGATCTGCCCAGCCCCGCCGAGCGCGCCGCGATCCTGGATCTACAACTGCGCCGCCGCCGGCCCGAGCACAGCATTCCACTGCAGGTGCTGGTGGACCGCACCGAGGGCTTTTCAGGTGCCGAGCTCGAGCAGACCGTGATCGAGGCCATGCACCTGGCCTTTGCCGATGGGCGCGATTTTGGCGAAGCCGACCTGATCGCTGCCGCAAGCCAGGTGGTGCCGCTCTCGCGCACCGCACGCGAGCAGCTTGAGCAGCTCAAGCAGTGGGCCAGCAGTGGCCGGGCGCGGCCCGCATCGCACCCGTAACGCAATCCTGTAACGCCAGGTGAAGAACTCCCACCGCAGGTAACGACTTGCCTGCGGCAACGGGCGCCCTGCCGCCACCCTCCATAGGGTCGCCGCAGATGCCAACGTGCCGTGCTGCCCAACCCCCAACAGCGCTCTGAAGTGGTCAGCCAGCTTGCCGTGGCCGCCCTTGGCGCCGGTGTTGTGACCACCATCGCCGTGGCCCAGGGGCAGAACCCTCTCACCGCCCTTGGCATCACCCTGTTTTCAGCTGTTGCCGCGGTGATGGTCGGCCAGATCGTCTGAGCAGCCGGTACTTCTGCTCATCGCTTCAACAGCCGCTCTGGCTAAGCCAGGGCTAGATGCTTGTGAGTCGATGTGGCGCCACTCTTGTCTGTTGGTGCTGGCCATGGTGCTGGGCAGCGCCACGGCTACCCAGGCTGAAACGCTGCCCCCGCCGCTGGCTCTGCCTGAAACCCAGGCCAGTGCAGCACCGCCGCCAGAGCCCAGCTTCAACTCCGATGTGGAGCGCAGCTTGGCAGATCTCACCCAGCTGCAGTGCTCGATGTTGAGCTTGCTGTTGCTCAATCCCAAGCCCTGCGCCATGCCTTGAGCGCCAAACGTCCGGTGCGCGAGCTGATGCCCGCCTTAGCGGGCAAGACCTACTTCAACTACGGCGGTCAGGGGCCGCTGCCGTCACCATCGCTTGAGGCGATGGTGGCGTGCTGGCGCACCATTCAAGAGTTGGGGCCCTTCACCACTGCGGTCTGGCCTTTCATCGAAGCCCAGACCGTGGCGGTGCGGCAGGCCTTGGCCACGCTCTGCGGTGTGGGTCCGCATCGCCTCGCCCTTACCGAAAACGTCACCAGCGGTTGTGTGCTGCCGCTGTGGGGCCTGCCCTGGCAACGCGGCGATGAGCTGCTCCTGGGTGACTGTGAGCATCCGGGTGTGGTGGCGGCCTGCCAGGAGCTCGCTCGCCGCAAGGCGCTGCGGGTGTCGGTGTTGCCCGTGCTCGAGCTCTGCTGCAGCAACACGCAAGAGGCGCTTGAAGCGCTGGTCCTGGAGCAGCTCGAGCGTGCCCTGACGCCAAACACCCGGCTTGTGGTGCTCTCACACCTGCTGTGGAACACCGGCTCGATCATGCCGATCGCTGCTGTGGCGCAGCGTCTGCAGCAACACTCCAATCAGCCCTGGCTCCTGGTGGATGCGGCCCAGTCGATGGGCTCCATCCCGGTTGACGAGGCGGCGTCTGTTGCCGACATCTACGCCTTCACCGGTCACAAGTGGTGTTGCGGCCCTGAAGGGCTTGGCGGTGTGGCCCTTTCAGAGCGGCTGCTCGAGGTGGCCCAGCCCACCTTGATTGGCTGGCGCAGCCTGCGCCATGAATCAACCGCTGCCAGCAGCTTTCACCACGATGCGCGGCGCTTTGAAGTGGCGACCAGTTGTGTGCCGTTGGCTTCGGGTTTGACGTGCTCACTCGATCTTTTGGCTGCGCAAGGTTCACCCCAGCAGCGTCACCAGCGCTGTCGCCAGCTGGCCGATCGCCTGTGGCGGGGGCTGCAAGCCCTGCCAGGAGCGCGCACCCTGTTGAACCAGCCTCCCCCGGCGGGTCTGGTGAGCTTCACCCTGCATGACGCATCAGGACGTCAGCGGGACACCGCCGGCACCGTTGATGCCCTGGGCCGCGCTGGCATCTGGATTCGCCGGCTGGATCAGCCCGATTGCCTGCGGGCCTGCGTGCATGTGACCACCACCGAGGCCGAGGTGGATCACCTGCTGCAGGCATTGACAGCGCTTCAGCAGCGTCAAGCCTGATCAGTGCAGGCGCGCCCTGAGGGCTGTTTCGGCTTCTTCCCGATCGTCAAAGTGCACCTTGGTCGTGCCCAGGATCTGGTAGTCCTCATGGCCCTTACCAGCGATCAGCACCAGATCGTCCACATCTGCGTTGGCGATCGCGCCGGCAATCGCTTCGGCGCGCTCACCATTGACATGGAACGCGGTGCCATCGGGAATGCCGGCCACCACATCGGCCAGGATCTGCTGGGGATCTTCGGTACGCGGATTGTCTGAGGTGACCACCACCTGATCGGCGAGTTGGGCGGCGATCGCCCCCATCTGCGGACGCTTGCTGCGGTCGCGGTCGCCGCCGCAGCCGAACACGCAGATCAGGCGGCCCTGGGTGAACGGCCGGCAGGCGCGCAGGGCGTTCTCGAGACCATCGGGGGTGTGGGCATAGTCGACCACGACCGCCGGCAGCGGCTGCTGGCTGGCCAGCTGCACCCGCTCCATGCGGCCCGGCACCCCCTTGAAGCTCGCCAGCGCAGCCAGCAAGGGCTCGAGCGGCAGGCCCAGCTGCAGCAGCGCCCCAACCGCCTGCAATTGGTTCATCAGGTTGAAGCGGCCCACCAGGGGGGAGTGAAACCTCCCTTCACCCATGGGGCTGATCAACTGCCCGCTGACGCCAGCCGCGTCAAAGCGCAGATCAGCCATCTGCAGCTCGGCTGTGTTGCCGGGCTCCAGTGAGCTGCGCCAGCAGCGGGGGCCCAGCCGCGCAGCCAGCCGCGCGCCCCAGCTGTCGTCGCTGTTGACCACGGCACAGGCGGCCGCAGGCACCGCGTCGAGGCCCAGCAGGGGCGGCTCAAACAGCAGGGCCTTGGCCTCGAAGTACGCCTCCATCGAGGGGTGGTAATCGAGGTGGTCCTGGGTGAGGTTGGTGAACACCGCCCCGCAGAAGCGGGTGCCCCCGACGCGCTGCTGATCGAGCGCATGGGAGCTCACCTCCATCGCGCCGATCTGGGCGCCGGCCTCGGCCGCCTGGGCCAGCTGCGCCTGCAGCACATCGGCAAACGCCGTCGTGTGCTGGGCGGTGACGCTGGTGCCAGGCCAGCGGTTCACCAGGGTGCCAAACAAGGCGCTGGGGTGGCCGCAGGCTGCGCTCAGGTGCTCGATCAGGTGGGTGGTGGTGGTCTTGCCGTTGGTTCCGGTCACCCCCACCAGCTTGAGCCGCTGGCTGGGGTACTGCCAGAAGGCGGCCGCCAGTTCACCAGCCCAGCGGGCCACGGGCGATGGCACCACCAGCACCGCATCAGCGGCATCGGGGGGATCGCCAGCTGCCGCCGCGGGGCTGATCACAGCGGCGCAGGCGCCTGCTGACAGGGCTTGGCGCCAATAGCGGCCGCCATCGACCTGGCTGCCCTCGATGCCGACAAACAGTGTGCCGCTGCCGACCCGGCGCGAGTCACAGCTGATGTTGCTGACCGCCGCATTGGCCACGCCCTCGGGCGGCTCCAGCCCCACTTGGTGCAGCAGGGGGTGGAGCAGCAGGGTCATGGGGGGCGATGAGCAGGGCCCCTTTCTAGGTGAGATTTCCCGATCAGCCCAGGCTTTTGAGCTGCTCGGCCAGCCAGCGGCTCAGGGCTGCGCCGCTCAGGCGGGGTGAGACTCTTGGCAGCGCCGCAGGGGCCCCGCCCTGCCGCGGCACAGCCAGCACCGGCACCTCCAGGCCGTACTGGGCCTGCAGATCGGGATCGCTGTCCACATCCACCACCTGCAGCGCCAGCGGCGGCTCCAGGGCCTTGAGTTTCTCTTCAAGGCCTTGGCACAGGCAGCAGCCCCGGCGGCTGTACAGCAGCAGTGCTGGATCCATCACTCGGGCACCGGGTCGCAGCCGCAGGGCGTCCACGGATGGCAGCGCAGCAATCGCCTGAACGTCAGCCAACTGCCCCGCAGGGCGCCGTGGCGGCCTATGGCCTCGAGCCCATAGGCACTGCAGCTGGGCATGAAGCGGCAGCGGGGCGCCAGCAGCGGAGAGATCCACTGGCGGTACAGACCGATCAGCAGCACCAGCAGGCTGGCCACAGGTCCGCAACCCTTGGCAGGCGGCTCGGGGATCGGACTCAGTCCGAGAGCCGGCGGCCCAACCGATAGGATCGATCGTTGGCGATTCACCGCCTGGG
Organism: Cyanobacteria bacterium K_DeepCast_35m_m2_155; assembly: GCA_016882285.1. Lineage (GTDB taxonomy): Bacteria > Cyanobacteriota > Cyanobacteriia > PCC-6307 > Cyanobiaceae > RGUW01. The sequence continues at coordinate 14,613 of VGQS01000013.1, read as the reverse complement.
CTCCTGGAGCGTCCCTCCAGCATGCCTGCTCGGGCGCGCCAGTGTCCTTCATCGTTCGATTCCCATGTCTCGCTACCGCGGCCCTCGCCTGAGGATCACGCGGCGCTTGGGAGACCTCCCCGGTCTCACCCGGAAGGCCGCAAAGCGGTCCTATCCCCCCGGTCAGCACGGCCAAGCCCGTCGCAAGCGCTCCGAATACGCCATCCGTCTGGAAGAGAAGCAGAAGCTTCGCTTCAACTACGGCATCTCCGAGCGTCAGCTCGTGCGCTACGTGAAGAAAGCGCGCGCCCAGGAGGGTTCCACCGGAACCAACCTGCTGAAGCTGCTCGAAGGCCGTCTCGACAACGTTTGTTTCCGCCTCGGCTTCGGCCCCACCGTGCCCGGCGCCCGCCAGCTGGTCAACCACGGCCATGTGACCGTCAACGGCCGTGTCGTCGACATCGCCAGCTACCAGTGCAAGGCCGGTGATGTGGTCGCCATTCGCGAGCGCAAGCAGAGCAAGAAGCTCGCTGAAGGCAACCTGGAGTTCCCCGGTCTGGCCAACATTCCGCCCCACCTGGAGCTCGACAAGTCCAAGCAGGTCGCCAAGGTGATCGGCAAGTGCGAGCGCGAATGGGTCGCTCTCGAGATCAACGAACTGCTGGTGGTCGAGTTCTACAGCCGCAAGGTCTGAGGCTCACCGCAGCATTGGGGCGTTCTGATGCCCCTCGCCAACCCTGCCTGGCCCCCGCGGCTGGGCGGGGTTTTTAACGTTCAGGGTTGATCGGTTGATTCCGGCGGCGGTTCGGGTTCTGACGCCGTCCCCTGATCCCGGATGAGCTGGGCCAGCAGCTCAGCATCACCCACGATCACGTAGCGCTGGCCGTCCTGGCCCATGTAGGTCAGCCGCCCCTCTTCATCGACCCGCAGTGCCGTGAGCGGCGTGATCGGCGAAGGCTCAGACGGTTGTTCAGCAGGCGGTTCAGGTGTCATCAGTGATGGTGCTGCCCTCCACTTCGGCACGACACCAGACCCAACGGCAGTCGCGGTGCAAGGCATTGGCCATGGCGTGCGCGGCGCAGTCAGTGGCTGGGGAGGCAAGCAGCTCATCCCACTCCTGTTCGGTGAGCACCAGGGCATCGCAGCTCAGGGGAAGCTGTTCAAAGGGCCACCGGCGGTAGCGTTGCCTGGGTGGCCCGCTGGCGTTGGCGTCGATCAGCACCAGATCCAGATCGCTTCCCACGCCCGCATCTCCGCGGCCGTAGCTGCCGAACACACCCACCTTGCGCAGTCCATCGTTGCGCAAGGCTTGTTCTGCTGCCCAGGCATGCACTGCGGCGAGAACCTTGTGCGGCTCAGGCCATCTGAGCCGTGATTGCGTCAACAACCGCACGGGCATGGTTCAGAGCATCCGCGCTTTGCAGATGGCCGAAGTGATCACTGGGGGCTCCATCCGGAAGGCTATCGGGGTAACGGGTAGGGATGTACAGCGCATCAAGGATTCGCATCCGTTCGACCAAATCAAGAACCTTGGCTTCCATCGATTCCTGAACAGCGTCGGGCAGATCACGGAACAGGCGGCCCAGGCCATGACCCCACACCTGCTGGTTGTGGCGTAGATGCAAACCTTTGAGTGCCTTTTCGACAGCCTGGTGGGCTGCAAAGCAGGACCATTCGTGGTGGCCATGGGCTGCGCTTAAAGAGGCCTGGTCAAGATCCTGGCGGGCCTGATGCAACCAGTCAGCGGCGCGGTTGGACATTGGCTCACCCCTCGATCAGGGTCTCGAGCGCGGCGGTGACATCAGCCTGGCGCATCAGCGCTTCGCCCACCAGCACCGCATCGGCACCGGCGCTCTGCACGCGGTCCAGGTCGTCGCGGCTGAACAGGCCCGATTCGCTCACCAACAGGGCACCACTGGCGCGGATGGGCTCGGCGAATTGCTGCGTCAGTGCTTCGGTGGTGGCCAGGTCTACGGCAAACGTGCTCAGATCACGGTTGTTGATGCCGATCAGGGTGTGACCGCCGGCCCCCAGTTCGCGCCAGAGGGGCAGGGCCAGCACGCGGGCCAGTTCTGCGGCGTCGTGCACCTCGATCAGCACCGCCAACCCCAGGCTGCGGGCCGCTTTGTGCAGATAACTGATGTCCTGGTCCTCCAGGATCGCGGCGATCAGCAGGGCTGCGTCGGCGCCGGCGGCGCGGGCCTGATACAGCTGGTAAGGGCTGAGGATGAAGTCCTTGCACAGCAGCGGCAGCTCCACCGCCTGGCGCACCGCGACCAGCACCTCAAAGCCCCCTTGAAAAAACTGGTTGTCGGTCAGCACCGACAGGCAGCTGGCGCCGCCGGCCCCGTAGCCGCGTGCGATCGCCAGCGGGTCGAAGTCGTCGCGGATGACGCCTTTGCTGGGGCTGGCTTTTTTGATTTCGGCGATCACCGCCGGTTTGCGGCAGCTGGCGCGCAGGGCACCCACAAAGTCGCGGCAGGGGGGCAGATCAGCCACCTGCTTGGCCAGTTGCTGCAGGCTCACCCGGTCGCGGGCTGTGGCCACCTCGCGGTCCTTGGCCCAGACGATCTCTTCAAGAATGTGGCGCGGGGCTTCGTCCTCGTGGGGGATGGCGTATTCGAGGTGGGCCACCTTCACCTTGGGGTTGGGCGGCCGGCGTCGGATCTCCATGCTCAATTCTCCGGTTTCAAGCCAGCGCCAGGGCGGCCTGCTTGTAGGCCACTTCCACCACCTCAGAGAGGGTGGGGTGGGTGTGCACCTCATTCACCAGCTGCTTGACGCTCTGGCGGCGGGCGACGGCGTTGCCGATCTCCTGGATCAGATCGGCGGCGTGCAGGCCATAGATATGCGCGCCCAGCACTTCGCCGGTGCCCTTGTTGAACAGCAGCTTCATCAGCCCGTCGCTCTCAAGCTCGGCCAGGGCCTTGGAGTTGGCCTTGAAGTAGCTGCGCACCACGCCCAGCTCAAAGCCGTCGTTGGCGGCCAGGTCCTTGGCGTCGGCCTCGCTCAGACCCACCGAGCTGATCTCGGGGTGGGTGAAGGTGGCCGCCGGGATCGAGCGGTAATCGATCTGGCGCGGGTGCCCCAGGATGTTGTCGATGGCCACGGCGCCCTGGGCGGCGGCGGTGTGGGCCAGCATCATCTTGCCGGTGACATCGCCCACGGCCCACAGGTGCGGCACGGGCTGATCGTTCACCAGCACCTGCATGTGGTCGTTCACCGGAATGAAACCGCGGTTGGTCTCCACACCCACTGCGTCCAGGTTGAGGCTGGCGCTGGACGGCACCCGGCCGGTGGCCACCAGAACTGCGTCGACCTCCAGGGTCTCGACCGGCTCGCGGGTCTTCATGTCGACCAGATCGATCTTGACCGGGCAGCCGGGGGTGATCGTCTGGGCGAGCACACCGGCACGGGCGTCGATGTCGCGCCCATCGAGCAGATTGCGGGCGGCGATCTTGGCAATGTCGGGGTCAAAGGTCGGCAACACCCGATCGAGGGCCTCGATCACGGTGACCTCGCAGCCCAGGGCGGTGTACACATCGGCGAACTCCAGGCCGATGTAGCCGCTGCCGATGATTGCCAGCCAGCGCGGCAGCCACTCCAGGCTCACCGCCTCATCGCTGGTGAACACGGTGCGGCCGTCGGTCTCGATGCCTGGGGGCACAAAGGGCTCCGAGCCCGTGGCAATGATGATCTCCCTGGCGCGGTAGGTGCGCTCGACGCCGCTGCCGCTCTCGCGCACCACCACCTGCTGGGGCCCGGCCAGGCGACCTTCACCGCGCAGGATTGTGGCGCCGACGCGCTCCAGCGTTTTGGTCAGATTGGTGCGGATCGTGGCGACCAGCTGGTTGGCGTGATCGGCGATCTTCTGGCGCTCGAAGCGCACCGGCCCGGCGTGGATGCCGAAGCTGGCCAGGTGCTCCTTGTCGGCCAGCTCGCGCACGCGTCCGCTGGCGGCCAGCAGGGCCTTGGATGGCACGCAGCCCCGGTTGACGCAGGTGCCGCCCATGTCGCGGCTCTCGACAATCGCCACCTTCAGGCCGTGCTCACAGCCGTGCTTGGCCGCATCGAAGCCGCCGTAACCGGCACCGATGACGAGTACGTCAAAGTCAAAGCTGCCGTCGCTCACGGGGCCCAGGAGTTCAGATGCCGGGCATTCTCTCCTGCCGGTGGCGCTCGAGCAGCAACGGTGCTGCGGCGACGGCCACATTGAGCGACTCGACCGCCCTGGCATGGGGAATGCAGACCCGATGGGTGGCCAGCTCCAGCAGTTCGCTGCTCAGCCCGGGGCCCTCGGCCCCGAGCAGCAGCAGGGTGGGCCTGCGCCAGTCGAGCTGCCAGTAGGGCACGCCCCCGCCTGCCGGTGGCACGCTGGCGGCCACCTGCAGGCCGCGGCCTGCGGCTGCAGCGATCTGGGCCGCGATGGCCTCCCGATCGGCGCGCCAGCTGGGCAGCTCCAGGGCGGCACCGGCTGAGGCGCGCAGCACTTTGGGTTGATAGGGATCAGCCCCGCCGGCCAGCCAGAGCTGCTCGATGCCAGCGGCCAGCGCGGTGCGCTGCAGCGTGCCCAGGTTGCCCGGGTCCTGCAGGCCATCGAGCACCAGGGCAAAGCGCGCCTGCGCAGGTTCGGCAGCTGCCGGGGGGCTGAGGCTCAGCACCACACCATCGGGGTGCTCGGTGGTGGCCGCGGCGCTGAGCACCGGCTCGCTCGCCTCGATGGGCGAGCTGCCAGCGCTCAGCTGAGCGCTCAAGGCCTGCAGCAGCTCAGGGTGCTTCTGCATCCAGGTCGGGGTGCAGAGCAACTGCTGCACGGGCAGCTTCAGGCGCACGGTCTCCTGCGCCAGATGGGTCCCCTCGAGCAGCAACAGCCCCGCTGCGCGCCGTCCTGCAGGCGTGTGCAACTGGCGCAAGGCGCGCACCAGGGGGTTGCGACGGCTGCTGATCAGCACGCGGGGCTGGGCATCGGCTTCAGAAGCTCTGAACGTGGCCTACGTGCATCGATGGGTTGATGCTCAGCTGCTTGCCATCGAGCTGGAGCCCCTTCACCGAGGCGATCTCACCCTTGAGCCCTTCGGCGCTCAGGTTTTCGACCATTTTTTTGATGATCATGGCTTCAACGGCCGCCTGATCAAAGGCATCGGGAGTGAGGCTCTCAAGCAACTTTCCAAGCTTGGAAGCAACAAGCTCAGGGGCGTTGCTGATCTTGAGAACGATCATGATTGAAATGCGGATGGGGAGACTTGAACTCCCACGACATTGCTGCCACTAGTACCTGAAACTAGCGCGTCTACCAATTCCGCCACATCCGCGTGACGACGTGCCCATGGGCACCCACGCACCATACGCCATGGGGGTTCGGCGGCGATCGCTCAAGCCAGTTTTCGCGGCGGCCGTCTAGACGGTCTCACCTTTTGTTGTCAAGATGCGGCCATCTGAAGCGACAGCACTGGCCATGACAGTCACCGCTGTTCGCAGCAAGGTCAATCTCACCCCCCAGCTTGAGATTGCCGGCGGCCGTCAGCTCAGTGGTGAAGTCACGATCAGCGGTGCCAAAAATTCAGCCCTGGTGCTGATGGCGACCTGTTTGCTGAGCCGCGACAGCATTCGTCTGCGCAATGTGCCGCCGCTCACCGACATCGCGGCCATGGCCGAGATGCTCTCGAGCCTGGGCGTGCAGGTGCAGGCTTCGGCCGATGCCATTGAGCTGTCGGGCGATCGCATCAACAGTGCCGCAGCTCCCTATGAGCTGGTCAACAGCCTGCGGGCCAGCTTCTTCTGCATTGGCCCGTTGCTGGCGCGCATGGGCATGGCGCGTGTGCCCCTGCCCGGTGGCTGTCAGATCGGCACCCGTCCGGTCATCGAGCACGTCAAAGGTCTCAAGGCGATGGGCGCCCAGGTGACCATCGAGCACGGTGTGGTCACAGCCGTGGTGCCGGGGCGCGGGCACCGCCTCAAGGGCGGTCGCATTCATCTCGATTGCCCCAGCGTCGGAGCCACAGAGACGCTGATGATGGCCGCCGCCCTGGCCGACGGCGAGACCGTCATTGACAACGCCGCCCAGGAGCCTGAGGTGGTGGATCTGGCCGGTCTGCTCATCGCCATGGGCGGGAAGGTGCGCGGCGCCGGGACCCCCACGATCACGATCGTCGGGGTTGACCGCCTGCACGGTGCCGATTACGCGGTGATCCCCGATCGCATCGAAGCCGGAACGTTTTTGCTGGCCGCGGCCATCACCCGATCGGCCCTGCGCATCACTCCGTTGATCCCCGAGCATCTCGGTGCCGTGATCACCAAGCTCGAAGAAGCCGGCTGCCGCATCGACCATGACGGCATCGGTCTCACCATCACCGCCCGTCAGATTCAGGCCGTCGACCTGCGCACCCAGCCGTTTCCTGGCTTCCCCACCGATTTGCAGGCCCCGTTCATGAGCCTGTTGGCCACGGCCCGGGGCACCAGTGTGATCACCGAAAACATCTTTGAAAACCGTCTGCAGCATGTGGCCGAGCTGCAGCGCATGGGTGCCGCCATTCGCATGCAGGGCAACACCGCTTTTGTTGAGGGCGTGCCTCGGCTCAGTGGTGCCCCCGTGCAGGGCACCGATCTGCGGGCCTCTGCGGCCATGGTGCTGGCGGGCCTGGCGGCCGAAGGCATCACCAGCGTGCGCGGGCTCGAGTACCTCGACCGGGGCTACGCAGCACTCGAAGACAAGCTCAACGCCGTGGGTGCCCAGATCTCACGGGTCGAGGCCGCGTAAGCTCCCTAGTGCGGGAGCGTGCCGGAATTGGTAGACGGACTCGACTCAAAATCGAGCGCCTTCGGGCATGTGGGTTCGAGTCCCACCGCTCCCACTGCGACCCTATTGATGGCTTCACCGCCCACCACCGGGCCGGTGATGGACACCTATGCGCGCTTCCCCCTGCAGCTGGTGCGGGGCCGGGGTGTCTGGGTCTGGGACAGCAGCGGCCGGCGTTACCTCGACTGTGTGGCCGGCATCGCCGTGAACACCCTGGGGCACAGCGACCGCAGCCTGCGGCGTGCGCTTGGACGCCAGCTGGGCCAGCTGCAGCACGTCTCCAACCTCTACCGCATCGCTGAGCAGGAGCAGTTGGCCGCGGCGATCGCCGCCAAGAGCTGTTTTGAGCGGGTCTTTTTCTGCAATTCGGGGGCCGAAGCCAACGAGGCCGCCATCAAGCTGGCCCGAAAGCACGGCCATGGGGTGCGCGGCATCCCTGCTGAAGAGCCGCCGCTGATCATCACTGCCCAGGCGAGCTTTCACGGCCGCACCCTGGCGGCGGTGAGCGCCACCGGTCAGCCCAAGTACCACCAGGGGTTCGAGCCCATGGTGCAGGGCTTTCGCTATTTCCCCTTCAACGACACGGCTGCCTTTGAGGCCCTGCTGGCCGCGTGCGAAGCCCCGGGCCCCAGGGTGGCGGCAGTGCTGCTTGAGCCGCTCCAGGGTGAGGGCGGTGTGATCCCCGGGGATCCGGCGTTCTTTGCCAGGGTGCGCCAGTTGTGCGATCAGCACGGCATTTTGCTGATCTTCGATGAGGTGCAGATCGGCGTGGGCCGCAGCGGCCGGCTGTGGGGCTACCAGCAGTTGGGCGTCGAACCTGACGCCATCACCCTGGCCAAGGGCCTGGGCGGCGGCTTCCCGATCGGCGCTCTGGCGGTGAAGCCCGCTGCCGATCTGTTGCGACCCGGTGAGCACGCCAGCACCTTTGGCGGTAACCCGATGGCCTGCCGCGCCGGGCTTACGGTGCTCGAACAACTCGAGCGCCGTGCACTGCTGCCCCACGTGAGTCGCATGGGTGAACTGCTGCAGCAGCTCTTGAGCGAGCTGGCAGCCCGCCACAGCACCCTGTTTGAGGGCAGCCGCGGCTGGGGCCTGTTGCAGGGCCTGGTGCTGCGCCCCGGGGCTGGCATCACCGCTCCTGAGCTGGTCAAGGCCGCCATGGCCGAGGGCCTGTTGTTGGTGCCTGCGGGGCCGTCGGTGGTGCGTTTTGTGCCGCCGCTGGTGATCCAGCCGCGGCACCTGCGTCACGGCGTTGCCTGCCTGGAGCGGGCCGTGCAAAGCCTTGTTGCCCAAGCCTGACGACTTTGCCGATCTGATCGAGCCGTTCAGCCGCCGCGGCGTCGACCTGGGACTCGATCGCCTGTGCGCGGCCCTGGCGGACCTCGGCCATCCCGAACGGCAGTTCGCAGCCGTGCAGGTGGCCGGCACCAATGGCAAAGGGTCGATCAGCACCCTGGTGCATCAGGCGCTGCTGGCCGCCGGCATCAAGGCAGGCCTGTACACCTCACCACACCTGGTGAGCTGGACCGAGCGCATTCGCCTGGGAGCTGAGTCCATCGCCCCAGTCGCGCTGCGCGGCCAGCTCGAGGCGGTGCGGCCGATTGCCCTGGCCCATGAGCTCACGCCTTTTGAGCTGGTCACCGCGGCTGCGTTTTGGGCGTTTGCCGAGGCGTCCTTGCCGTTGGTGGTGCTTGAGGTGGGTCTGGGCGGCCGGCTCGATGCCACCAGTTGCCATCCTGATCGCTCCGTGATCGCGTTGGCCTCGATCGGCCTGGATCATCGCGAGTTTCTGGGGCCCGACCTGGCCAGCATTGCGGCCGAAAAGGCCGGTGTGTTGCAGCCGGGTTGCCTGGCCATCAGTGGGCCCCAGCATCCCGAGGTGCAGGCGGTGCTGCAGGCGCGCGCCGCAGCAGTTGGGGCCGAGCTGAGCTGGGTGCAGCCGTTGCAACGCAACGCGCGGGGGGAGCTGCTGCTGCCAACTGGCGCTGATCAACCCGCATCGTGGGGGAGGTGCGGTTTGCCTGGCCAGGTGCAATGCAGTAATGCCGCCGTCGCCTTGGGGGTTCTGCAGGCCCTTGCGGCGCGGGGGTGGTCGATCACGCCTGCGGCCATTCGTCAGGGATTTGCTGCTGCCCGCTGGCCCGGCCGCCTGCAGCAGTTGAACTGGCGCGGCATCCCGCTGCTGCTCGATGGGGCCCACAATCCCCCGGCGGCCGCCGCCCTGCGCGCTGAGCTCGATGCCCATCCCGAGCGCCATGGCCTCAGCCCCGGCCCGCGCTGTTGGGTGATCGGCATGCTGGCCAACAAGCAAGGCCCCGAGATTCTTCAGGCCCTGTTGGCCCCGGGCGATCAGGCCTGGATCGTGCCGGTGCCGGGGCATGCCAGCTGGAACCGCGATCAACTGGTCGCTCAGCAGCTCAACCCGCAAGCGCCGTACTCGGTGCCGCTGGTGGGAGGCGTGGCGTCCCTGCATCAGGCCGATGATCTGCCACGGGCGCTGCAGAGCCTGAGCGCAGCAGCCGTGGCTGACGCGCAGCGGCTCGTGGTGGCAGGTTCGCTGTATCTGATCGGCACGCTGCTCGCCCAGCCTTGACGCCGTCGTGCCGTGATCAGACGGCACCCGAATACCCCACCGCGTGGGTCAAAGTGGTTGGGTGATCGCGATGGCTGGTGATGGCACGGCGCAAAGCCCTCGCAATGGCCTGGCTCTCAGCCGTGGCTTTGCCTTTGGCCCTGGTGGCCCTGCTTCTGCTGGCACCAATGGCGGTGATGGCCGAGTTCTCGGGGATCGACTACACGCTCACCAACCAGAACGGCGCCGATTTTCACGGCCAGGACCTGGCCAACACCTCGTTTGCCGGGGCTGCCGGGCGGGGCGCCAACTTCGCCGGCGCCCAGTTGCATGGGGCGATCCTGACCCAGGCGGCCTTTCCTGAGGCTGACTTTTCAGGGGCGGATCTGAGCGGCGTGCTGATGGACAAGGTCGATTTTTCAGGGGCTGACTTCAGCGGCGCCAACCTGAGCGGGGTGATCGCTGCGGGCAGCAGCTTCGCTGGCGCCACGGTCACGGATGCCGATTTCAGCGATGCCCTGATCGATCGCAACGATCAACGGGCCCTCTGCCGCGATGCAGAAGGCACCAATCCGATCACCGGCGTCGACACCCGTGCCTCGCTGGGCTGTTAGCTAACGCTCCTGCCAGCCGCGCAGCTTGCCCGGGTTGAGCAGCCCGCCAGGGTCATAGGCGGCCTTGGCCCTGACCTGGTCGGCATCGACGACCCCCAGACCGCCGTCTTCGACAGTGAACACATGGGGATTGAACAGAAATGCCCCCAGCTCGCGGCAGTCGCTGATGAGCTGCTCAAGCCGCTCGCGGCCCTGCCAGGGGATCAGCGGCAGGCACACCAGCCGCTGGCTGCCCTGCTGCTTGATGCCTTCAAGGTGCCAGTGGATGGCTGAGCCCCAACGGCGGCGCAGCTCCACCAGGCACGCGCCCTCGTTCTGCGGCAGCAGCAGTTGCAGATAGGTCCACTCGGGGTTGGCTGAACGCCAGTGCAGGGTGGTGTGGTTCCAGCCCAGTTCGCGCAGCGGAATGCCCTTGCTGCTGCTCTGCGGCTCTTGCCACAGCAGCGTGCCGCCAAGCTGCATCAGCCTGGCTGGCAGCACCGCCATGGCCGCCGGGTGAGCGAGCAACAGCAGGCGATGCTCGCCCGTGGCCTTTGGGCAGCCCGCCGGCCAGGGCATGGCAGCGGCGACAGGGGCTTCAAGCAGGTTGACGCTGTTGAGCTCGATCGCCCAGCGGCTCACGCTCTGGGCAGCACTGAGGGCCTGCTCCCAAGCGTCAAAGCCGACCACCACTTGCACCCAGTCGATGGCCTCTGTGGTGGGCAGGGTCAAGGCGGTGATGATGCCGTTGGTGCCGTAGGCGTGGTTGAGCGGTTCGCTGCTGGCGGCATCAAGGTTGAGCAGCCGCGGTGTGGCTTCGAGCGTCACCACCTCCAGGCCCAGCAGGTTGCCGGGATCCCGCAGGATGCCCCAGCGCTGTGAGCCGATGCCCACCGAGCCGCCGGCGATGAAGCCGCCGATGCTGGCGCTACGCAGGGTGCTGGGCATCAGCCGCAGGGCGCGGCCGGCGGGGGCCAGTTGCCGCTCCAGATCGCCCATCAGGGCCCCTGCCTCAACGGTGATCACCCCAGCGGTGCGATCCAGCTGCCGCAGCCGCTTGAGCCCGCTCAGGTCGAGCACCACCCCGCCCGCAAGCGGCACGCACTGGCCGTAGTTACCGGTGCCGCCACCACGGCAGGTGAGCGGCACCTGCTGCCTGGCGCAGGCCGCCGCCACCGCGATCACCTGCTCGACATTGGTGGGGCGGGCCACCAGCTGGGCGTGCCGGCCTTCAAACAGCGGCGCCAGAACGGGTGAATACGCAAAACAATCGCGCGACAGGCGCTGCAGATCGGCGCTGCGCTCAAGGCCCAGCAGCTCCAGCTCGGTCTGCTCGCGCTCCAGCTCGCGGCGCAGTGTCGCCAGGGTGGCGTCGCTTGGTGGCTGCGGCAGCCCGTTGGGCAGTCCGCTGGGTAGTGCCACAGCCAGAGAGCTCACTGCAGTGCTGCCGCTGCGGCTCAGCTTGGCACCGCCGTCAGCGCATCGCTGCTGCCGCTGCCGGCGCCAGCGATCCAGACGCCTGCGCGCAGCACCCGGCGCTGCGGCGGGCGGGCCAGCACCTGCTGCCAGCTGTTGGCCTCGAGCACCAGCAGATCGGCCGGACAGCCGGGCCGCAGCACCCCATCCCAGTCGAGCCCCAGCAACCGCGCAGGGCTGGTGGTGAAAGGGGCCAGCCCCTGCCTCTGCCAGGGGTCGAGGTGGCTGGTGGTGAAGCAGAGCCGCAGCAGCTCGATCGGGTCGTAGTCGCCCCCCGGGTACCAGGGGTCCTGCACGTTGTCGCCGCCGACGGCGACGTCAACGCCGGCCTGCTGCAGCGGACGAATCGGTGCCTGTGCCCTGAGCCAGGGGGTCTGGCCGCTGCGCCGCCCCAGCAGCCACAGGTTGGTGCGCGGCAGCGCCACCACCTGCACGCCCGCTGCCGCCATTTGCTCGGCCAGCCGGCTGCAACGCGCGGCGCTGAGCAGTCCCATGCTGCTGGCGTGGCTGCAGGTGATCGGCACCTGGGCCCCCAGCTCCAGCGCCGTGCGAACCACCAGGGCCACCCCCAGCCCGGCCGCGGTGTCGCCTTCATCGACATGCAGGTCAACGCCGCAACCCAGCCGCGCTGCCAGCTGCAGCAGCGCGCGCAGCGCCAGCGCATCGCTGCTGCGGTGGCCAAAGGGTGGCCCCAGCACCCCGCCCAGCAGACCGCCCGCGGCCGCGACCCGCTGGGCGAGAGTTTCGGCCTCGGGCGTCAGCCAAAACCTGATCGGCACTAGGGCCACCAGCTGCAGCGTCAGGCGGTCGGCCCAGCGCCGCTGCTGCTCAAGCAGCACCTGCCAGCTGGCCTCGCTGGCAGGGCCGCCGCCGCTATCGATGTGGCTGCGGATCGCCCGCAGCCCATAGCGCCAGGCCTGCTCGAGGGCGCGTTCGCTGCGCTCGTGCACCTGCTCGGCGGTGCGTTGCTCAAACTCTCTGAGGTTGGCGGCCAGCGCCCCCTCCATGGTGCCGCCTGGGTTGGCAAAGGCGCTGTAGGTGAAGCTTTTGTCGAGGTGGGCGTGGGGCTCCACCAGCGGTGTGAGCGCCAGCGGCGCCGGCGCGCTCGCCTGGGGATCGGCGGCAATGGCGGCAACCCGCGCTCCGTCGAGCTGCAGCGTCACCGCCACCAGCCCCTCGCTGTCGGCAGCGGGCAATGTCACCCGTTGGCCATCCATCAAGCAGCGCGGAATCCGCAGGCGCATCGCTCAGGGCGTCGCGGTGGTCTTGAGCACCACAAACTGACCGCCAACAGCCAGGGTTGACACCCCGTAGCGGGGCAGGCGCCAGTTGCTCAGCAGTTGCTGGCCGCCAAAGCTGGTGCTGTAGAGGCTGGCGATGCCCAGGTTGATGCGCTGGCTGTGTCTGGCGGCGAGTTGACCCAGAACGCTGCGCTGGGATTGCACCATGGCACTGCAGTTCTGAATCACCAGCTGCAGCAGCATCGGCAAAGCCGGCTTGTGGCAGAGCTCCTGCTCGACCAGCTCGACCAGGCGCACCGAGGCGAACTCCTCAAAGTCATGCGGCGTTGGGTTGGTGAGCACCAGGCCGCCCAGCAGCGTCAGCGCAGTGATGCCGATCCACGATCGCGCCTGCCTGCGTCCGCTGAGCACCGCGAGAACCCCCAAGCGATCGGCCACAGGTTGGCAGCAAATGGATGCTTTGGCTTGCAGCTGTTGTGCTGCAGACGTCTTTGATACGCTCTGAAGGCCGCGGCGGGCGTAGCCAAGCGGTTAAGGCAGCGGCTTGTGGCGCCGCCATTCGGGGGTTCGAATCCCCTCGCTCGCCCTTTGGGGTGGCCCCTCGTGGGCCCTCTCCTCAACTGGCCAGCAGGGCATCGAGCAGCCCTGCGGCTCCCTGGCGCACAGGATCGCTGCAGGGCAGGCCCGTGCTGGCTGCGGTCTCGGCAATGGCGCGTGCGGCGGCCTCGGCATCGAGCAGGCCTGTGTTGAGGGCAATCGCCCTGACCCGCGGCGCCGGCCTGGGGTCGCTGGCGGGGCGTGCCAGGGCTGCGAGCGCTTCTACCGCTGCGATCAACTGCGGCAGGGGCGGCATCGGCAGATCCTCCAAACCCTTGATGTGGCGTTGCCCGGCGCGGTGCACCAGCAGCAGATCGGTGGGCTGGCAGCCGCGGATCAACGGCAGGGTGGCGGTGGATCCAGGGTGGGCCAGCGATCCCTGTCCCTCCACCAGGATCCAGCTGCTGCTGCCGACACCGCTGGCGGCCTCGAGCACAGCCGCCTCGACGGCGCCGGCGGCGTAATCGACCCGCACGGCATCGAGCGCAACGCCGCCGCCGCTGATCAAGATGCCGGCCTGACCGGTGCCGACAAAGCGGGCATCGAGGCCACGCCTGCGGGCTTCGCCGTGCAGTTCCAGGCAGGCACTCATCTTGCCCACCGCCATGTCAGAGCCCACGGCCAGCAGCCGCCGGCATGGCACCGCTGCCGCACGCCCAGCGGCCACCCGCAGGCCTTTGGGTTCCTGGCGTAGATCCCAGATCCAGCGGCCCGGCTGCAGCAGCGCTGCCAGCTCGGGATCAGCGCCAAGCAGGTTGTGCAGCCCGTTGGCCACGCTGAGCCCTGCGCGCAAGGCGGCAGCGACATCAAGCCGCACCGCTGCTGGCAACTGCCCGCCCGAGGGCGCCAGGCCGATCACGGCCACCTGCGGCGCATGGACCAGGGCTGCCTGCAGCGAGTCCACCACCGGCGCCGGGTGATCGATGCCGCACAGAGACAGCAGCGAGTGGCCTGCCTGCTCAGGATCCACCACGGCAACAACAGGGTTGCGGCTGTAGCGCAGCATCGCCAGCCCGGTCTTGCCGCTCAGGTTGGTGGTGCCGCCATGCAGCAGCAGCACCAGGCGGTGCTCGGGTCGCAGCGGTGCGCGCAACAGATCGGGGTTGCCCATGGCATCGGCTCCTGGCTTCAAGGTGGCAACACAGGCCCCCGATCGGCAGCCTCCACCCAGGCGATACCCAGCCCAGGCCCGCTGCCGGGCAGCAGCACGTCGCCGTGGATCGTCAGCCCCGCAAAGGGATCGTCGATCAGGTTGAGATGGCTGTCGAGATCGGGCCACTGCACCAGGGGCAGCAGCTGGGCGGCAGCACCGTTCAACAGGCTGCCATCGCCGTAGCAACCGACCATGACGCCAAGGCC
>VGQS01000012.1 GCA_016882285.1 Cyanobacteria bacterium K_DeepCast_35m_m2_155 | reverse complement strand
GAGGAAAAACAGGCGGATGCAGCGACGAGAAGGAGCAGGTGCTTCATGAGGCGAACAAGTTCTGATACAACCTATGGGCACTGGGGGAGACCATGTGGTCTATGGGCAAGTGCCTATGCCGCTTGACTCATCCAGAGAAGGCGAGTAGTACAGAAGTACTTAATTGATCGAGATGACCGCCGCTCGCCCTGTTCCCTCTGCCACGCCTCCAGAGGAGTGGGACTACCTGGATGTGGATGTCCTGCGTCCTGCCCGCTCTGGTGCTGTCTGCATCACCTGTCAGCACTTCCACTACGAGGTGGGCAGGCACTGCGTCACGGTGCTGACCTGTCCGATCCATCAGGGTCTGATCCCCCAGGGCGAGCATCTGACCAAGCGGTGTTCTCAGTGGGTTGCTCGGCGGGAGGTGGCGGTTGGGTGGTGCCCCTAAGCGGGTCGGGGGGAGGGTGAGCGTGCCTGCTTGAACACGTTCGGGAATCCGCCATCAAGTGAGTGTGAATACCTAATACTGTTGAGACTCATGAGCGGCGGAAGACCTATCCCTGGCGGAGTCGAACACGCCAGGGATTTTTTTGTGAACATCCCCACTGCCTGCTCGCAGTCAACCCCGCTACCTCGTTTAAATCGTCGGTCTATGGAGGTGTTCGACCCGTCCATAGGTTGAGGCAGTGGGCGCAAGTTTCGTTCCCGTCGCTGACGCCCCACTCCTCCCCCTTTGGTTAAGCACCTGATGAAGAACGTCATCGCCACTGGTCTGACGGGCGTTCTGGCATCTCTTGCCCTGATCACCAGTCCTGCCTTTGCTCAGCAGATGTTCCCTGCTGGTGGCAGCAGCGGGACCACTTGCCCTGGTGGATCCAGTTACAAGGGCAGCGGGTATTGCCGTGCCAACAAACCAGGTCAGCAGTTCTTCCCTGCTGGCGGCAGCGGTGGTACCTCTTGCCCAGGTGGGTCCAGTTATGCGGGCGCTGGTTACTGCAAGACCCGCTGAACAGCACGACTCCCAGGGCGAGCATCTGACCAAACGGTGCGCTCAGTGGGTTCCTCGGCGGGAGGTGGCGGTTGGGTGGTGTCCTGAAGCGGGGTGAGGCATCATGAAGTCGAATGATGCGAAGTCGTTTTTCGCGTCCCTGACTCCTGAACGCACAGAACTGATATGCCGCTTATTTGGCGGTGTCTGCGTTGTTGGATGTGTTGTTGGAAACATGGGTCGCTTCCCTTGAAACGACCTGCCTGGACTTCTTTGGCGTTTATCTGGACGGACACCCTCTCCGTTTTTTCGGGTTGCAAAACTGATCCGGTTAGCAACATCCTCAAAGCTGTTGGCGAGCTTGCGACTCAGGTTGTCTATTCGGATCGTCTATTCATTGTTGTCAAGAATAGAATTTGTTTTGAGGTGGGTGTCAAGCGAGTTTTCTTGTTGAATTCGTTGTATAATTCGTTTCTGTCAATTATGCATTTGCGCATGAATAACCGTGTTGGATCGGGGTTTTGAATAGTCTCTATGATGCGCCATTGACGCTCCATCGGCAGTTAAAGCAGCCAGAGGCTTGGAGTGCTTTGTCTGCTATGTGGGGATCTCCTCCGGCAATGGTTTCGAGTTCCTCGTCGCTCAGTTGAAGAATGCGTTGTGCTTGGTGCCTGAGCCAATCGGTATTGTCTGTGTTGAAGCCAGATTCTCTTGCAAGTGCAATCACGGTTTCGAGATGGTCTGCTGCTTCGAGTTTGGCTTGCAAAGCAGCGTCAGATTGGATGGTTCTAAAAAGCTATTCAGTTGCTCCTGTGACATTTCAGTGACCCCGCGTCCCCTGGTTTTGCATTACTTGCAGTTGACATCCACCTGTCTGTGACAAAACACAGAGCCGCCGCCAGCCATGGATTCCAGTTCGGCTTCTGTGAGCTCGGTTTGGATCGCCTTGAGATCGTTTGCGTCGATTGAAAAGCCGGCTGCTTGTGCGATGGCAGTCGCCGCCTCGGTATTCACTGCTCCACGGAGCTGCTTCTGGAGCTCTGGATTGACCTTGAGTGCCTCCAGGAGCTCGTTGAGCTGATCGTGTGATATGGCCAGATCTGGATGAGGTGCTCAATCCATTCTGGGGCATGGTCAAGCTCCTGGCGGTGCTCGGTGATGGGTGCCCATTGGGCTTTGACACCGATATCGGATGCCCTGGATTCGCGGTTGATGGTGTTCATCCATTGCGCTTTGATCATGCGGTGTCCCTTGTAGACACCGCGCATCCCCTTGGGCGCATGGGCGGCGGCACATCGCCTGCTTCCGTCTTGACAGGGGCTTGTATGCGCCTGGTTCAATGCAGGTGCGCAGGCGCCAAGCATGAAGCCATAACAGCAATAGGCCAGACATCGAAGCAGCCCTTTGCTGAACATGGCTGGCTATGGTTCAGTTGCGATCGAACAAAGTGATCGCCTAAGGAAATCCTTTCGGGCGGGCGCATGCATCAGGGGCTGCCTCTGCGCTCGAGTGGGCGAAACTCCTGGAGCAGGGCTCGATTGAGACGGTCATCACAGCCAACCATCAGCTGGGGGTAGATCGTGCCGTCCTTGTAGGACCCATAAGCGGCGCTGCACAATGCTTTGGTGGCTTCGTGCCATTGACGCATCAGCCGCTGGGGCAGTTTCTTGCGCAACTGAGCGTCAGACTGCTGCCACGATTGTTCGGCGCAGGCGCGCATCTCCACCGTGTTGGTGCCAGGGCAGCGGATCGGGGCTGCCTCCGTGCGGTTGCAGCACCAGGGGGCGAGCAGCGCAGCCGCCAACACCAGAGCCTTCATGGGATCGAATCACTTTGGTTCAGGCTATGGATGCCGCTTTGCTTTGTCTGCAGGCCTGTGACACGCAGCGGACTCAGCTCAGCGGCACCTCGCACAAGCGCTGCAGATAAGCCTCTAGCGTGCCGGCGTTGATCCAGCCGGTGGCGATTGTTTTGCTCGCCGTCATGCTGATCTGGCCGCGGTGCACATGGCTCATGCCTGCCGGGAAAAGGGCCAGTGAGCCGCCAATGGCGTCGATGTGTTGCTGCTGCCAGAGGAATTCGGTGCCGCCCTCTGTCACGTCGTTGCAGTAGAGGATCCAGGCGAGCACACGGTTGTTGGGTTCGGTGGCGTCGACTGCCGTGCTCCAGTCGCAATGCCAGGCCTTGAAGCCTTCGCCTGGTGCGTAGTGCTGAATGTTGAACAGCGGCACGACAAACAGATTGTGCTCGGGGCAGACCTGGGCAAACAGGGGCCTCTCCTTGAGGTACTGGCTCAGTGCGGCTTCAACTGCTCGCATGATCGTGGCCGCCAGGCCATAAGCCTCCGGGTCGGAGCGGTCGATCGCCACCAGGGAGATATCGGTCGAGATCTTTTGGGGATTGTGTTCCTCCTCGCCAAAACTGGCCCCGCGGCGATGGAGGTCGCTGCGGCGCCTGTAGAAGTCAACGATCACCTCGGCAAGTTGGCCGAAGCCGGCGTTGCGATAGGTCGCGATCAGATCCATGGCCTCTGGCCTGGCCGTTTCAACCATGGAGCCGCGCCAACCAAAGACCGGCCAGTTGCCACGACGACCACAGGAACATCGCCAGCACCAACCAGTTCAGCCAGGGGGGACGCTTGTTGTTGTCAAACAACACGGCGGGGATGGTCGCTCAAGGGTGACCCTAAGGCCAACGGCCCCGCGTGCTCCACGCTCACCGGTAGCAGTTGGGCACGAAAAACTGCTCGTTGATCGGCGGGCGAGCCTGGGGTTTGCGCTTGGGGCGGCGGGGCAATTTGATCGCCGGCGGTGTCATGTCGCGGTAGGGCACCTTGCCCAGCAGGTGCTGGATGCAGTTGAGTCGGGCGCGGCGCTTGTCGTCGGCTTCCACGGTGAACCAGGGCGCCTCAGGAATGTTGGTGCGTGCAAACATCGCATCTTTGGCAGCTGAAAAGTCCTGCCAGCGGTTGCGCGCTTCGAGGTCCATGGGGCTGAGCTTCCAGCGCCGGGTCGGGTCGTCAATGCGTGCTTGAAAGCGCGCTTCCTGCTCGTCGTCGCTGACCGAGAACCAGTACTTCAGCAAGACAATGCCGCTGCGCACCAGCATGCGCTCGAACTCGGGGCACGACTGCAAAAACTCCTCCACCTGCTGGGGGCTGCAGAAGCCCATCACCCGCTCGACACCGGCGCGGTTGTACCAGCTGCGGTCGAAGATCACGATCTCGCCGGCGCTCGGAAAGTGCTCGACGTAGCGCTGGAAGTACCACTGGCTCTTCTGCTGATCCGATGGGGTGCCCAGCGCCACCACGCGGCAGCCGCGGGGGTTGAGGGGTTCGGTGATGCGCTTGATCGTGCCGCCCTTGCCGGCTGCATCACGCCCTTCAAACAGCACGATCAGGCGAAACCCGGTGGCCTTGACCCAGTACTGCATCTTGACCAGCTCTTCCTGCAGGCGGGTGAGTTCACGTTCGTAGAGGCGGCGATCGAGACGTCCGCTGGTCTTGGCGTCAGCCACATCGTCCATCAGTTGCGAAGGCTGGTAGCGATCGGCCTGCTCGCATTCGGCGGTGGTGTTGCCCTTGCCGCTGTTTTTGGTTTTGCCGTGTGCCATGGGTGGGTGCTCTAGCGGCCTGGGCGCAGAGGTTTGCGACTGGGGCTCGCCCCTTGCCCCTGGCGCAGCACGCCTCGGATCAGGCGCACAAGCCCCGCCAGCAGCAGCACCAGGCTGCCGATGGCGACCACGGCCAGCAGCAGCACCCCCAGCAGCTGCAGCAAACCGAGCAGAAAGCGCCCCAGCCCGCCGATCAGGTTGGCGATCGCTGTGCTGACCAGCAGCAATGTGTCGAGCCGCTCGGGCAATTGCATCAGCCCCATGAGCAATCCCGCGCCGAGAGCCATCAGCAGCAGGCCCGAGGCGATCTGCTTCCAGCGCACGGCGGGGGGGCGACGCCGGAAGACACGCCGTGCCTTGGCGGGCTTGGGACTTTTCATGGCGTCAGGTTGTAACCGGCATCGCGCATCCAGCGTTCGAACTCGCTGAGCACGAGTTCGTTGGGGCAATCGATCAGGTGCAGGGCTCCCACCTGGCAATCGCCCTGGCCGCCGTGATGCAACGAGAGGTGAAACCCGTCTCCGCTGAGCCCGCAGACCTCAGGATCGCTGCGCACCACCACATCGAGATTGGTGCCCAGCCGCGCTACCCGCTGCCGCAGTTCGGGCCAGGAGAGCGCCATGGGTCGCGTCGCAATGTGCCTGCACAGACCAGTGTGCAGACCTCAGCTCAGGCGTCAACGCCTGGGCGTGGGCTTGCTCGTTGTGGCCTCAACGTTCACCAGCTTGGGCGCCGGCAGCAGCAGCGAGGCAGCGGTGCTCACGCCGAGCACCAGCAAGGCAGCGACTGGTGCGGCAAGGCGCTGGCGTTTGGGAATGCGCGCCTGCAGCTGGCGCCCCCGCAATGGCTGGGCGGCAGGCAGCTCGAGCTGCAACTGCAGCCTTGGCTCAAGGCGCAGCTGATCGAGCACCCGCACCAGATCGGCCAGCTCGGCATCGTCAAGGCTCACCTCCAGCGCCGGGGTATCCGGCTGGCTGCTGCGCAGGGTCAGCCGGTGCACACCGGGGCCAGCCGGTGTCACCTGCACGGACTGATCCAGGCTGTGCTGCAGCCGCGGGGCGTCGCTGAGCAGCAACCTGGCGTAGGGCAGAACGGCCTGCATGAGGGCCTGCAGGTGTTCCTTTTTGCCCTCGAGTTCGGGTCTGCCGGCCCATTGCAGGTTCCAGCCGGTGACGATGCCGATGGCATCACTGCCTTGACCTGCCGAGACATCGGGCAGGCCTTCGACCTGAAGGCGGCAGCTGATCTGATCAAAACGCAGGGTCTGTTTCATCACCGTCAGCTGCTGGCGTCCATGAGGCTGGCCTTGAGCCGCTCGAAGCCACCTTGCCCTGCTGCAAGGGCCATGGTGCGGATCAGCTGCCGCCGCTGGGGCGCTCCCCCCACCGGATCCAGCAGGGTCTGCACCCCACTGCGCCTTGGATTGAGCCGCTCGCGAATCAGCTCGCGCAACCGCTCTTCAAACAGGGCCCAGCGTTGCTGGGAGATGTCGAGTGGCTCTTGAGCCGATAACAGGGCCCTGAGCAGCGGGTAGAGGCGCTCGGACTGGCTGCACAGCACCTGAATCAGGGCGTCGGTTTCGCTGGGGGTGAGGCTGCCGCGGCGCACGTGGCGACGCAGCGGGTTGTGGCAGCGCTGCTTCCACAGCTCAACCCGGTCGCTGACCACCTCAGTGAGACCGAGCTCCTCGCTCAGCCAAAGCGTGGCTTCGGCGCCGTTGAGGTCGAGGGCCTCGGCGCACAGCAGCATCAGATCAAGCCGTTCGATGCCACGGCGGGGCAGGGGCGCGGCGGTCGGTGAGGCCATGGCTGCGATGATGCCATGGCTGCCGGCTAGAGGCCCATGACCACCGCGATCGACCTGCGCGGCCTGGTGCGCGAGATCCCCGATTTCCCCAAGCCGGGCATCCTGTTTCGCGATTTGACGCCGCTGATGCGCGATCCCGAGGGCTGGCAGGAGGTGATTCGACAGCTCGGTGCTGTTTGTGAGCGTCTGCAGCCCGATCTGATCGTGGGGATCGAGTCGCGCGGCTTCATCGTTGGTACGGCTCTGGCCACCGCTGTGCGGCTGGGCTTTGTGCCGGTGCGCAAACCCGGCAAGCTGCCGGGAGTTGTAACGGGTGTCGACTACGCCCTCGAGTACGGCACCGATCGCCTGGAGATCCAAAGCGATGCCCTCAGCGGCGGCGGCAAGGTGTTGGTCATCGATGATCTGCTGGCGACGGGCGGCACAGCAGCTGCCTGCGCGCAGCTGGTCAGCGCAGCCGGGGGGCAGCTCTGCGGGTTTGGCTTTGTGGCCGAGCTCGCGGGCCTGGGCGGCAGGGCGCGCCTGCCCGAACCCCATCCCGTCGAGTCGTTGATCATTTACAGCTGAGCAGGCTGCTCAGGGTTGTTGGTCTTGCCAGCTCAGCACCGCATCGAGCTGCTCGAGGTTGATCAGGCCATAGCGCCACAGCACCACTGGCAATGGGGCCTGCTCCTGATCGGCTTGTTTGAGGCCCAGGGCCAGGGCGCTTTCGCTCAGGCCAAGCTGCTGGCGCAGGAAGCGCAGCAGTGCGGGGGCGGGGGGCGGCTGTGGGGTGGTGCTGATCACCATGGGCCCACTGTGATCAGCCTGGTGGGAGGCGGCAAGGGCCATGGGTCATGACGCCCAGGGTGATCCTGCGCAGCACCCGTGAGCGGGCCAGCACCGCCAAAGCCAGCCGACGCAGCGGCAGCAGCAGGGCAGCGCGGTTGGAAAACACCCGCACCAGCAGATCGGTCGCGGCCAGGGTGAGCACCAGATCGGGCCAGCGGCGCAATGCGTACTGCCGGGGCAGCGCTGCGGCGCCAAGGCGCCCCTGGCTGACGCGCCGCGCCAGCCGGTGCAGCACGGCCACATCGCGCCAGCAGAGGTTGAGCCCCTGGCCCCCCACCGGGTGGCTGCAATGGGCGCTTTCGCCGAGCAGCAGCGTGCGGCCCCGCTGCAGCCGGCGGGCCAGGGCCAGTCCCACCTCAAAGCTCTGCGGAGCCA
Organism: Cyanobacteria bacterium K_DeepCast_35m_m2_155; assembly: GCA_016882285.1. GTDB lineage: Bacteria > Cyanobacteriota > Cyanobacteriia > PCC-6307 > Cyanobiaceae > RGUW01. The sequence continues at coordinate 27,509 of VGQS01000012.1, read as the reverse complement.
CGACCAGTTGATCGGGTTGGAAGCGATCGGGCAGCACCCCGGCTAGATGATCCAGAAAGCCGTTGGCCGTGAGCGTCTGCAGCTGGCGGCAACGCGCCGGGGAGGCGCTCCAGACCAGTTGCACCCGCTGCCCCCCCAGGGGCAACAGCGCCATGGGGCCCTCGGGCCTGAACAGCTCAAAGGCCTTGCCGGCAGAGCTGCCGCGCAGATCGACCTGGGCGGTGAGGCACTGCTGGCCGTAGTGCCAGTGCCAGCAATCGATGCCAAGCGCGTTGCGGGTGGGCGATTGGGGCCCATCGGCCGCCACGATCAGATCGCAGCTGCTGCCGCTCTCGGCTGGCGCACTGGTGCCGAGTGACAACTGCACGCAGTCATTGGTTTCCAGCGCCTGCAACAGCCCTTGCATCAAGCTGCTGTGCTCGGCAATCCAACCGACAGCGCTCAGGCCCAGTTGATCGGCGTCAAAGCAGACCTCGTCGCCGCCACTGCCCAGATCGGCCAGATCGAGCTGGCCAAAGGCGACAAACTGCGCAGCCAGCCCCTCCCACAGGTTGAGCCGCTGCAACAGCACCTGGCTCGAATGGGTCAGCGCATAGGCCCGCTGTCGCCCCAGCAACTGCTCTTTGCGGCTTGGATCGTGCAGTTCCACGCGCCAGCCGGCATCACAGAGGGCCAGCGCAGCGAGCGCCCCTGTCGGGCCGCAGCCCCGCACCAGGGCGAAGGGGGCGGCGGCGCTCATGGGTGCTGCAGCGGCGGGCACAACGTCAAGCGAGCAACAAAAAAGCCGCAGCCCAATGACTGCGGCTCAACGCTATGCGGCGATGACGCGCCGCTGCGAGTGATCTCAACCGATGCCCAGCAGGCCGCGGGTGAAGGCTTCGCCGCCCAGGGCAAATTCGGTGGCGAGCAGGGCAATGAAACCCAGCATGGCCATGCGGCCATTGAGCTTTTCGGCGCGCTCGTGGAAGCCCCAGCCGCTTTCCACGCTCACCACTTCCATGCGGGGTTCGGTAGCAAAGGCATTGAGGCGGCCGCCGTCCTCGGTGGTGACGGTGGCGCCGCGGATGGTTCCAGGAGCGGCAGGTGTGGCCTGGGTCATGGCGCGTCATTTCGAAGTGTTACGCCAATTGTAACGCAATATTGCGAGCTCAGCGCAGGCGCCTGAGGCAGAGCTCTTCAAAGGCGGGTTTCAGCAGGTAGGGGTACTCGCCGACCCAGAGCTTGATCTGCGGCAGCCAGGCATCGCTGATGGCGCCCACTCTCGAAAAGTCGTTGCGCTCACTCAGCACCAGTGCCCGCACCACCATGCCGCGCCGGATCTGCTGGTGTTTCTTCTCCATCGGGAAGCGGATCCGCCCCAGGTAGCCGTCGTCATCTTCGAGTTCAAGACTCATCCAGGTGCGGGTGTTCTCCACCAGTTCCAGGCGGCCGCTCTTGTCGGCCTGCTCGCGCCGCTCCTCGACCACCTCGCGCTGCTCGAGGTCGGCCACCTGGCCCTCAAAGATCGCCGCTGCCGGGTAGCGCCTCAGCGTGGCGTTGCGCCGCCCGGCTTCGAGAATCGGGCCCCACAGCAGGTAGAGCAGAAAGACAAAACCCACCACCAGCCACACCGGACCCCAACGGCTTGAAAACAGGCTCTGGCTGATCAGCAGCGAAATCACCCCGCCGATGACCGCGATCAGCACCCGCTGCAGGATCTTGCGCGGGTTGCCGCTGCAGGCATTGAACTGCGGGCCGGTGGCCACCGCCGGAATCAGGCGCGTCAGTTCGCCGGGGCGCAGCGGAATCAGCATCAGAGCAGCCTCTCGAGGCCATACACCAGCCCGCCCAGCTGACGCACCTTGCGCACGGCCAGCAGCACGCCCGGCATGTAGGCGCTGCGGTCGATCGTGTCGTGACGCAGGGTGTAAGTCTCGCCGGGGGCGCCGAACATCACCTCCTGGTGGGCCACCAGGCCAGGCAGACGCAGCGAATGCAACCGCAGGCCGCTGTCGCGCTGCCCGCCGCGGCACCCCTGCAGGCTCTCGTGCTCGTCAACCTGGGGTGGGTTGAAGGCTTTGCCGAGTTCTTCCATCAGCTCGGCGGTTTTGATGCAGGTGCCGCTGGGGGCGTCGGCCTTACGGTTGTGGTGCAGTTCGGTCAGCTCGGCGTAGTCGTAAAAGCGCGCCGCCGCGGCTGCTGCCTGCTGCAGCAGCACCATGCCCACCGAAAAGTTGGGGATCACGGCCCCCCCCATCGAGGCCTTCTCGGCAAACACGGCCAGGTCACCGAGCTGCTCGGGGCTCAGGCCTGTGGTGCCAATCACCGGATGGACCCCATAGGCAATGGCGCCGCGGGTGTGCTCATAGACCACGTTGGGGTGGGTGAAATCGACCAGCACGGCCCCGCCGCCCGGGCCAGAGTTGCGGGCGTTCTGGCTGGCCAGGCAGAGCGCCCCCTCGAAGTCGGCGGTGAGGGCCACCTCGAGCTCGCCCAGGCCCAGTTCGAGCCCCACATCGGCGCCCTCTTTGCCTGGGGTGGTGTCGATCGCAGCGACCAGTTCACAGTCGGGGGCCGCGGTGACGGCCTTGATCACCTCGGCTCCCATGCGCCCCAGGGCGCCCGCAACCACAACGGGCACCGGTTTGGCAGCAGCGTCGGGCGTCTGGCCCATGGGGGTCGTTGTGAGTGAGGTTGAGCCTATGGGCCAGCTGTAACGGCTTGAGCGGTGGCCCGCGCCGATGGCCCTGCACTTCGTAGGCTGCTTCACATTGCTCAATCTGGCCGCATGTTCACGCAGGTCCGCTCCGCCAACCGTCGGGTCAGCCCTGCCGAGAACCACCCCGGTGCCGTCATGAAGGCGGTGTATGTGGTGCTCGAGCCCCAGTACCAGAACGCCCTGACCCAGGCGGCCACCAGCCTCAACGATCAGAACGGGCCCCTGGCCATCGACCTGAGCGGCTATCTGATCGAAGAGCTGCGCGACCCGGGCAACTATGCCGATTTCTGCGCCGATGTGGCGGCGGCCGATGTGTTCATCGCCTCGCTGATCTTCATCGAGGACCTGGCCCAGAAGGTGGTCGAGGCGGTGGCGCCCCACCGTGAGCGGCTCAAGGCGGCGGTGGTGTTTCCGTCGATGCCCGAGGTGATGCGCCTCAACAAGCTGGGCACCTTCTCAATGGCCCAGCTCGGCCAGAGCAAGTCGGCCATCGCCAGCTTCATGAAAAAGCGCAAGGAGGCCGGCGGTGCCGGCTTCCAGGACGCCATGTTGAAGCTGCTGAACACGCTGCCGACGGTGCTCAAGTACCTGCCCGTCGAGAAGGCGCAGGACGCCCGCTCGTTCATGCTCAGCTTCCAGTATTGGCTGGGCGGCACGCCAGACAACCTCAGGAATTTCCTGTTGATGCTGGCTGACAAGTACGTCTTCCCCAAGAGCGCCGACGACCGGCCCGCACTTGAGGTGGCAGAACCGGTGGTGTTCCCCGATCTGGGCATCTGGCACCCGCTGGCTCCCTCGATGTTCGAGGACCTCAAGGAGTACCTCAACTGGACGTCAAGCCGAGCCGATCTCAGCGAGACAGCACGCAAGGGACCGGTGATTGGTCTGGTGCTGCAGCGCAGCCACATCGTTACCGGCGATGAGGCTCACTATGTGGCGGTGATCCAGGAGCTGGAGTTCCGCGGCGCCACCGTGATTCCGGTGTTCTGCGGCGGGCTCGACTTCACCAAGCCGGTCAATGCCTTTTTCTATGACCCGCTGAACCCTGATCAGCCCCTGGTCGATGGCGTGGTCTCACTCACGGGCTTTGCCCTGGTGGGTGGTCCTGCCCGTCAGGACCATCCCAAGGCGATCGAGGTGCTCAAGAAGCTCAACCGCCCCTACATGGTGGCGCTGCCGCTGGTGTTCCAGACCACCCAGGAATGGGAAGAGAGCGATCTGGGTCTGCACCCGGTGCAGGTGGCACTGCAGATTGCGATCCCCGAGCTCGACGGCGCCATTGAGCCGATCGTGCTCAGCGGCCGCGACGATGCCACGGGTAAGGCCCACACCCTGCAGGACCGGGTCGAGGCCATCGCCGAGCGTTGCATCCGCTGGGCCTCACTGCGCATCAAGCCCCGCGCCACCAAGAAGCTGGCAATCACGGTGTTCAGCTTTCCCCCCGACAAGGGCAACGTCGGTACCGCCGCCTACCTCGACGTGTTCGGCTCCATCCACAGGGTGATGGAAGAGATGCGCGCCAAGGGCTACGACGTCAGCGGTTTGCCGGCCACCAGCAAGGAGCTGATGGAGGCGGTGCTCAAGGACCCCGAGGCCATGGAGGGCGCCCCCGAGCTGGCGATCGCCCACCGCATGAGCGTCGAGGAGTACGAGCGGCTGACGCCCTACTCCGAGCGACTGGAAGAGAACTGGGGCAAGCCCCCCGGCAACCTCAACAGTGACGGCACCAACCTGCTGATCTACGGCCGCCACTTCGGCAATGTGTTTGTCGGCGTGCAGCCCACCTTCGGCTACGAGGGCGACCCGATGCGCCTGCTGTACTCACGCAGCGCCAGCCCCCACCACGGTTTTGCCGCCTATTACACCTACCTGGAGAAGGTGTGGGGCGCCGATGCGGTGCTGCACTTCGGCACCCATGGCTCGCTCGAGTTCATGCCCGGCAAGCAGATGGGCATGAGCGAGACCTGTTACCCCGACTCGCTGATCGGCGCCCTGCCGAACCTCTATTACTACGCCGCTAACAACCCGTCGGAGGCGACGATTGCCAAACGGCGCGGTTACGCCGAGACGATCAGCTACCTGACGCCACCGGCTGAAAATGCTGGCCTCTACAAGGGTCTCAAGGAGCTGGGCGAGCTCGTGGGTAGCTACCAGCAGCTGCGCGAAAGCTCCCGCGGCGTGCAGATCGTCAACGCCATCATCGAGACCGCGCGCCAGTGCAACCTCGACAAGGACGTTGACCTGCCCGAGGTCGATGCCTCCGAGCTCGACCTTGATGGCCGCGATGGCGTCGTCGGCGCGGTCTACCGCCAGCTGATGGAGATCGAGAGCCGGCTGTTGCCCTGCGGCCTGCACACGATCGGCAAGCCACCCACCGCCGAAGAGGCGATCGCCACCCTGGTGAACATCGCCGCCCTCGAGCGCGACGACGATGGCCTGCGGTCGCTGCCGGCCCTGCTGGCCGAAAGCCGGGGGCGCACCATTGAAGACGTGTACAAGGGCAACGACGACGGTGTGCTCGCCGATGTCGAGCTCAACCGCGTCATCACCGAGACATCGCGCGCGGCTGTGGGCGCCATGGTCAAAGCGGTCACCGGCGCCGATGGCCGCGTCACCCTGCGCCGCAACTTTGCCTGGTTCTTTGGCCTGCTCGAGCAATTTGGCTTCAAGCTGCCGAGCCCCTGGTTGGCGGCCTGCCGCACGGCCGGATTCCCTGATGTGGATCAGGCCGAGCTCGACAAGTTGTTCGGCTACCTGCAGTTCTGCCTTGAGCAGGTCTGCGCCGATCTCGAGATGGAGAGCCTGCTGCGGGCCCTCGATGGTGAGTACGTGCTGCCGGGTCCCGGCGGTGACCCGATCCGTAACCCCGGCGTGCTGCCCAGCGGCAAGAATCTGCATGCCCTCGACCCCCAGGCGATCCCCACCAAGGCTGCGGTTGCTGCGGCCAAGGTGGTGGTCGATCGCCTGATCGAGCGTCAGAAGATCGAGCAGGGCACCTGGCCCGAGACGATTGCCTGCGTGCTCTGGGGCACCGACAACATCAAGACCTACGGCGAGTCGTTGGCCCAGATCCTGTGGTTCATCGGCGTGCGTCCGATGCCCGACTCGCTGGGGAGGGTCAACAAGCTCGAGCTGATCCCGCTGGAAGAACTGGGCCGCCCCCGCATCGATGTGGTGGTGAACTGCAGTGGCGTGTTCCGCGACCTGTTCATCAACCAGATGGCCCTGATTGATCAGGGCGTCAAGATGGCCGCCGAGGCTGATGAGCCCCTCGAGATGAACTTTGTGCGCAAGCACAGCCTCGAGCAGGCCGCCAAAGACGGCATCAGCGTGCGCGATGCCGCCACCCGCGTGTTCTCCAATGCCAGCGGCAGCTATAGCTCCAATGTCAACCTGGCGGTGGAGAACAGCACCTGGGAAGAAGAGAACGAGCTGCAGGAGATGTACCTGTCGCGCAAGACCTTCGCTTTCAACGCCGACAACCCCGGCGAGATGAACCAGAGCCGTGAGGTGTTCGAGTCGGTGATGAAGACCGCCGATGTCACCTTCCAGAATCTCGATTCGGCTGAGATCTCACTCACTGATGTGAGCCACTACTTCGACAGCGATCCGACCAAGCTGATCGCCTCGCTGCGCGATGACGGCAAGGCCCCGTCGAGCTACATCGCCGACACCACCACCGCCAACGCCCAGGTGCGCTCGCTGAGCGAAACGATCCGCCTCGACTCCCGCACCAAGCTGCTCAACCCGAAGTGGTACGAGGGCATGCTGAATTCCGGCTACGAGGGTGTGCGTGAGGTGGCCAAGCGGCTCAACTTCACCCTGGGCTGGAGTGCCACCAGTGGCGCCGTTGACAACTTCGTCTATGAGGAAGCCAACGACACCTTCATCAACGACCCTGAGATGCGCCAGCGGTTGATGGAACTCAACCCCCACAGCTTCAGACGCATCGTGGGAACCCTGCTCGAGGTCAACGGCCGCGGGTACTGGGAAACCTCCGACGAGAACATCGCCCAGCTGCAGGAGCTCTATCAGGAGATCGAAGACAAAATCGAGGGGGTCAGCGAGGGCTGATCGCAGCTGCCATGCGCACCGTCTGGGCGATGGGGCCCACATCGTGCACGCGCAGCACCCGGGCGCCGGCAGCTGTGGCCAGCGCACACACCGACGCTGTGCCCCACAGCCTGGCGCGGGGGCGGGGTTCATCGAGCACGGCGCCAATGAATCGCTTGCGCGAGGGGCCTACCAGCAGGGGGTAGGGGGCTGAAGGCGGCTTGTTCTGGTGCGGCTGCGCTGAGCGTGGTGGGTCTGCGGACCCCTTCTGCAGCTGACCATGGTCATGACCATGGTCATGTGTGCAAGCGGCTGGATCGAGCATGGGAGCGTCGGCCCAGGTGTTGCTGCCGCTGCTGCAACCGGCTTCGGTCAGTTCCGGTAGGCGCCGCAGCAGCTCCAGGTTCTGCTCGGTGGTCTTGGCAAACCCCAGGCCCACGTCCCAGATGATCTGCTCGGGGCGCACGCCGGCGCTGAGGGCGCATGAGGTGGCGGCGTGCAGTTCGGTGCGCACCTCGGCCATCACATCGCCGTAGACCGCCAGGCTGTCCATGGTCTGGCTGGTGCCGCGGCTGTGCATCAGCACATAGGGGCAGCCGGCGCGGGCGATCAGGGGCAGCATCGCCGGATCGCGCAGGGTGCCCCCCGGGGCTTCTGCGGTCCGATTGGCGCCGCGCACGTCGTTGATCCAGTCGGCGCCTTCAGCGAGGGCGGCCTCGGCCACGCTGGCATCGAAGGTGTCAATCGAGAGCAGCAGCGCTGGATGCTCTCGGCGCAGCGCTCTCAGGGCCCGCAGGGCGGGCAACAGGCGGCGCAGCTCTTGGGCCGGCCCGACCATCTCGGCCCCAGGGCGGGTGCTCTGGGCGCCCAGATCGAGCACAGCGGCTCCCTGGGCGAGCATGCGCCGCGCTTGCCGCAGGACCGCCTCAACCGTGCCCAGCTGCCCGCCATCGCTGAAGGAATCGGGGGTGAGGTTGAGCACCCCCATCACCAGTGGGCCAGAGGGGATCACGCCAGTGCGGGGCAGTGGGTCCTGCTCAGACCGCCGCTGGAACCTGGTAGTTGGCGATGCGGGCGAATCCCACGGGATCGAGCGATGCACCGCCCACCAGCACACCGTCAATGTCGCTTTGGGTCATCAGCTCATCGATGGTGGCGGTGTTGACCGAGCCGCCGTATTGCACCGTGACGCTGGGGTCGCCCACCCAGCCGCGAATCAGCCCGCAGATGCGGTTGGCTTCGTCGGCGGCGCAGGTCTTGCCGGTGCCGATTGCCCAGATCGGCTCGTAAGCAACGATCAGCCGGGTTGGATCGACATCTTCAAGGCCCTGCTCGATCTGGCGGTGGATCACCCGCTCGGTTTCCTTGGATTCCCGCTGGTCCAGGCTCTCGCCCACGCACAGGATCGGGATCAGGCCATGCTTCTGGGCGGTGCGGGCGCGCAGATTGATCTGTTCATCCGTCTCGCTGTAGTACTTGCGCGGCTCGCTGTGGCCCACGATCGCGTGGGAGACGCCATGCTCCACCAGCATGGGTGCGGAGACCATGCCGGTGTAGGCCCCCTTCTCTTCCCAGTGCACGTTCTGGGCGGCGATCGAGACGCCGGCGCCCTCCAGGTGGCGGCAGAGGGTCGGGATCGCCGTGAAGGGCGGTGCCAGCACAATCTCGCGGTCATTGGGGAGATCGGCGATCAGCGGCCTGAAGGTGGCGGCAAAGACCCGCGTCTCGGCGCAGCTCATGTGCATCTTCCAGTTGCCAGCGATCACGGCCTTGCGCACCGGTTCACCCCATTGCTCAATCGTGAGCAAAACCTAAATGGCCGCCGGACCCCCGCCGCTTGTCCCTGCCGCTTGCCCCCGCCGATTGCCCCCGATGGGCATCACCAGGATCTCCCGGCCATCGAGCTCGACCATATCGCCGGTGGCCAGCTGGCGGCCGCGGCGCGTCTCACTGAGGCCGTTGACCTTGACCGCACCTGATTGGATGCGCTGCTTGGCCTCTCCACCGGTGGCGGCCAGCCCCTGCCATTTGAGGAATTGATCGAGTTTCATCGGGCCTTAGCTTGCCTGGATGCTCGCACCTTCTGCCGCAGGTTTCCGGCGCCTATTGCCCCTGCTGATGCCGCACCGGCGCTCGCTGGTCGGCGGCGGCTTGTGCATGCTCGTGTTTGTGGCCTGCTGGCCGCTGTTGGCCTGGCTGGCGGGGCAGTTGATCCCGGCGATCGGGGCCGGTGATCTGCCGCGCGTCGTGCAGGTCATCGCCCTGGCCCTGACGGTGTTCATGGTGCAGAAGCTGGCCCAGTTCGGCCAGGACACCCTGCTGGCCGAGCCAGCGCTGCTGGTCAGCCAGGACCTGCGGCGGCAGCTGTTTGCCCGCCTGCAGCGGCTTGATTTCGCCGCCCTTGAGAAGCTCTCGGCCGGCGATTTGACTTACAGGCTCACCGAGGACGCCGATCGCGTCGGCGAGGTGCTCTACAAGACCATTCAGGACACCACCCCCAGTGCGCTGCAGCTGGTGGTGGTGTTCGGTTACATGTGCTGGCTCGACTGGCCCCTGTCGCTGGCGACGCTGGTGCTGGCTCCCGTGGTGGCCGTGCTGGTCAGTGTGTTTGGTGCGCGGGTCATGCGGGCGGCCGAGCGCAGCCAGCAGCAGGTCTCGGAGCTGGCGGGACTGCTGGGTGAAGCGATCACCGGCCTGCCGCTGGTGCGCGCCTTTGCTGCTGAACCTTGGTTGCAGCAGCGCTTTGAGACCGAGATCGAACTGCACCGCAAGGCCCGCTACCGCACCCAGCGACTGCTGGCCCTGCAGTACCCGGTGGTGGGCTTTCTGGAGGCGGCGGGCATCCTGGCGGTGCTGCTGATCGGTGCAGCGCGCATTCAGGCGGGTGGGCTCAATGCCCAGGGCTTCAGCAGCTATGTGACGGCCCTGCTGATGTTGATTGACCCCATCAGCCACCTGACCACCAACTTCAACGAGTTTCAGCAGGGCCAGGCGTCCCTGCGGCGGTTGCGTCAGATCGAGCAGGAGGCCATCGAGCAACCCGATCGGCCCGACGCCCAGCCTCTGCTCCAGGTCAAGGGGGCGCTCGAGCTGCGTGGGGTGAGCTTCGGCTACGACCCTGCCAAACCTGTCTTGCGGGCGTTGGATCTGCTGGTCCAGCCTGGTGAAGTGGTGGCTTTGGTGGGCCCCTCAGGGGCGGGCAAGAGCACCCTGTTTTCGCTGTTGCTGCGCTTCAACACCGCCCAACAGGGTCAGGTGCTGCTCGATGGGCAGGATCTGGCGGGCCTGCGGGCCCACGAGCTGCGCCGTGCGGTGGCGTTGGTGCCCCAACAGAGCAGCGTGTTTTCGGGCACCGTGGCCGAAGCCATCGCCTTTGGCCGCCCCGCCACCGACGCGCAGATCCGCGAGGCCGCCCAGCTGGCCAATGCCGCCGGGTTCATCGAGGCCTTGCCCCAGGGCTACGCCAGCCGCATCGAAGAGCGCGGGGCCAACTTTTCTGGAGGACAGTTGCAGCGCCTGGCGATCGCGCGGGCGGTGCTGGGCAATCCTGCTGTGTTGCTGCTCGATGAGGCCACCAGCGCGCTCGATGCCGAATCGGAGGCGGCGGTTCAAGAAGGTCTTGATCGCGCCATGGCAGGCCGCACCGTGCTGGTGATCGCCCACCGCCTGGCCACTGTGCAGACCGCCCAGCGCATTGTGGTGCTGGAGGCGGGCCGCATTGTTGAGCAGGGCAGCCATGCCGCCTTGATGGCCAGCGGCGGCCGCTACCGCGAGCTGTGCGAGCGCCAGTTGATTGAGTTGGGCCCTGGGGCTTGAGCGCGTTGATCAGGCCTGAGCTTTACTGGGGTTGCAGCAAGTTTCAGCAGCCTTGGATTCCGCCTCCGGTCAGCCCCCTGTGAACGCCCCGGCCTTCGCTCAGGGCGGCATGCCCAACCCCAACCAGCCCCCGGTTCTCACCTTCGAGGGCAAGCGTTATGACCTCAATGCCCTGCCCGAGGATCTGAAGGAACTGGTGCGCGGCATGCAGGTGGCCGATGCCCAGCTGCGCATGCACGAAGACACCCTCAAGGTGCTGGCGATCGGCCGTCAGGCCATGGCCATGCAGCTCAACGACCGGCTGAAGACCGTCACCCCGATCGGTGACGCCGAGCCCGAGGGCTGAGGAGCAGTCAGCTGCGGTGGGCGCCGGGCCTCGTCAGTCGCGGGACCTGGCGCTCTGGAAGTCGTAGCTGCGGGTCAACCGGAACACGGTGGCTGAGAGCAGCAGCAGCGCGATCAGGTTGGGAAGGGCCATCAGGGCATTGAGAATGTCCGCGATGGTCCAGATCAGATCGAAGCTGGCCACCGCCCCCAGCACCACCACCGCCACCCACACCAGCCGGAAGGCCTTGATGGCCCTCACTCCAGCCAGAAACTCAAGGCAGCGTTCGCTGTAGTAACCCCAGCCCAGGATTGTGGTGGCGGTGAAGAACACCGTGCCGAAGGTCACCAGCCAGGCCCCGCCGGGCAGCCCCCAATCGAAGGCGGCCATCGTGAGGGCCACCCCGGTGAGGGGGTCGCTGCCTTCGATCGGCAACCAGGCGCCGCTGGTGACGATCACCAGGGCCGTCATCGTGCAGACGATGATCGTGTCGATGAACGTGCCCAGCATGGCCACCGAGCCCTGCAGCACCGGATCACCCGGCTTGGCCGCAGCCTGGGCGATCGGCGCGGTGCCGAGCCCGGCTTCATTGGAAAACACCCCGCGGGCAATGCCCTTCTGAATCATCACGCCCAGGGCACCCCCTGCCAGAGCCTGGGCGTTGAAGGCATCGCTCAGAATCAGGGCCAGGGCGGCAGGAATCTCGCCCAGGTGGGCCAGCAGGATCGTGGCTGATCCGCCCACATAGATCACCGCCATGAACGGCACCACGGCTGAGGCCACACGGCCGATGCGTTCGATGCCGCCGATGATCACCCCGAAGGTGATCGCCGCCATCACCACCCCGCTGAGCAGGGGTGGTATGCCGAGCGACACATTGAGGGCCTTGGCGAGCTCGTGGGCCTGCACCCCATTGCCGATGCCGAAGCCGGCCAGGGTGCCAAACAGGGCAAACAGCACCGCCAGCCAACCCCACTGCTTGCCAAGGCCATTGCGGATCACGTACATGGGGCCGCCGACGTGCTCCCCCAGCTCGTCGACCTCGCGGTAGTGCACCGCCAGCAGGGATTCGGCGTACTTGGTGGCCATTCCCACCAGGGCGATCAGCCACATCCAGAACACAGACCCGGGGCCGCCCACGCTGATCGCACCGGCCACCCCGGCGACATTGCCGGTGCCGATGGTGGCAGCCAGCGCCGTCATCAGCGAGGAGAAGGCGCTGACATCACCTTCGCCGCTGCTGTTGCCGATCGAGCGCAGGGTCTCTCGGATGGCGAAGCCGATGCGCCGCAGGGGCATGAAGCGCAGCCCCAGCATCAGGTAGGCCCCGGTGAGGCCAATCAGCCACAGGGTGGGAGCTCCCCAGACAACGCCGTTGATCTGATTGAGAAGGTCCTGCATGCCATGGCGCCCGTATAGGCGCCGATGGTGTCACACATTCAGCCGTGATCAAGGCCCTGCAGGGCTTCGAAACGGAACACCTGGCGCCCGGCGGGGGTGTCTGCGTGGGCTTCGGTGTCAACCACCCGTTCGCTCAGCACCCAGGGGCCGGCATCGCTCAGCGGCACAAAGGTGTCGGTGAAGCGGCTCTTGCCGCCCTTGGCCGCTCCGGTGGCCGGGTCGGCGTACTGACTCGTGTAGCTCTTGCTCAGGTAGCCGCTGCCCGTGTTGGTGACGCTTTCGGTAAAGATCGTCACCACCGTGCCGTGAATGTGGCGGTGCACCATCGTGACGACATCGTCTTTGATGCGGTAGCGATCGCCAGTGTTCTTGCCGCCGACGATCACCTCGGTGCCGACCGCATCGGTGTCACCAGCCATAAAGGTGTTCTCGCCATGGGTCTGCTCGAAGCTGCGGCGCACCCGGTGGATGGCAACCTCCCACAGCTGCGAGGCGATGGCTTTGTGAATGGCCTCATCATCGATTCCTTCGACGCTGGCCTTGAGGTCGGCACCCACCGTGAAGCTGCCCTGGACGCGCTTGTCGTCCTGTTCCCAGACGCAGGTTCCCTGGTAGCCGCCAAAGCCGGGCTCCCAGGTGTAGCGGTTCTGGTAGGCCGCCCTGAAGGCAGCTGTGCAGTCGCTGCCGGGGGCGATCAGGACGGGGGCGTCGGGGGTGGCAGTCACGGCAGAGATCCAGGGATTGCAAGCCTAACGAGAGCACCCCTGGGGGCCACGGGCCCATCGCGCGCGTGGCAGCCGGCCCCGACCCAGCCAACCCCTCCTCCTGGTCGCGCCTGCCTGCAGGCCCTTTGTTCTGGCCCCGCTGCCTTCTGATCTCTGCTAGCCCTTCCCAACGGTGACCATGGTCATGACCATGGTCACCGTTGGGAAGGGAGTGGAGCGGCCTGTTCCATGGGGCCCGCGCCATGGGCCCGGTGGGCAGCGCCAGCCGCGTCAATTGCTGATGCCAGAGTCGCTGTCTCTCGGATGGGGATGAACGGTCATGGTGCGCACGGTCCTGATCAGCGGTGCCAGCCGCGGCATCGGCCGGGCCATCGCCGAGCGGCTGCTGGCCCAGGGCCATCGCCTCAGCCTGGGGGTGCGCTGTCCCCAGGATCTGCAGGGCACGGCACTCGATCCAGCGCGGGCAGGTGTCGATGGAGCGGGGGTGCCTCGGGTTCAGCTGAACCCCTATGAGGCCAGCGATCCGGCGTCGGCCCAGGCCTGGGTTGATGCGGCCGTCGCCCAGTTCGGCGGCTTTGATGCCGTTGTGCACAACGCCGGAGTGTTCTCACGGGTGCCGTTGCTGTTTGACGCGTCCCAGCAGCGCGAGATCGATCAGCTCTGGCAGGTCAATGTGATGGGGCCCTGGTGGCTGAGCCGGGCTGCCTGGCCCCAGTTGGTGGCCCACGGCCAGGGGCGGCTGGTGGTGCTGGTGTCGATGAGCGGCAAGCGCTCCAAAGGGCGCCTGGCGGGGTACACCGCCAGCAAGTTTGCGCTGATGGGCCTCTGCCAGACCATGCGCAACGAGGGCTGGGAGCAGGGCATCCGCGTCACCGCCATCTGCCCCAGCTGGGTCAACACCGCTATGGCCGCGGCTGTGCAGGCCATGCCCGCCGAAGCCATGACCCAGCCCGGCGACATCGCCTCGCTCACGGCTCAGCTGCTGGAGCTGCCGAACAGCTGCGTGCCGTTTGAGCTGGCGGTGAGCTGCAACCTGGAGGTGTAATCAGCCTGAAGGTGTGATCAGCGTGCGGCAGGGTGCAGATCCTGCAGCGCGTTGATCTCGAGCTGCTCGTGCTGCAGCGCGGCGATGGCTTCGACCGCAGCGCGGGCGCCGGCCAGGGTCGTGACGGTGGGCACGGCGTAGTCGAGGGCGGCCTTGCGCAGGTAGGTGTCGTCGTGCTCGGCCTGGCGGCCGATGGGGGTGTTGATGATCAGCTGAATGCGCCCTGAGCGAATCGCGTCTTCGATGTTGGGGCGGCCCTCATGGACCTTCAGCACTGGCTCGACGCTGAGGCCTTCGCGTCCCAGCAGCTCGGCGGTGCCGCTGGTGGCGATCAGCGCAAAGCCCAGCTCGCTCAGGCGGCGCGCCACCGGGATCAGAGCGGCCTTGTCGCGGTCGTGGGTCGAGACAAACACCGTGCCGCCGGTGGGTAGTGGCTCACCGGCGGCCTGCTCGGCCTTGGCGTAGGCCAGGCCGAAGCCGCGGGCACTGCCCATGACTTCACCGGTGCTGCGCATCTCGGGGCCCAGCAGGGTGTCGGAGCCTGGAAAGCGCTTGAACGGCAGCACCGCTTCTTTGATGGCCTGCAGCGGCGGCTGGGGCTCGGCGCTTAGCCCCAGCTCGGCCAGGGTTTTGCCGGCCATCACCTGGCTGGCGATTTTGGCCAGGGGGGCGCCGGTGGCCTTGGCCACAAACGGCACGGTGCGCGAGGCGCGCGGATTGGCTTCGATGATGAAGACGGTCTCGCTGCCGGCGGCGTCTTTTTGAACGGCGAACTGCAGGTTGATCAACCCGCGCACTTCAAGCGCCAGGGCCAGATCGCGGGCCCACTGGCGAATGGTGGCCAGGGCTGCCTCGCCCAGGCTCACCGCGGGCAGGCAGCAGGCCGAATCGCCCGAATGGATGCCCGCCGGTTCGATGTGCTCCATCAGGCCGCCGATGACCACAGCGCCCGTGGCATCGCAGAGCGCATCGACGTCGACCTCGGTGGCGTTCTCGAGGTACTGGTCGATCAACACCGGGTGGTCGGGTTCAACGGTGACGGCCTCGCGCATGTAGCGGTTGAGTTCAGCTTCGCCATGGACCACTTCCATGGCGCGCCCGCCGAGCACATAGCTGGGGCGCACCACCACGGGATAGCCGACCTCTGCGGCCACGGCTCTCGCTTCGGCTTCGCTGCGGGCCAGACCGTTGCGGGGTTGGCGAATGGCCAGGCGCCGCAGGATCGCCTCAAACTGCTCGCGATCCTCGGCGGTGTCGATCGACTCGGGTGAGGTGCCCCAGATGCGGGCGCCGGTGGCGACACCTGCGGGGCTGCCGAGCCAGCGCAGCAGTGGGATGGCCAGCTTCAGCGGCGTCTGCCCGCCGAACTGCACGATCACCCCCTCGGGCTTCTCGACTTCGATGACGTTGAGCACGTCTTCGAGGGTGAGCGGTTCGAAGTAGAGGCGATCGCTGGTGTCGTAGTCGGTCGAGACGGTCTCGGGATTGCTGTTGACCATCACCGTGGCGAAGCCCGCCTCACGCAAGGCGAAGGAGGCGTGCACGCAGCAGTAGTCGAATTCGATGCCCTGGCCGATGCGGTTGGGACCGCCGCCCAGGATCATCACCTTGCGGCGGCTTTCGGGGGTGACCTCGTTCTCGGGTGGGATCAGCTCCAGGGAGCCGTCGGCTGTGATGCGCTCGAGCGGCCGCTCATAGGTGGCGTAGTGATACGGCGTGCTGGAGGCAAATTCGGCCGCGCAGGTGTCAACGGTCTTGAACACCGCGTTGACGCCCACGCCTTGGCGATGGGAGCGCACCGCAAGTTCGGTGCTGCCGGTGGCCCAGGCGATCTGCCGGTCCGAAAAGCCCAGCTGCTTGAGCTCAAGCAGGGCCGCGGCGTCCAGCTCGCCCAGCTGGCGGCCCCGCAGCAACTGCGCTTCGGTATCGATGATGCGGCGCAGCTTGGCCAAAAACCACGGATCGATCGCCGAGAGGTTGTTAATCTCGGCGTCGCTGAGCCCCGCCACCATGGCGGTGCGCACCGCAACGATCCGCTCCGGTGTCGGTGTGCGCAGCGCGATCTCAAGGGCAGCCGGTTCGGGCTTCGGGTCGGGCCGGTCGCAGCCCCAGCCGGCGTGGCCGGTTTCGAGCGAGCGCAGGGCCTTCTGGAATGACTCCTCGAAGCAGCGGCCGATCGCCATCGCTTCGCCCACCGACTTCATCGAGGTGGTGAGCACCGCCGGTGAGTTCTGGAACTTCTCAAAGGCGAACCTCGGGATCTTCGTGACCACGTAATCGATCGTGGGCTCAAAGCACGCGGGCGTGGCGCCGGTGATGTCGTTGACGATCTCATCGAGCGTGTAGCCCACCGCCAGGCGGGCGGCGATCTTGGCGATCGGAAAGCCGGTGGCTTTGCTGGCCAGTGCCGAGCTGCGCGAGACCCGCGGGTTCATCTCGATCACCACCACGTCGCCATTGGCGGGGTTGATCGCGAACTGAATGTTGCTGCCGCCGGTGTCGACGCCGATCTCGCGAATGATCGCGATCGCCTGGTCACGCAGGCGCTGGTATTCGCGATCGGTGAGGGTCTGGGCCGGTGCCACGGTGATCGAATCGCCCGTGTGCACCCCCATGGGGTCAAGGTTTTCGATGCTGCAGACGATCACCACGTTGTCGGCGGTGTCGCGCATCACCTCGAGCTCGAACTCTTTCCAGCCCAGCAGCGACTGCTCGATCAGGATCTGGCTGACGGGGCTCGCCTCGAGCCCGCTTTTGCAGATCGCACGAAATTCGTCTGGGTTGTAGGCGATGCCGCCGCCGCTGCCGCCCAGGGTGAAGGCGGGTCGAATGATGCGCGGGTAGCTGCCGATGGCGTCACCGACGGCTTCGGCTTCCTCGAGGTTGTTGGCGATGCCCGAAGGGCAGACGCTCACCCCGATACGCCCCATCGCCTCTTTGAACAGCAGGCGGTCTTCGGCTTTTTTGATCGCCTCGAGGTTGGCGCCGATCAGCTCGACGCCGTGGCGCGCCAGGGTGCCGTTTTCGGCCAGGGCCACCGCCAGATTCAGCGCGGTTTGCCCGCCCATGGTCGGCAGCAGGGCATCGGGCTTCTCGATCTCGATGACCCGGGCCACCACCTCGGGGGTGAGGGGTTCGATGTAGGTCCGATCCGCCATGTCCGGATCGGTCATGATCGAAGCGGGATTGCTGTTGACCAGCACCACCTCAAACCCTTCGGCGCGCAGCGCCTTGCAGGCCTGGGTCCCCGAATAGTCGAATTCGCAGGCCTGACCGATCACGATCGGCCCGGAACCCAGCAGCAGGATGCGTCTGAGATCAGACCGGCGTGGCATGGAGCGCTGCGGGCAAACCCACCTAGCCTCTCATGGTCGTCGCCTGGGCTTGCGGTGTCCCCCTGGCGTTCCGGCGGTGGCTAACCTGGTTTAAAGGAAGGTTTTTGACGCACGCGATGAGCGAACTCCAGCGCCTGAAGGGGCTGCTGCCCCCCGAAATGCAGAGCTGGGTGTTTGTCGAAGCGGCTGCCTCGGTGGATCCGCCGCTGATCACGATTGAAGAGATCGGCCGCGATGAGGTTGAGATCCAGCTTGATCTGGAGAAATGGGACGCCCTGGCGCTGGACCATCGCAACCTGCTCTTCTGGCACGAGGTGGGCCGCATCCAGAACGATGCGATCCCCCGCGACGGCTGGGAGATGGCGGCCCTGGCGATCGGCCTGGGTGGGGCGATCGGCGAGCTCTGGGTGCAGGACGGACTGCTGCTGGTCATGGCCCTGGGGCTCTCGGGCTTTGCCGGCTACCGGCTGTATCTGAAGAACAATTCTGAAAAGCGCCTCGCCGATGCCATCGCCGCTGATGAGCGGGCGATCGATCTGGCCTGCCGCTTCGGCTACAGCCTGCCCAATGCATACAAGAGCCTGGGTGGCGCTTTGAAGGACCTGGTCGAGCAGACCCGCAAGAAAAAGAAGCGCACCTTCTACGAGGACAGGCTCGAAGCGCTGCGCAAGAGCGCCGGCCGCGCCCGCGCCGAAATGGCCCAGCAACAGGGATCGCGCGAATCGGTCACCAGCGAGAACGTCTATGGCTGAACTCGCCACCGACAGCAAGCCATTGGCCCTGCTTGCCGCGGAGGCCTGCGATGACCGTAAGGCCGTTGATATCCGCCTGATCCGGGTTGAGGAGGTCAGCTCCCTGGCTGACTGGTTTGTGATCTGCAGCGGCCTGACCGATGTGCAGGTCCGCGCCATCGCCCGCTCGGTTGAAGATCGCCTCGAAGCGGAGCTTGGCCGCCTGCCGCTGCGGCGCGAGGGCCAGTCCGAGGGGCGCTGGGTGCTGCTTGACTATGGCGAGGTGATCGTGCATGTGCTGACGCCCAGTGAGCGCAGCTATTACGACCTCGAGTCGTTCTGGGGCCACGGCGAGCAGGAGCGCTACCTGAGCCCGGCCACCGGTCAGGCGGGCTGAGGCTGTGTCCCAACCCCTGCTCGATGACACCAGCCGCTCGCCGGTGCCGCCTGAGCAGCGGCCACGCCAGGAATACGCCCAGCTGCTGCGTTCCTGGTTTTTTGTCTGGCCCCATCAGGGCTGGTCGGGCCTGCTGAAGCCTCTGCTGATCAGCTGGCTGTTGGTGCTGCCTGTGACGGTGCTGGTGGCCAGTGGGAGTTTCAGCCTGCGTCGTTCGTTGCCCTTGTTGCTGGCTGCAGGGGCCCTGGCGGCGGTGGTGCTGCCCTTGCTGCTGCTGCTGCGGCAGTGGCTGGGGTGGAGTTATGTGAACCGCCGCCTGCTCAGTGAACGCATCAGTTACGAGGAATCGGGCTGGTACGACGGCCAGGTCTGGGAGAAGCCCCTGGCCTGGCGTCAGCGTGATCTGCTGATCGCCCAGCACGAGGTCAAGCCTGTGCTGCTGCGGCTGCGGCAGACAGCCAGCGCTGTTGCGGCGCTGCTGCTTGTTGGTGGTGGGATCTGTCAGGCTCTGGGCAGTCACCTGCTCCCATGAGCCTGCCGACGGGTCTTAGTGGCACGAGCCGCACTGCGGTTCCAGCACTCGAGGTGCGCCTGCTGCGCGAGGGCATCGCCGAATCGCATCACCGGGTGCACGCGGTTGTCTGCGATCTGCGCGGCCGGGTGCTGATGCGCGCCGGCGATCCGCAGCAGCTCAGCTTTGTGCGCTCGGCGCTCAAACCGTTTCAAGCCACCGTGTTTGTGGCCAGTGGCGCCGCCGATGCCTGTGGCTGCGGTGAGCGGGGTCTGGCGATCGCCTGTGCCTCCCACGCCGGCAGTGCCGCCCATGCGCGCGAGGCGTTTCGATTGATGTGGGGCGCCGAACTGGAGCCCGAGCAGCTGCAGTGCCCGGTGCCGGCAGGGGGCAGCAGCGCCCTGGAGCACAACTGCTCAGGCAAGCACGCAGCTTTTCTGGCCACCTGCCGCCGCCTGGGCTGGAGCGCTGAGAGCTACCTACAGCCTGAGCATCCGCTGCAGCAGGAGGTGCTCAAGCGCGTGGCCGAGCTGTTGGCACTGCCGGCTGCCGAGCTGCTGGTGGCGCGCGATGACTGCGGTGCCCCCACGCTGCAGCTGCAGCTGGCCCAGATGGCCCTGCTCTATGCCCACCTGGGCGGTGGCGAGCAACCCGATCTGGAGCGGTTGATGCGGGCGATGCTGGCGTGTCCTGAGCTGGTGGCCGGCGAGGGTCGTTTTGACACCGAGCTGATGCGCCTGGGCCATGGACAGGTGCTCAGCAAAGGCGGTGCCGAAGGCATTCAGTGCCTCAGCCGGGTGGGCGATGGGCTTGGGGTGGCGATCAAGGTCGAAGACGGCTCAGCCCGCGCCAAACATGCCGTGGCTCTGCAGCTGCTCGAGCAGCTCGACTGGCTGACGCCGGCGACCCTCGAAGAGCTGCGGCAGCGCTTTCTGCAGCCGGCGCCGCACCTTCGCCTCGATGTGCTGGGCGCGTTGCGCAGCACTGCCTGATACACTCAAAAAACGCCGCGGGGTAGAGCAGTCTGGTAGCTCGTCGGGCTCATAACCCGAAGGTCGCGAGTTCAAATCTCGCCCCCGCCACCAACGTCTCGGAAACCCCGGCAGTCCTCCTGTCGGGGTTTTCTGTTGGAGCTGCCCACTGTTGACTGACGCGCCTTGACCAGCTCAGGCTCTGCTGCACGTTTGGATGCCGACGCCATCGTCGTCGGCTCCGGTGCCACCGGTGGGGTTGCCGCGATGGTGCTGGCCGAGGCGGGTCTGCAGGTGCTGGTGCTGGAAGCGGGGCCCGCGCTCGAGCCGCGCCGCGCCTTTGGCACCGAGCCGCTCAACAGCGCCCGGCGGCTGGCCAATCTGATCAGCGGCAAGCAGCGCCTACAGCGCCATCACCCGGGTTTCTGGAAACACAACCCGGAGCTGTTCGTCGATGAATGGCAAAACCCCTACAGCACCCCCGCTGATGCGCCGTTTTTGTGGAGCCGGGGCCGCCAGGTGGGGGGCAAGAGCCTGACCTGGGGCGGCATCACCCTGCGGCTGTCGGATTACGAGTTCAAGGCAGGCGAGCACGACGGCAGCGGCCTCAGCTGGCCGATCGCCCATGCCGATCTGGCGCCCTATTACGAGCGGCTCGAGCGGCTGTTGGCCGTGCATGGTCAGGCCGATGGTCTGGCCCAGCTGCCCGATGGCGTGTATGAGCCGCCGTTGCCGTTCACCCCGGCCGAGGGCCATCTGCAGCAGGCGATCGCGGCCGAGCTGGAGCTGCCGTTGATTCATTCGCGTGGTTTTGCCCTGCCCAGCGGTGGCGGTTGGCCGCGCCACAGCAGCCCAGGCAGCACCCTGGCCCGGGCCCGGGCCACGGGCCGCACCCAGGTGCGCGCCGGCGCTGTGGCCAGCCATGTGCTGATCGAGCAGGGCCAAGCCCGCGGCGTTGCCTGGATCGACGCTGTTACAGGCGAGCTGCAGCGCAGCCGCGCCCAGCTGGTGGTGCTGTGCGCGTCCACGATCGAGAGCGTGCGGCTCCTGCTGCATTCGAGCGAGGCCTGCCGCTCGGGCGGGCTGCTCGATCGCTCGGGCACGCTGGGTCATTACCTGATGGATCACATCTCGAGCAGTCGCTTCTTTGCGTTGCCGGGTGTGGCGTCTCCGGTGCAGCCCGCTGAGCTCTCTGGCGCTGGCAGCTGTTTCATTCCCAACACGCTCAACCTGGATGCTGCAAGCCGGCAGGCATTCAGTGGTGGCTACGGCCTCTGGTGTGCTGTGCAGCGCTTTGATCCACCCAGGCTGCTCAAGCGGCGCCCTGCTGAGGCGGTGGGCTTTTTGATCGGCCATGGCGAGGTGCTGCCTGTGGCCTCCAATCAGGTGCGTCTCAGCAGCAGCCAGTGCGATGCCTGGGGCCTGCCTGCGGCCCACATCAGTTGCCGCTGGGGCGCCAATGAGCACGCCATGGTCGAGCACATGCACGCGCGCATGCAGCAGGTCGTCGCGGCGGCCGGCGGCAGCATCGCTCCGCTGCATGAGCTGTTTGTACTGCCGCTGGTCGAGCCGCTGGTCAAGGGCAGCTTGGCCCTGAGCCCTGGGGCGCCGCCGCCGGGGTATTACATCCACGAGCTGGGCGGTGCGCGCATGGCGGCCGATCCAGAGCATGGGGTGGTGGATCCGTGGAACCGCTGCTGGGGGGCACCCAACCTGCTGGTGACCGACGGCGCCTGTTGGCCCCGCGCCGGCTGGCAGAGCCCCACGCTCACCGAGATGGCGATCACCTGGCGGGCGTGTGAAGCGGCCGCTGCGGCCATTGTCAGCAGCTGATCACAGGCCAGCCGGCTGGTGTCATTCCGCACAGTTCACCGGGGCAGCTCTGCGCACAATTCGCAGGCGACCTTTACGGGTCGGGCAAGGGAGAACAAGGGGCGGGGGGTGGCACCTCCGCCTTTTTTCATGGCCGCTGAAACAGACCGTCGAGATAGTGCTGGGTCACAAGCCGGTCATTGCTGCCGTTCTGGAACAGGAAGCTCGCCAGTGCTGAGCTGATCAGCTGCATCTGATCCATGTGCGGATGGCGCGCCAGGAAGTCGCGCATGCCATCGAGCAGGACCTCAGGCACTTCGGCTTCAAGGCTGATCGTCTCTTCAGCTGCCTCGAGCTCACCGCGGCTCGCGGCGTTGGTGCTTTGGCTACAGGCCGGCGTGGCAGTGCTGGTTTGGACAGCTGGTTGATCGATGCAGCGCTGCAAATGAAAACGCTCTGGCCCCATGACGACGATTGCTGCTCAAACGCACCAGAGCAGTAGGCCACGCGGCACCGGTGCTCGTCAAAGCGCGTAACCCAGAGCAAAACCAAGCCGCGTCAGCATGAGACAGCTTGGTAGCGCTGGCGTCTTGTCGTCGTGTGCTGGCGCACAACACGCCATTGGTCAAGCCCGCGGGGGCTGTCAAGCGAGTTTGCGCAGTTTCAGCGATTCCCCAGCCGAACCGCAGCAACGCGCCCTGAGGCCGCGGTCTGTGGAAAAGGCCGCCACTGACTGTGGAAAAGTTGATCGATGTGGGGAATGCCCCAATCGATCAGCAGGGCTGATGCCCATGAATCCCTTGAGACTTGCCCCGCTCTGAGACGGGCAAGCCAGCGCGCTTCACCCAGAAAACTTCAGGATTGCCTGTTAGCTCTCTTCATGAGAGCGATGTTTCTTCAGTGTCGAGGGTCCCAGCGGGTGGTCCGCGTGGGGGTAGGGAGCGTGGTGGTGCCCGTGGTCATGGCCTTGGTGTTCGTGACCATGGTCATGGCTGTGACTCCCCAGGGGAATGGGCACGCCGTCGCTCTGGCAGGCGCCGGTGCATTCGTTCTCGCACAGGTCGCAGCTTTCGCAGAGACCTTCGACGTGGTGGTGGTGGCTGTGCTGGGGGGCGCCCACCTCGGTTTCAAAGCCGAGCACCTGGGCGCGGTATTTGCAGAGCGAGCAGTTCATGGCGGTCTCGCCGGCCACCACCTCGTGCACCCGCTCCACAAAGGTGTCGATCACCAGGTCGTGCTCGCCCAGGTAGGACGCCTGCACAACGTCGACCTCGGGGTGATCGGCCGCCACCAGCTCGCTGTGGGCCACGATGCGGCTCACCAGTACCCCCGAAAACAGGAAATAGGGGAAGACGATGATGCGCCTGAAGCCCAGCTTCACGACATGGCGCAGCCCGGGCTCCACCAGTGGGAAGGTGACGCCCGAGTACAGGGTTTCGCCCCAGCCGAAGCCAAAGCCTTCGAGCAGCATGCGGGTGACCTTGGCCACGTTGGAGTTGGCGTCGGGGTCTGACGAGCCCCGCCCCACCACCACCAGCAGCGTCTCGTGCAGGGGGACCGGGGCGCGGCCGGCCTTGCGGTCGGCGGCATCGGCGCGCTCCAGTGCCTCGCGCACGCGGGCCCCGGCCGCCTGGATCATCTTGAGGTCGATGCCCAGCTCGCGGCCGTAGTCGATGCGCAGCCCCGTTTCGGCGCTGTAGGTGTTCAGCACCGAGGGGATGTCGTTTTTGGCGTGGCCGGCGGCAAAAAGCATCGCCGGCACGGCCAGCACGTGACGCACCCCCTGCTCGCGCAGGCGCTCGAGCCCGTCGCGCAGGATCGGCCGGGCAAACTCCAGGTAGCCGTACTCCACCGGCACCGGCGCCAGCTTGTGCCCCACCTGCTGCGCCAGGGCAGCAAATTCGCCAACGGCCAGCCGATTGCGGCTGCCATGGCCGCAGATCATGACGCCTATGGGGCCGATGGCGCTGGTGCTCAGAGAGGCGGGATCGACGGGCATGGGAACACTGTCCAGTCCTGACCTTATGAGGCGCAGGCCCCCGCTAGGATGTGTACACAATGCAGCGGGGTGCTTGCCATGCGTGTGGGCATTCGTGAGCTAAGGGCCCAACTCGCCTCCCATCTCGAATCGGCTACGCCGATTGAGGTGACGCGCCACGGCCGAACCATTGGGATTTATGTGCCCCTGCCCCAGCGCGGCGGTGAGGACGACCAGGAGCGTTTGCTCGAGGCTGGTCGCTTGATGCAGGCAGAACTAGTGAGGTTGGGACTGGATGAAGACCACATCACTGCTGATTTCAAAGCATGGCGTGAACGCC
This sequence comes from Cyanobacteria bacterium K_DeepCast_35m_m2_155, assembly GCA_016882285.1. Lineage (GTDB taxonomy): Bacteria > Cyanobacteriota > Cyanobacteriia > PCC-6307 > Cyanobiaceae > RGUW01. The sequence continues at coordinate 3,371 of VGQS01000012.1, read as the reverse complement.
GCCATTGATGAGGCGAGGTCTGATGGTGGAGCGCAAGCGTCTTGTGATCGACGCCAACATCCTGATTCGCGCTTGCCTGGGCGTTCGCGCAAGGGCTCTGATTGCGGAATTCGTGGATCGGGTTGATTTTTTTGTTGCGGAGTCCAACGCCGCTGAGGCCGCTGCTTACATCTCGGATCTCGCCAGGCAGAAAAACCTTGATGCTCAGATCTGCAATGAGGCTCTGGCCAGTTTGATGTGTGTGCTGCAGCTGGTCGAAGATGCCGTGCTGGTCGATGCCCGTGACGAGGCACTGGCCAGGGTGCGCGATGCTGACGACTGGCCGGCTCTTGCCTTGGCGATGCGGCTGGAATGCGCCATTTGGACGGAAGACCAAGACTTTTTTGGCACCGGTGTCGCCACCTGGACGACCAACACGGTTGAGCTGTACCTGAAGTCTTGATCTGGGCGAGGATTGGACACCCTGTGCGATCCATCGGCGGATCGCCCCTGCCTCCATGGCTCTGCGCTTGCCCCCCTACCAGCCTCTGCCGCCGCCTGGGCCGAAGCAGGAGCTGATCGAGCTGCCGATTTTGAGTTTGCAGCCCACCCAGCTGTGCGTGGGTCTGGCTGAGGTGGCAAGTCGCATCGCCGACTTTGAAGCCGACAACCTCAAGCAACGGCGCAACTATCTGGGAACCAAGCCCGTTCCCCTGGTGCGCAGCCGCAGTGGCGCGGTGTGGATGGTGGACCGCCATCACCGCCTGCGGGCTTTGGCCCAGATCGATCCGGGGGCCACCGCCTTTGGCTATGTGGCTCTGGAGGTCGACAGCGATGAGCGCACGGTTGTGCTGCAGGAGCTGCACCAGCGCGGTTGGCTGTATCTGTACGACGGGCGCGGGCTGGGGCCGCTCCATCCCGCGGTGCTGCCCGCCAACCTGCTGGGTCTGCAGGATGACCCGTTTCGCAGCCTGGTCTGGAAGCTCAAAAAGGAGAAGGTGATTGAGGCCGCGCCGCTGATTCCCTTCCATGAATTTCGCTGGGGGGCCTGGCTGCGCAGCCGCACCCTGCCGCCATTCAGCTCGCAGCGGCTCGAGCCGGCACTGCCAGCCGCCCGCGCCCTGGCCCGCTCCAGCGCTGCAGCCCACCTGGCGGGTTGGAAGGGCGCCCGCAGCCGCTGATCGCCATGGCTGCCGTTTTGGCTACAAGCCCGCTGGCCACCTTTGCCCTGCTGCTGGCCATCAGCGTGCTGGTGCCGCCGTTGATCCGCCGTCTGGGGCTGCCCGATCTGGTGGGCTTGCTTGCGGCGGGTGTGCTGCTGGGGCCGCACGCTGCGGGTTGGCTCTCGGAGGACAGTCCCACGGTGCGGCTTCTGGCCGATGTGGGGGTGATTTACCTGCTGTTCATCGCCGGGCTGGAGATCGACCTGGCTCAGTTTCAGCGCATTCGCGCCCGCTCGTTTCGCTTTGGCCTGCTCACCTTTGGCTTGCCGATGGCTGCTGGCATGGCCCTGGGCCTGGGTTTTGGCTACAGCGCCTTGAGCGCGGTGCTGATCGGCTCGATCCTGGCGTCGCATACGCCCTTGGGCTACCCGATCGTGCGCAGCTATGGCGCCATGCGCGAAGAGTCGGTGACCGTGGCGATCGGCGGCACGATCTTCACCGACATCGCAGCCCTGCTGGTGCTGGCCCTGTGCATGGGCGTGAGCCGTGGTGATCTCAGCGCGCTCAGCGTCACGGGCCTGTTGCTCAAGGTGGCGGTCTACGGGGCGCTGGTGGTGCTGCTGATCACGCGCTTTGGCCGCGTCCTGGTGCAGCGCAGCGTCAACAGCGACAGCCAGTTGTTTGTCGCAGTGCTGCTGGCGTTGTTTGCCGCTGCCCTGGGGGCCGGCCTGGCCGGGGTCGAAAAGATCGTCGGTGCCTTTTTGGCCGGCCTGGCTGTCAACGCCGTGCTGCCCGATGGCCGCGTCAAGGAGCAGGTGGTGTTTGTCGGGGCGACACTGTTCATCCCGGTCTTTTTTATTGACCTGGGGCTGTTGCTCGATGTGCCGGTCTTTGCCGCCACCGTGGTGGGCTCGACCTTTGCCGTGGCGTTGATCGCCACCTTGATCGCCTCTAAAGGAGTGGCCTCCTGGTGGGCCGGCAAGCTGTACGGCTACAACGGGCCCCAGGTGCTGACGCTGTGGTCGCTGTCGCTGCCCCAGGTGGCGGCGACGCTGGCGGCCACCTTTGTGGGGTTCAGGGGCGGGCTGCTCGATGAGCGCATGCTCAACAGTGTGCTGGCGCTCATGGTGGTGACGGCAACGCTGGGTCCCTGGCTCACGGGAGTGGCCATGCCGCGTCTGGCTGCTGCCAGCGCTGCGGGGCTGAGCGTCGATCAGGGCGGGCAGCTGGCCCTGGTCAAACGGGCGCTGCGGGTGTTGGTGCCGATCGCCAACCCAGCGCACCAGGGCGATCTGATGGCCCTGGCCAGTCTGTTGAGCGGCGGCTCAGGCGGGAATCAGGGCCGCCTGCTGCCGTTGGCGGTGGTGTCGCCGCGGCAGGTGCACCCCACGGGCCGCGCTGATCAGGAGCTGATGGCGGCCATCAGCTCAGGCCGCGTGCAGTTGCAGAGCGCCATGGCTGAGCTGGCACCGGGCAGCTGCCCTGCGCAGCCGCTGCTGCGGGTCGATGGCGATGTGGCTGCGGGCATTGCTCGCTCGGCCCTTGAGCAGGGGGCCGATCTGGTGCTCATGGGCATGGCTGAACCAGCACGGCTGGGGCGCTGGTTGTTTGGTGATCTGGTCGATGCCACCTGCCGGCTGACCCATTGCCCGCTGGTGGTGGCTCGCCTGCTGGCCCCGCCCGACCAGCTGCAACGCCTGCTGGTGCCGCTCAAGGATCTGACCGCAGCAGCGCTCGAGCAGTTTCAGCTGGCCGAACGCATCGCCTCAGCCGTTGGTGGTTCGATCACGCTGCTGCATCTGTACGACCCGCGACTCTCGGCGCTCGAGCGCGGCCAGCTCGCGGCCCAGCTTGAGCGCTGGCGGCCCCAGGCCAGCAGCATCGAGGCGGCTGTGCCGGTCGAGATTCGCCTGTTGGCCAACCATGGGGTTGAGAGCGGCATTCACCAGCAAGGCCAGCAGCACGATCTGGTGATCCTGCGCTCGCAGCGGCGTCTGGTGGCGGGCCTGCCGATCGCCGCCAGCGACCGCACCAGTCGCCTGCTGCGCCTGCTCGAGCGCTCGGTGCTGGTGATCAGCGACCCGTTGCATTGAGCGCTGCCGCCAAAGCCCCACAACCTGCCTAAACCAGGGGTACGTGCTGCCGCCCTTGCCCGCCATGCCCTACAGCCATCTGCTGGTGCCCACCGACGGTTCGGAACTGTCGCTGGCGGCGCTCGATCAGGCCATC
>VGQS01000011.1 GCA_016882285.1 Cyanobacteria bacterium K_DeepCast_35m_m2_155 | reverse complement strand
CCTTGAGGCCGTGCTCGTGAGTGAGGATCCGGTTGAGCAGGGTGGTCTTGCCGGCGCCGAGGTAACCGGTGAGCACGGTCACCGGCAGGCGCTCGGCGGCGGGAACAGGGCTGGAGAAGGCCATGGCGGCAGCGTGCGCAAGCGCACCGCATCAGACGAGAACCATTATCGTTTTAACAGCGCAGCCGGTGTCCTGCCGCTACCCCGCCAACGGCTGCTCCAACAGCTGCATGCCGCGGCGATGGATCTCGCGGGCGTACTCGGTCCAGGCGCCCTGGCCCCAGTAGCGAAAGCAGCTGGTCTCGAGCAGCAGCAGGTGCAGCAGCGCCTGCTGGTAATCAGGCGTCAGGGTGAGCCGCGGGTCGCGCGCCACGGCGTCATCAAAACGCTGGTGAAAGCGAGCGCTGAGCTCCTGCATCGGCTCGAGCACGTTGGCGTAGCCCTGCACCCAGCTCAGGTTGTTGGTCCAGCTGGCGCCGTCGGCGCTGAAGCCCGGATCGATCGCCTGCAGCTCAGCGACGGCCGCCGCCACCATGGCGGATCCGCTGCGACTGCCGAGCTGTTGCCAGAGGCGGTGCTGACCGATCGCCTGAATCGGGGGATGGGCGCTGGCCGGCACACCGGCAGCAGTGATGGCAGCCAGGTATTCGCTGCCGTTGAGCGCCACGGTGCCGCCGTGCTCAGCGAGCCGCTGGTAGGCGCCGATGAAGGCCGCAGGGAATTCATTCATCATCACGCCACCGTTTTCGCCGTCGGCGATCTGACTCACCAGCGGCGGCACGGGCACACCCCCCAGCGCAAGGCGATCCAGACCCAACGCCTCGCTGAGCGGCTGCATCTGGCCCACCAGCTTGGTGTCGGAGCCCTGGGTCTTGATCAGGGCAGTGATGCTCACGGTCTCACCGTCTGAGCTACGCGCCACCAGCCGGTTGGGCAGATAGCGCTGGGCGTGGCCCAGGGGTGAACCATCGAGGTTCTCCACGCTGTGCTCCTGCACCAGCAACCACTGGTAGCCGCACGCACACAGGGCGCTCACCAGGGCAAACAGGGTGTCCGGGTGGTTGGGCAGGTGCATTTCGGGCAGCGAGAAGCCGCGCACCCGCTGCAGGGCCTCATCACCAAAGAGGGCCGCGAAATGATGCTGCCAGGCCTGAATCTGCAAGCGCAGATCAGGAATCGGCGTTGAGGGGGCTACCGCATGGCTCCAAAAGGTGCCGAGCCACTCGACATGGCGCTGCAGCGCTGTATCGCAGGCCAGCTCGCGCCACGCCGCGGCGATGTCGCGGCGCCCCATCTGCTCGACGCCCCAGAGCAGGTTGCCGGAGACATCGAGCATGATGCGTGGCCCCCTGCCCTGATCGATCAGCTGCCGCATCAGCTGCGCCATGCGCAGGTAGCACTGGGCAAAGGGCTCGGCGTTGTGGTTGTCACCCTCGTGCGGGTGCTCAACCATGTATTGCAGATGGGAGATCAGCTCGCCAGCCGAACCCGCCGGGATCGTGGGCTGGTGCATGTGCAGGGCGCAGGCAAAGGCCGAGCGAATCCCGACCAGATCGCGCGGAGCCGCGACGTCGGGCCTGCTGCTGCTGCTGCGCATCAGGGCCTGCAACTCGGCCTCGCGTCCGGCGATCGGTGGCAGCGACTGGGGCGAAATCGTCATCGGGCGTCACAGCAAGGCAGCAAGGCGCGAGGCGCCCCTCGATCAGCATGGCGCTGACACCCAATTGCTACAAAAACGCAACCCTTCGCCAGCAAGGGGTTGTAGCAACCGCTACTAAATGCCAGAGTGACGGCACGTTGATCCATCCCCCGGGATGGACGCAGTTCGATCCGCGCCAGGCAACGGGGACGCGGACGTTGCGGAGACCACGATGAACGTGCTCAACATCATCCGGACCAAAATGGTCAAGGACAAGCGCCTTGACGACGCCCAGTTCCTGATGGCCAAGGCCTATCGCGGCGTGTCCTACGTCGACGCCCACCACGACGAGCCCCAGGCCACCGGCACCAACAAAGAGCTGACCTACCGCGGTCAGCACTACGTGCACTGATCGAGTCCGCGTCGACTCACACAACAAAGCCCCCTGTCCTGCCGCACGCAGGCCCAGGGGGCTTTTTCATGGCCTGGCGAGCGACGGGCCCAGGGCTTCAGCCCAGACCCAGCTGAGCCAGGATGCCGGCACCGGTGATGGCTTCGGTGGCAATGGCGATCACAAAACCGAGCATCGCCATACGGCCATTCCAGGTCTCCGCAAAGGGAACCCAGCCGGTGCGCTGGTACGGAATTTTGTAGTCGCTCATTGGAATGATCTGCTGCTGCATGACATCGTAACACTTCTTAAAGCACGTCCTTGTAGCGCGGCTGCCAGCGAGCTGCTTCAAGGCGCGAGAGGGCTTGTTCAGGCGTCTGAGCCAAACGGGCCAAGCCGCGCTTGACACCAGACAAGGCCACCGCCTTGGCCACGGCCTGCCCGACAGCTGCCACTTGATCCAGGGGCGGCATCAGAGCTGCATCGGGATGCCGGCGGGCAGGAATCTGCTCGGCCAGAGCCGCCAGAGCCGCATCGATCATGGCGTCATCGATGCAGCGCAGACCCACTGCCACCGCAGCGAACCCGAGCCCTGGGAACAGGAAACAGTTGTTGCATTGACCGATCACCCGCTCACCCCAAGGCCCGCTCACCGGGGCAAAGGGACTGCCACTGGCCACCAGGGCGCGCCCATTGGTCCAGGCCAACAGATCAGCCGGTGTGGCCTCCGCCAGGGCGGTGGGGTTGGAAAGCGCCAAAACGATGGGACGGGGGCAATGGTGCGCCATGGCCTCCACCACAGGCCGCGAAAAGGCTCCTGCCACGGTCGACGTGCCGATCAGTACCGTCGGTCTGACCTGCTCGACCACGCTGAGCAGGTCAATGCGGCCTTGAGCGTCGCGCGGCCACGAGTCGACCTCGGCTGGATCGCGGGCCAGCGCCTGCTGAGCGGGGCTGAGACCTGGGCTGCCCTGCAACAACAGGCCCGGTCGATCCAGAGCCCAGAGGCGACGGCGCGCCTGGTCGGCCGTCAGACCGCTGGCCATCAGTCGACGCAGCAACCCCGCTGCGATGCCACAGCCAGCGGTGCCGGCACCAAAGATCACCATGCGCTGCGCAGCGAGGCTCTGGCCCAGACCAGCGGTGGCAGCCAGCACGGCGGCTGTGGCCACACCACTGGTGCCCTGGATGTCGTCGTTAAAGCTGGGTAGGCGCTGGCGGTAGCGATCGAGCAGCAGCTGGGCCGTGCCGGTGCCGAAATCTTCCCAGTGCAGGCAGGCCCCAGGGCAGACCTGATCAACAGCCTCAACAAACTCATCCAGCAGCGCCAGGTAGTCGTCACCCACAAGCCGGCGCTGCCGCAGCCCCGGATACAGCGGATCGGCCAGCAAGGCGTCGCGGTTGGTGCCGACATCGAGCACCACCGCAAGGGCGCGGCTGGGATTGAGCCCCGCACAGAGGCTGTAGACCGCCAGCTTGCCCTGGCAGATGTGAATGCCGCCGACGCCCTGATCGCCAATGCCGAGGATCCCCTCTGAATCGGTGACAAGCACAAGATCGATGGGGCCAGAGAGGCTTGAGGCCAGCACCTGGCGCAGGCGTCCGCGCTGGGTGGCATTGAGAAACACACCATCAATCGGGCTGCGATAACTGCGGCTGAAGCCCTGGATCACCGCACCGACCGTGGGGGTGTAGACGATCGGCAACACCGCCTCGAGGTGATCGGCGAGGAAGCGATGAAACAGCACAAGATTGCTGCGCCTGAGGCCATCGACAAACGCGAAGCGCTCCAGATCACCAGTCAGCGCAGTGAACGCCTGCCAGGTTCTCTCCACCTGAAGTTCCAGCGTTTCCACCTGCGCCGGCAGCAGCCCCTCCAGCCCAAGAGCCTGACGCTGCTCGAGGCTGAAGGCGGTACCACGGTTCAGCGCAGGGTCACGCAGCAGCTGCAACCCCCTGAGGGGCCAGGCACCTTGCGACGCGCGGTTGTCCATGGCAGCTCAGGATCGGCCTGTCAATCAACACCCCAAACGGTCCCACCGCTGTGCCCGCAAGCACCAGAGGGAGCAGAGCAATCACCAACAGAAGACAAATCCAGACAAGTAGCGATTTGTGATCAACAACACAGCAGCCAGCTCACTGGGATTTCCAGGATTCAACCAAGACTCTGACGGAGAACCATGGCCGACTACACCATCAGCATTGAGGGAGGCCAGAGCTTCAGCTGCTCTGAAGACACCTACATCCTCGATGCCGCAGAAGATCTCGGCGTTGATCTTCCCTATTCGTGCCGCGCAGGAGCCTGCAGCACCTGTGCAGCTCAATTGATCAGTGGCCGCGTCGATCAAAGCGATCAGTCATTTCTTGATGACGACCAGATCCGCAGCGGCTATGCACTCCTTTGCGTGAGCTATCCCCTCAGCGACTGCACCATCCGCAGCGGGGTTGAAGTGGAGCTGTTCTAAGGAGTCCACTCAAGAGGACAACACGCCATTGAGCAGGGAGCCGCCAGTGGCCCCTTTCTCAAGCACACTCCAGCCATGCATTTGCAGATGGTGCACAAATTGGCGCGCTTGAGCCGGCGCTGCAAAGCTGCGCTGTTCAATCAGACAGCCTGTCGCAGGCTGGCGGTGAAAGGTGGCATGAAAAGCCTTGACCCCCAGCCGTCCATGGTCCTCCAGGGTCCAGACACCCTTGTAAGGAGCCGATGGATCCTGAAAACGAAGACACGCGGTTGTGTGTGGCATCACGGGTGCTACTGCGGGTACGACTGGATGCACCAGTGGAGCAACGCAGGGGCGACGCTGGTGTGTCCAGCGCAACAAGAGCGAAGATCTTCATGGCTCTTCATCGAGCCATCTCAGACGTCTGCCGCAGTCCCGAACCCATGCCGCGTTGACAATGACGGTCGATGCAAGGGTCTGCCTCAGCAGCCCAGATCAGCGTGCAACAGATCCATCACGCAACGCACCTCAACCGTGAGCTCCTGATCGAGCTCCAGCACAGAAGCAAGGTGATCGAGGATGTTGCATTCGTCATCGAGTAGTGGACCATCAGAGCGCATGATCTCGACAGCCACGGCATAGGCGGTGGCCCGTTGATCGCTGTTGAGCCCCTGGGCGGCATCGACCATCAGATGCTGAGCACCCTTGCTGCGCAGATCGGCCAGCAAGCGATCCAGCAGTGCCACCATGGCGGCATCGTCATAGGAGCGAAATGGATGGCGATAGTCGAGAACATGCCGCAACGCCCTGCTGCCGGCCATACTGAGCGATCCATCCCAGGACACCGCGGCCAAGGCGATGGCGGCAAAGGCAGTGGGTACATCCATGGTTGGTGAGGTGTTCATCACACGGTTGGCATCGATGGGGTAATGGGGTGCGGTTTGAGCTTCCAGATGCGCTCGGCATAGTCAGCAATGGCACGATCGCTGCTGAAAAAACCACAGCGCATGGTGTTGGTGACCGATGAGATCAGCCAGCCCTGCTGGTTCAACCAGGCTTGATCAACAGCGTTCTGAGCACGGCTGTAGTCGGCAGCATCAGCAGCCACCAGAAATGGATCGCGATGGAAGAGGTTCTCCAGCAAGGGCTGAAAGAGCTGACGATCCCCTTCACTGAAGTGACCTGAGCCGATCAGATCAAGCGCCTCGCTGAAAGCAGCATTGTGATCAATCCAGATGGAGGGGTGGTAACCCTTACGCTTGAGATCACTGACCGCCTGGGCATCGTGACCGAACAGGAAGAAGTGGTTGGCTCCGACGCGTTCGCGTATCTCAACATTGGCTCCATCGAGGGTGCCAATGGTCACGGCACCATTGAGCGCCATCTTCATGTTGCCCGTACCTGAAGCCTCCATACCGGCTGTGGAGATCTGCTCAGAGAGATCAACCGCCGGATAGACCAACTGGCCAAGGCTGACACTGAAATTCGGCAAAAAGATCACGCGCAGGCGACCGCCCATCGCTGGATCCATGTTGATGACATCGGCAATGCCGACGATCAGGCGAATGATCAGCTTGGCCATGGCATAGCCCGGCGCAGCCTTACCACCAAAAATGACCGTACGTGGAGGAAGATCCTCACCGTTGCGCAGCCGCAGATAGCGCTGCACCACTTCGAGAGCAGCCAGATGCTGGCGTTTGTATTCGTGGATGCGCTTGACCTGCACATCAAACAGTGAGCTCTGATCCACCAGCACCCCAAGCTGCTGATGGATCTGGTTCGCCAGGCGGGTCTTGGCCTGCTCACGGGCCTGCTGCCAGCGCTCGAGAAACCCGCCCTCGGCCAAACAAGGCTCAAGCTGCTGCAACAGATCAAGCTGACGAGGCCATGCAGAGCCGAGGGTCTCTTGCAGCAACGTCGACAAGCCTGGATTGGCCACAGCCAGCCAACGCCTGGGGGTGACGCCGTTGGTGACGTTGGTAAAGCGCTCTGGCCACAGCTCGGCAAAGTCCCGCAGAACATGTTCACGCAACAGGCGGCTGTGCAGTTCAGCCACTCCATTGGTGTGATGGCTGCCTACAACAGCCAGATGGGCCATGCGCACGCGTCTGGGGGAGCCCTCTTCAATCAGCGACACGCGCTGCAGCAAGTCGGGCTTACCAGGATTCTGGAGACGCACAGTCCGCAGAAAGCGGGCATTGATCTCGTAAATGATCTGCAGCTGCCGCGGCAGAAGCTCTTCAAACAGCGGCACACCCCAGGTTTCCAGTGCTTCTGGCAGCAGGGTGTGATTGGTGTAACTGAGGCTGGCGAGCGTGACACTCCAGGCACGATCCCAATCCAGTCCTTCGACATCAACCAACAACCGCATCAGCTCGGCCACCGCGATGGCCGGATGGGTGTCATTGAGCTGAATCGCAAACTTGTGATGGAACTGCTCGACCGGCAGTCCCTGCTTTTTGAGGATACGGAGCATGTCCTGCAAGGAACAGGACACAAAAAAGATCTGCTGACTGAGCCTTAAGCGCTTGCCCTGGTCAAACTCATCGTTGGGATAGAGAACCTTGCTGAGCGTCTCGCACTGCATTTTGGCGAGCACCGCCCTGGTGTAATCACCAGCATTGAAGGAGGCAAAATCAAACGCCTCTGGCGCCATGGCTGACCACAGACGCAAGGTATTGGCTGTGCGCACGCCATAACCGGTGATCGGCGTGTCATAGGCAACCCCCACCACGGTGCGATCTCCGATCCGAACCGGATAACGCCACTCAGGGCGAATCACCTCCCAGGGATTGCCCTGGTTCAGCCAGGAGTCAGTGCTTTCGTGTTGACCATCAGGACCAATCAACTGGCGAAAGATGCCGAACTCATAGCGAATGCCATAGCCGATCGCCGGCAGTTCCAGTGATGCCAGAGACTCCTGAAAACAGGCTGCCAATCGGCCCAGACCGCCATTGCCCAGGCCCGGTTCAGGCTCAGAAGCGATCAGTGCCGCCAGATCCAGACCCAGTTCGCTGCAGGCCCGCTCGGCTTCCTGGCGCATGCCGAGGTTGACAAGGTTGTTTTCAAGATGGGGGCCGAGGAGATATTCCGCCGACAGGTAAGAAACTGTGCGTACGCCAGCTTCTGTATAGGCCTCGGCTGTTTCAACCCAGTTCTGCAGCAGGCGATCGCGCACCGCCAAGGCCAGCGCCATGTAGTGATCGTGATGCGTTGCCAGCGAGGGCGACTTGGCCTGACTGAAGAACAGGTGCCGTCGTATGGCCTCTTTCAAGGGCGGCTGCTGGGTGCTGGGGCCAAGCAGTGGTTGGGTCGTCATGGACATCAGGCACAGCAGGCCTTAAGGCGCTGGATCAGGTTTCAACCCTCGACCAAGCCAAAGCCTCAAAATGCAGCAAACAGCACAGATTGATCAATGCTTAGAAAGTCTTCACCGCATGACTGAACGCCCTCGCCTCAGTCGTTGACGGCTGTCCGCTACCAACTGGAGGTCTCGTAAAGCTTGCGGCAACCCTCTGCCACGTGCTCCCAGTGATCAGGCATCGAGCGAGGCTCCTCGCTGGTGGCCTGCAGGTAGATCACACGGCAGCTCAACCTCGACGTCGGTGATTCCCCCTGAGCGCCCATCGCGCCAGAGCCAGCTTTCAAGCGAAACTCAGCGTCAAAATCCATGGCCACCTCGGGCCTGAAGGTTTCAAGCTATGGAGAGCATTGACCCTCTCCAAGTAGCCATCGCTACAACTTTAGCAATCCTTAGGGGCCAACGCGCAGAGCCAGCGCGCGCTCACTCGCAATGCACCATCAGCGCACTGTCCTGCACCAGCAGGTCCTGCGCAGCCATCAGCAACGCTGCTCCCATGAGCGCCAAGGCAGTGCCCAGCTCATCAGGTGCAGTTGCCCCAAGCCTTTGGGCCACCTCAACATGCTCGCTCCAGCTGCAGCGCACGGAACTGATGACAATGACTAATCAATCTGTGTGACAGCACTGATCAATCGCGAACCCACGCCGGCAGCGTTGACAACTTGAAACACTGACGAAACAGGGCGCGGGTAGCCACCGCTACTTCGAGACCGATGCAGATCGATACGTTGGCTCCACTCGGAGGGACATTTCGATGAGCATGCCGATCAACCTGAGCGTGAGCCAGCAGTTCGAGATCGAACGCTTCAGCCGCGCCATTGATGCCACTGCGGACACCAGCGAGCTGCGCAACATCGCCAAGCAGCTCCTGCAGGCTTGGCATACACAAAAAGCCGCCACCAACTGGGTCATTGCTCAGCAAATGGCTCCACCTTCTGTCGGAGAACTACCCAACATGCCTCATCTTGACGATGCAGGCCTGTGATCACTTTCTCCGACTTGCACTATATGTAATTTGCCTAAGTATAGCCATCCCAGGTTGAAGCAACGTCCGTCTTCATGGAGGACTTCAGCACTTCCCTCCTCTCACAGCGCTTCAACCAGCATGAGGCGAAGGCCATAGCCCCAGCAGTAACAAGCCAAATCATCCGTCTTGGGGCCTAGGGTCACCCACCAACGCCGTTATGGGACTTGCCGTTGAGCACCGCCTGGGCGCTGTTTCAGGGGCTGCTGATCGAAGCTCTGCCGTTTTTGTTGATCGGCGTGCTGATCTCAGCGCTGGCCCGCTGGCTCGCGCCCGGCGGCAGCTGGCTGAGGCGGCTGCCCACGCACCCGCTGCTGGGGCCGCTCAGCGGCGCCGCGCTGGGCTTTGCCCTACCGGCCTGTGAGTGCGGCAACGTGCCGGTGGCGCGGCGCATGCTGGTGGGCGGGGCACCGTTGGGCAGCGCCCTGGGCTTTCTGTTTGCCGCGCCGGTGCTCAACCCGATCGTGATCGCCAGCACCTGGGCGGCGTTCCCCGATCAACCGTGGCTGCTGATGGCCAGGCCCATCGGCGCGGTGCTGGTGTCGCTGGCGCTGTGTCTGCTGCTGCGTCTGATTCCCGAAGAGCAGCTGCTGCAAAGCGATGTGCTGGCCGAACGGCGGCTCAACCAACCGCTGAGCACGGTGAACCTGCTGCAGCGGCGCACGGGCCTGGTCGGGGTGCCCGGTGGCAGCGGCACCGCGGTCGAGCCATCTCCCACCCCAACGCCGCGCCCACCCCTGCAGGAGGTGCTGCAGCACGGCGGTCGCGAGTTTTTGCAGCTGGCCCTGCTGCTGGTGGCGGGCTGCCTGCTGGCGGCACTGATGCAGACGCTGTTGCCGCGCCAATGGCTGCTGGCCCTGGGCAGCAGCCCCACCGGGTCGGTGCTGGCGTTGATGGCCCTGAGCCTGGTGATCTCAGTGTGCTCGAGCGTTGATGCCTTTCTGGCCCTGAGCTTTGCCGCCCAGGTGACACCGGGTGCCCTGCTGGCGTTTCTGCTGCTCGGTCCGGTGATCGACCTGAAGCTGGCCGGCCTGCTGGGATTGCTGCTGAAGCCCAGGGGCCTGCTGCTGGCCACAGCTGGCGCCGGCCTCAGCGTGCTGCTGATCGGCCAGTGGATCAACCTGTGGCTGCTGTGAGAGTGGCCGCTGTGAAAAGCCACCATCTGCAGGCAGCCGGGCTGGCCCTGTGGGGCCTGGTGCTGCTGCGCGCCAGCAGCGATGGGCGGCTCGATCTGCTGCTGCGCGAGGTGTTTCATCCGTTGGTGAGCCTGGCGGGCCTGGCCCTGCTGATCTGGGCGGTGGCGCTGGTGCTGCCGCAGCGGCACAGGCAAGCGCCTGCCGCACCTGGTGCTGCGACGCCCCAGCAATGGCGGCTGAGCGCCGCCACCGCCCTGATCGCGCTGCTGCTGATCGCGCTGCCGCCGAACCCCTCGTTTGCCGACCTGGCCCAGCGGCGGCCGGGCGACGACAGCAGCGAGGCCGAACTGGCCTTTGTGCTGCCGCCGGCCCAGCGCAGCCTCACCGACTGGGTGCGGCTGCTGCGCACCCAGAGCGATCCACGGTTGTACGTGGGCGATCCGGTGCGGATCAGCGGTTTTGTGCTGCCCCGCGCCGATGGCCCGCCCCTGCTGGGACGGCTGCTGGTGCGCTGTTGCCTGGCCGATGCCACGCCCATCGGCCTGCCGGTGCGCTGGCCCAGCGATCAACCCCTGCCCAGGGCTGATCAGTGGCTGCAGATCAATGGTGAGATGGCCGTGCAGCAGGGCGCCGAGGGTGAAGAGCTGGTGGTGATCCCGCAGCGGATCACGCCGATCAGGCGGCCGGCCAGGCCGCTGGAGCCATGAACCGCCTGGCCCTGGCCCTGGGGCTGCCGCTGGCCCTGGCGGGGCTGCAGCAACAGCTGCTGCTGCGTCTGCCGCCGCGGCTGGTGGCGCTGCGCCAGAGCGAGGCCAGCAGCGGGCCGGCGGCGCTGGAGCTCGAGTTCAGCCGGCCCATGGACCGCGCCAGCCTGGCCGCCGGCAGCCGCCTCAATCCTGCCTTGGCGGTGCGTTGGCTGGGCAGCGGCAACCGGCTCAAGCTCAGCCTTGAGCAAGGCAGCCGCATCAGCGGGCCGATCAGCCTCACGCTGGCGGGCCGCGATCGCCGCGGCCAGGTGCTGCTCCCCAGCCGCTGGCTCTGGGATCCGCGCCCGCGGGTGCTGGTAGTGGCGGTGGTGGCGGGCGGCGAGCAGCTGCAGCTGCGGCACAACGATGGCCGCTGGCAACCGATCTCGCCGGTGTGGCAGCAGATTCTGGCGGTCGAACCGCTGGGCGACGGCTCCGGTGTGGCGCTGGTCAGCCGCAGCGGCGGCGGGCAGCAGATCTGGCGGATTCGGCTGCTGCAGCGCAACCTGGCACCCAGCCCGCGGGGGCTGGCAGCGGTGCGTGCCGAGCAGCCCGAGCCCATGGGCGATGGGCGCGCCCTGTTTGCCCATCTGAGCAGCAACCGCCGCGGCGATCTGCTGATCCAGAGCGGCGGCCCCGAGCCCATGAGCGTGCAAACACTGCTGTGGCCCCAGGGGCAACGTCCCCGCCCACTCACGCTCGACGCCAGCGGACCGATGCGGCTGCTGCCCCAGGGCGGGGCTGTGGTGGTGCCCAGCAGCGAAGGGCTCAGCCTGCACGACCTGCCGCCACGGCCAGCGCGACAGCAGACCCTGCCGGGCAGCCGCGATCTGAGCAGCTTCTGCCCCCGTTCTGGCCGCGCCCTGCTGAGCCGTCACTGGCCCGACTTTCGCCGCTCGATCGAGTTGGTGGAGCCGGGGCAAGCCCCGCGCCAGCTGTGGCTGGGCACCCAGGCGCTGGTCGCCAGCAGCTGTCTGGGGGGCGGCGAGCGGGTGTGGCTCGCGCAGATCGAAGGCATTCAGCGGCCTGAGCTCAGCGTGCTGGAGCTCAATCGCCACGGGCAGGTGCTGGCCCGCCGCAACCTGAGTGGCTGGGAGCTCGAGCCCGGCACCCCGCTGAGCCTCGATCCCAGCCGCAACCAATTGCTGCTGGTGCTCAGGCCCTGGAGCTCCCGCAACGCTCCCCAGGCGATGCTGCTCGATGCCACCACGCTGACCCTGCGCCCGCTGGGCAAGCAGGCGCGGCTGGCCCTGTGGCTACTGCCCTGAGCAGCAGCCAGCCACGAGCAAGCAGCCTCAGGTAAAACTGAAGCAACGCAGATCAGCCGTGCCGCTCACCGCCAAACAGGGGCAACTGCTCAAGGAGCTCAAGCGCTGCAAGGGTGAGCTGTCGGGCCAGGATCTGCACGCCCGCCTGCGCAAAGGGAGCCGCCCCATGGGCCTGGCCACGGTGTACCGGCACCTGCGGCAACTGCAGCAACTGGGCGAGGTGCGCTGCCGTCATCTACCCAGCGGCGAAGCGCTCTATGCCCCGGCCGAGCGCGACGAGCACCACCTCACCTGCGTCGACTGCGGCAGCACCACCACCCTCGAGAGCTGCCCCGTGCACAGCGTTCACCTCGATGCCGGCCAACTGGGGGGCTTCAGGCCCCTGTTTCACACCCTGGAATTTTTCGGACTCTGCGGCGAGTGCCAGCAGCGCCACCAGGGCGCCGCGGGGTGAGCGGCAACTGAAGCTGCTGCTCACTCCAGTGCAGCAGCAGGGCAGCCAGCAGGCTGCTGCGATCACCACGCAGACGCAGCATCGTGAATCCAGAAACTGGTGCAAGCCTGGGCGCTGCGACCAGATCTGACCAGCGCCATCGCTGACCAAACGACGCAGCATGGACTGCCGATGCTCGTGCGTTTTGTCACAGCCAGGGGAAACGCAGTGCGCCCCATCGCCCACCCAACAGGGCCAGCAGATGGCCAGATCAAGACGCCGCACAACTTGTGATAACCATTATCATTCTCAACATGGTGTTCCCCATGGGCCGCCGCTCCGTTCTGAGGCAACCGTTCTGATGGCATCTGTCGCACACCCCTGGCTCAGTCCCGTGGCCCTGGCCCTTCTGGCCCCCTTCGCCGCCGTCGATGACGCCCAAGCCGGCGAGCTCAACCTGAGCGCCATCGCCCGCTATGCCAGCAGTGAGCAGGTCAGCGACATCGCCCAGTTCGGCGACGTCAAGCCAACCGACTGGGCCTACCAAGCCCTGAGCAATCTGATCGAGCGCTATGGCTGCGCGGCGGGCCACCCAGGCGGCACCTACCGCGGCGGCAAGGCCATGACCCGCTTTGAGGCAGCGGCCCTGCTCAATGCCTGCCTGGACCGCGTCAGCGAGGTCAGCGATGAGCTCAAGCGGCTGATGGCCGAGTTCGCCAAGGAACGCGCCATGCTCAAGGGCCGCGTCGACGGGCTGGAGGCCAAGGTGGGCGTCTTGGAGGCCCAGCAGTTCTCCACGACCACCAAGTTGAGCGGCCAGGCCACCATGGTGCTTGGGGGCACCGCCTTTGGCGGCAGTGCCATCAACGGCAGTGCCAACACGGTCAACAGCGTGAGTCAGGGGGCCCTGCCGCTCACCAACGCCGTCACGTTCAACTACGACGTGCAGCTCAACTTTGACACCAGCTTCAACGGCAATGACCTGCTGCGCACGGTGCTGCGCAGTGGCAACTTTGACGGCACCAGCAACAGCTTCGGCGGCGGCGGACCCACCACCCTGAGCCAGCTGGAGGTGGCCTTCCAGGAAGACAGTGGCGCCAATGTTGTCGGCATCGACAAGCTGTACTACCAGCTGCCGATCGGAGCCGGCTTCACCGCCACCATGGGCGGCCGCGTGGGACAGGAGGACATGCTCGCCCTGTGGCCCAGCGTCTACCCCAGTGCCACGGTGCTCGATGTGCTGACCCTCAACGGCGCACCGATCGCCTACAACAAGAATCTGGGCCCCGGCATCGGTCTCTGGTGGCAACAGAACGGCTTCAGCATCAGCGGTAGCTATGTGGCAGCCAATGGTGCCGACGGCTCCCCGGCGAGAGGTGGCATCGGCACGGCCAACGCGGTCTCGAGTGGCACGCTGCAGCTGGGCTACCAACAGGAACAGTGGGGGGCGGCGTTCCTCTACTCCGCGGTGCAGCGCATGGGCGCCGCCTATGGCACGGGGTACCTGATGAACGTGCTCAACAGCACCCCCAACCTCACCAACGCCTTTGCGATCAGCGGTTACTGGCAGCCCAAACAGAGCGGCTGGCTTCCCTCGATCAGCGCCGGCTGGGGCCTCAACAGCACGACGTTCAGCCAAGTGCAGCCTGCCGGCACACCCACCACATCGCAGTCGTGGAGTGTGGGGCTGAACTGGGCTGATGCCTTCAGGAAGGGCAACGCCGCAGGCATGGCCATTGGCCAGGCACCCTTTGCCACGGCCCAGAGCGGCGGCGGCTCGCCGAACGACGGCAACTGGATGTGGGAGTGGTGGTATTCATTCCAGGTGACCGACAACATCAGCATCACCCCGGCACTGTTCTATCTGTCGCGCCCCCTGGGCCAGGACACCCCCGCCGGCCAGAGCTTCAACCAGCTCGGCGCCCTGATCAAGACCCAGTTCAGCTTCTGAGGTCCTGAGATTCAGGTCCTGGGCCATCACCTCTAGGGTGTGAAAACGGTTGTCAAGCCAAGCCCACAGGCCCCCGTTGTTGCCATGACAGCAAGCGCCACAAGCCTCGAACCCACCACGCAGGAGCAACACGCGGCCCTGCCGGTCACAATCCTCACCGGGTTTCTGGGGGCGGGCAAGACCACTCTGCTGAACCACATTCTCAGCAACCAGCAGGGGCTCAAGACCGCCGTTCTGGTCAATGAGTTCGGTGAGATCGGCATCGACAACGACCTGATGGTCGCCACCGGCGACGACATGGTCGAGCTGAGCAACGGCTGCATCTGCTGCTCGATCAACGGCGAGCTGCTCGATGCCGTGTATCGCATCCTGGATCGCCCCGAGCCGGTCGACTACCTGGTGGTCGAGACCACGGGCCTGGCCGATCCGCTGCCGGTGGCGATGACCTTCCTGGGCAGCGACCTGCGCGATGCCACCAGGCTCGACTCGATCATCACCCTGGTGGATGCAGAGAACTTCGGGCCCGAGATCCTCGAGGGCGAGGTGGCCAGGGCCCAGGTCGTCTACAGCGACATGCTGCTGCTCAACAAATGTGACCTGGTCGACGAAGCGCGCCTCGCGTCACTGGAAGACGAGCTGCGCCGCATCAAGACCGATGCCCGCATCCTGCGCGCGGTCAAGGGCGAGGTGCCGCTGCCGCTGCTGCTGAGCGTGGGCCTGTTTGAAAGCGACAAGGTCGTCGCCCAGCAGGACCACAGCGGTTGCGACCATGACCACGGCCATTGCGAACACGACCATGGTCATGACCATGGTCACCAGCACGAAGGGGCTCACAACCACAACCACGCGCACCACCACGATCACAGCCACGCCGACCACCCCGACCATGCGGCGATCGAGGGTTTCACCTCCCTCTCGTTTGCAGCCGAGGGTCCGTTTGCCTTGCGCAAGTTCCAGAACTTCCTCGACAACCAGCTGCCCGCCGGCGTCTTCCGCGCCAAGGGGATTCTCTGTTTCAACGAAAGTGAGCGGCGCCATGTGTTTCACCTGGCCGGCAAGCGCTTCTCGATTGACGATTCCGACTGGCCCAGCGCTGAGCGCAAGAACCAGATCGTGCTGATCGGCAGGAATCTCGATCACGCCAAGCTGCGCCAGCAGCTGCGGGCCTGCGTGGCCCCCAACGCCGGCAAGGAATTCGCCTGAGGCAGAGGCCCCACTGGGGGCAGGGGCGGCAATACTGGAGATGGGTTCTGCGGATTCAGTCCGCAGAGGCAACGAGGAAAGTCCGGTGAGGGTTCGCCCGATTCCGCCACTGTCCCGCAGCTGTGATGGCGCTTGCGCCTCAGTCAGAACGCTCGCCCGACCACTGTCCTTCTCGCTGCCGGCGCGGACCGGCCCGATTCCATGACCTCTTCGAACCTCGCCCGCCAGCTGGTGCCGGCTGCTGCAGCTGGCCTGGGCCTGAGCCTGCTCTCGGCCCTGCCTGCAGGCGCCCATGGCCTCGCCGATGGCGGCCTGCTCAGCGGCGCCACCCACCCCCTGCTGGGGCTCGATCACCTGCTGCTGCTGCTGGGCGTGGGGGTGCTCAGCTCTTACGTGGGCGCCGCGGTGCTGCTGTTTGCCCTGGCCGGCGCCCTGATCGGCGCCGTGGCAGGCAGCAGCGGCGGCCAGCTCCCTGCTGCCGAAGTGCTGGCCGCCCTGTCGGTTGCGTCGCTGGGCTTGCTGACCCTGCAGCTCGATCGCATGAAGCAGCGCCCCGCGTTGGGGCTCATCGGCAGCCTGGCTGCAGCAGCGGTAGCGGTGCATGCCTTGCTGCATGGCCAGGAAGCCCCGGCCGGTCACGCCGGCTGGTGGCTGGGAGCCCTGCTGGCTTCGGCCCTGGTGGTAGGGATCACCCACCTGTCGCTACGGCGCCTGGCGCTGCGCTGGACCCTTGTGCTGGCGGCGGCTCTGAGCCTGGCGGGAGGCGTTCTGGCCCTGGCACCGCTGGCGTAACAGCCGCTACACCAAAGCTGGCCAGGCTGGTTATGGTGCGCCCATTGCATGGAGTGCCATGGCCGAAGCCTTCGTGTTTGCCGCGGTGCTCACCCTGTTTGGCTTGGCCCTCTGGCTGACCACCGACTCCGACGACGACAACGGCGGCGGCGGGCTGATGCAACCCGCGCTGGTGCCAGTGCGGGTTCGGCCCCGAGGCTGAGCAACGCTGTAGCAAAAGGCACAGCCGTTGCTTCCATTGGTCACGGCTGCAGCCAAACCTGATCCATAGGGTGATTGGCACACGCAGAACGCATCGCTGCGGCCTGCGGCTCGCCGATCACGTCAGACCATGGATCGCCCATCACTGCTGCGTTGCACGCTTGCCCTGGGCGGGGTCGTGCTCACCTCTGCCGCCGCAGGCAGCGTCAATCTGGTGATGGCGCAGAGCCGCCCGCCACAGGAGGTCAATGTGTACTCCGGGCGGCATTACAACACCGACAAGGCCCTCTACGCCGAATTCACCCGGCGCACCGGCATCAAGGTCAATCTGCTCGAGGGCAAAGACGATGAGTTGATTCAGCGGTTGCGCAGCGAAGGCAGCCGCAGCAGAGCCGATCTGCTGGTGCTGGTCGATGCGGCCCGTCTGTACCGGGCTCAGCAGGCCAACCTGTTCCGGCCGATCCGCTCATCCGAACTCAACAAGGACGTGCCCGCCAATCTGCGCGACCCCGGCGGGCGCTGGTACGCCCTGACGCGCCGGGCCCGGCCGGTCATGGTCAACCCCGCCCAGGTCAATGCGGCCTTGATTCGCACCTACAACGACCTGAGCCGGCCAGAGCTCAAAGGCAAGCTGTGCCTGCGCAACCGCGCCAGCGTCTACAACCAGTCGCTCGTGGCCGATGAGCTGGTGCGCCGCGGCGCCAGGGCCACAGCCCAGTGGCTTCGTGGGGTGGTCGCCAACAATGGCCAACCCTTCTACAGCTCAGACACCACGATGGTGCGCGCCGTGGGTCAGGGGCAGTGCGGCGTCACCATTGCCAATCAGTACTACCTGGCGCGGCTGCTGAGCGGTGAGAACGCCGCTGATCGCCAGATCGCCCAGAAGGTGCGGGTGGTCTGGCCCAACCCGACCCACATCAACATCACCGCTGGTGGGGTCACCCGCAACGCGAGCAACCCAGCGGCGGCGCAGCGACTGCTCGAATTTCTGGCCTCGCCCAGCTCGGGCGAAGGCTATGCCGCTGCCAACAACGAGTACCCCCTGCGGGGCTGGGGCAACAACCCCACCCTCAGACGGTTCGGCGCCTTTAAGGCCTCACAGGTGTCGATGGAGCAGCTGGGTCGCCGCAACCGCGAGGCCGTGCAGCTGATGACGCAGGCTGGCTGGCAGTGAGGGAGTCGGCAGAGCGTTGATGCTTTCGGCATGGCCCAAGGGAGACCGGCGCCTGGTGCTGGTGGTGGCGGTGGTTGCGGTGAGCCTGCTGGCTCTGCTGCCGCTGCTCACCCTGCTATGGGAAGCGCTCATCGGCAGCGAGGCTGCCGCGATGGAGCTGGGGGTCGATGGCGCCGATCAGGTGCGCGGCACCCTGGCCCTGGTCGCTGGTGAAGGGCTTGCCGGCGCCATTCTGGGAACGGCAACGGGCTGGCTCACGGCCGAGTGCAGCTTCCCGGGGCGACGTCTGTTACGCATCGCCCAGCTGCTGCCGATGGCGATTCCGGCCTACCTGCTGGCGGCCAGCCTGATCGATTGGGCCAGCTACCGCGGGCTGCGCATCCATGGGCTGGGCTGGGCCATTGCCCTGCTCAGCCTGGCCAATTACGGGTATGTGTTTCTGCTGAGCACCGAAAGCTTTGCCGTCAGTGGACGCCGCCTCATGGAGGCCAGCCGCAGCCTGGGGGTCGGGCCCTGGCGCTGTTTCTTCAGGGTGGCCCTGCCGATCGCCTTGCCTGCGATCGGAGCCGGGGTGGCCCTGAGCGCCATGGAGGTGGTCAACGAGCTGGGTGCCGTGCGCCTGCTGGGTGTGCCAAGCCTCTCGGCGGGCATTCTTGATCGCTGGCAGGTCGATGGCGATCCCAAGGGAGCGGCCCTGCTGTCGCTGGTGGCCCTGGCGATCGTGGGGGTTCTGATCGCCGGTGAGCGGCAGTTGCGGCGGCGCAGCCGCCGCTGGAACCTCAGCGGCGCGCCATCGGATCAACCGCTCTGGCAGCTGCAGGGCTGGCGGGCAGCGCTGGCGGTCGTGGTGTGCGCCCTGCCGCCTGCTGTGGCCTTGTTGATTCCACTGGTGTGGATGGCGGATGGCTGGCAAAACCTCAATGTCCAGGCCTGGAGCGAGCTGCTGCCCCTGGCCATGCGCAGCCTGTCGCTGGCGCTGGCTGCCGCAGGCGTCACGGTGATGGCGGCGCTGCTGCTGGCGATTGTGCGCCGCTGGAGCCCCCAGCTCGGCGTCAGGCAACTCAGCTTTGTGGCCGGCCTGGGCTATGCCGTGCCGGGCAGCGTGCTGGCGTTGGGGTTGATCGTGTTGGGCGGGCCGCTCGCCCTGAGCCCGTTGCTCCTGCTGCTGTGGGGCTACGGAGATCGCTTCATGGCGGTCAGCAAACAAGGCCTCGATGCCGCCTTTGAGCGCATTCCCCCCAGCGTTGATGAGGCCGCGATCAGCCTGGGCAGCGCCTGGAGCGATGTGCTGCGGCGCGTGCATCTACCGCTGCTGCGCGGCCCATTGCTGGTGGGGGCACTGATGGTGTTTGTCGATGTGGTCAAGGAGTTGCCCTTGACCCTGGCGCTGCGGCCGTTTGATTTCGACACCCTGGCGGTGCGGGTGTTTCAGTACGCCAGTGACGAGCGCGTTGGTGCGGCGATGGCACCGGCGCTGTTGATCATGCTGTTCGGGCTGATCGCCGCGGCCGCCCTGGTGCCGGCGCTCGATCGCCGCTGAGCGGCAACAACAGATGGCTGGCTCGCGTCTAATCGCGGCCACAGCGGCATTTGCCGCCTTTCCAGTTGGAGCATTTTTTCTTCTTGCAGCCCTTCTTCTTCAAGGCCAGCAAGCGACCCAACACCCGCCCAAGGCCACTGGTTTCGAGGGATGGGCCGAGGGGCACAGCCATGGCTCGGGCACGGGCAGAACAGCTGCAGCCAGCCTAATTGCAAACGATTCTCCTTTGCGCCCTGGCAGGCCCAGCGCAACCCTTGGTCACAGCGGCCTGTGCCATCAATCACGCCAAGCCACGGGGCGCCAAAGGCTGACCATCGCTAGCTTTGGCCTCAAGCAGCGACGACCCAGCCATGGTTCAAAGCAGCATTGCCGGCAGCAACAGCGGCTCCATCAGCACAGGCCCCAGTGGCCGTGCCATGGCCCAGGCGATGGAGCCCGACCTGCTGGACGGACTGCAGCAACACCTGAGCATGGAACGTCAGGCGAACATCGCTTACACGGCCATGGCCCTGTGGTGCGCCGAGCGCGAGCTGCGTGGCTTCGTGCAGCATTTCAAGCAGGAGGCGGCCGACGAGCAGCAGCACGCCTCGCTGTTTGCCGACTATCTGATCTCAAGGGCCCAGAGCGTCACCCTTGAAGCCCTGCCGGCTCCGCGTCAGCAGTGGAGCAACGTCGAAGAGATCCTGGCTGCGGTGTTTCAGATGGAGGCGGAGGTCACCACCTCGCTGCAGCAGCTCTATGCCCTGGCCGAGCGGGCTGCCGACGTGCGCACAACGGTGTTTCTCGATCCAATCATTCAGGGCCAGATCGCTGCTGAGCACCACGTCGCCCACCTGCTCGGCCGTGTTCGACTGGGCCGCGGCGATGCCACGGCGCTGCTGGTGATCGACGGCGAGCTGAGCGCCGGCAACAGCCAACCGGCATCGCTGGCCGGCTGAGCTCAGCTGCAGACGATCGGCCTGCAGGTCAACTCCTGCAGCAGGGCCAGCGCCGGCGACGCGTCCGCGGCGCCCAGAGCGCGCAGCTGCTGGCACAGACGCTGCAGTTCGCGACGGCGCGCCAACAGCGTCTCACGCTCACGCCGCAAGCGGCCGGCCAGGGCTGGATGCTGCGTGCCGCGCAGATCAGCGCTCAAACGGCCGAGCCGTGTGCGCAACCAGCAGCTCTCGCGGCACAGGCTGCTCAGCAAGCTCTCGGCAACGGCCATTCAGGCTGCCGCTAGGGGGGCGCGCTCGACCCAGTGCGGCGCCAACCTCAAACCGGACTCGCCGCTGGGCACCTCGAGACACTCGGCCTGGCGAAAGCGCGACATCATGCGCGTGGTGGTGACCCGGGTGGTGCCGATCAGCTCGCCGATGCGCTCATGGGTCAGGCGAAAGGGCAGATCGCACCAGCCACCGCAGCGGCGCCCCAGACGGTTCACCAGCAGGGCCAACAGGGCATGCAGGCGTTGCTCGGCCTGGCCCAAATGGCGAATGCGCAGCAGTTGCAGAGTCCACTCGTTGACCGCATCGAAGCCATCACCAGCGCGCGGTTCGGCAGCACTGCAAAACAGCAACGGCGTCAGCGCCTCGACGCAGACCCCTTCGCTGCAGAGGCGATCGGTGCGCAGTTGATCGCCAGGCTGCAAAAAGGCCAGGGTCATGCCCTCGGTTTCTTCGCAGGGGCAATAGACCCGTGCCACCCCCTCAAGCACCTCAAGACAGGAGCCCTCAGGGCGCATGCCGGCACTGAGCAGCACCGACTGGCCCAGGGGCAAGCGCACCGCCGAGGCGCGCTCGCCGCGCTGAACGCCTGGGGGCTTGAGCAGAGAAAAGGCCATGACGCCTACGGGCTTATTGCGAATGACTCGCAACCTAAACAAGAACCCCGGCTTTTTGCAAGCGATTCTCAAAAACAACTGGATTTGCGAATGCCGCTCGCTTACTTGCTGATCAGCACATCCACCCCACTGGTGCGGCGGCGCACCAGCACGCCCACGTCGTGTTCACCGCGGTGCAGCTGCAGATCGATCTCCTCCTCACCCAGGCGCAGACCGCTGATTTCGAGCACATTGATGCGGCGCGGCAGCACCGGATGGCGCAACCGCACCTGCACCCGGCCGGTGGTCTCGTCCTTGCCGATCGCCATGCCCGTCACCGCCTCAAGCAAGGCAAACACCGAGCCACTGGCCCAGGCCTGGGGGCTGCAGGCCACCGGGTAATGGGTTGGGCCTTCGTCTTCGCGGCGCGCAAAGCCGCAGAACAGCTCAGGCAGCCGCAGCATTGGCATCGCCCGGGCCGTGTCAAACAGCCCGGTAAGGATGCGCATCGCCTCTTGCCGGTAGCCATAGCGCGCCAGACCCAACGCGATCAGCGCATTGTCGTGGGGCCAGATCGAGCCGTTGTGATAGCTCATCGGGTTGTAGCGCTCTTCGCGCTCATCGAGGGTGCGCACGCCCCAGCCGTTGAAACTGCTGGGGGCCAGCAACTGACGCGCGATCGAGGCCGCGGCCTCAGGCATCGCAATGCCACTCCAGAGGCAATGGCCGGCGTTGGAGCTGCGCACCGCACACGGCTTGCCCTCGCCATCGATCGCCATGGCGTAGGTGCCGATCGCCTCAACCCAGAACGCCGCATGAAAGCGCTGGCGCAGGCGGTCAGCCTGCTGCAGCAACGGTTCGGCAGCCTCGGCACGGCCAAAATGGCGCAAGATCGCCGCCATGGCCCGGTGGGCGCCGTAGCTGTAGGCCTGCACCTCACACAGCGCAATCGACCCTTCGGCCAGGCGACCGTCGCTGTGATGCACGGCATCATCAGAATCCTTCCAACCCTGGTTGCGCAGGCCACCCTGGGCCGCGCACTGATACCTCAGAAAGCCATCGAAGCTGCCTGCCTCGGCCTGCTGAATCCAGGCCATGGCCGCCTCAAGCGCCGGCAGCAGCGATTCAACAAAAGCGTTGTCGCCGCTGCGGGCCAGGTAGTCGGCCGCGACGATCACAAACAACGGCGAGGCATCGACCGTGCCGTAGTAACGGGCAAACGGCACCTCGCCGAGGGCCGCCATCTCGCCCTGACGCGCCTCATGCAGGATCTTGCCGGGTTGGGCGTCGCTTGTGGCATCGCAACCGCTGGCCTGCTGATCGGCCAGAAACCCGAGCACCCCACGCGCCAGGCGGGGCTCGACCAGCAGCATCTGACGGGCTGTGATCAAACCGTCACGGCCAAAGGGACAGCTGAACCAGGGCACCCCGGCGTAGGGGTAGAGGCCATGCTCGAGTTCACTCGAGAGCAGATGCACATCGGAGTAGGAGCGGGCCAGCCAGGCATTGAAGGCGGGGTTGTCGCTGCTGATCAGAGCTGAACGCTTGCGCGCCTCGCGAAAGCGGGCGATCGTGCCGGCCAAGGCCTGGTTGAACGCCTGCTCGGGCGGGCAGGCAAAGACCACAGCCGCATCGGCCTGCACGAACTCGAGCTCCAGCACAAGCCGCTGCGGCTGGCGCGGCTCCAGCGTCAGGCTCAGGCTGAGTTGATCGTCACCGACCTGCTCCACCGGCGCACTGAGTCGCACCAGGGTGCGGCGCTCGCACTGATCGAGGCCCATGTAGCGCCACTCGAGTGCATCGCCACTGCAGCTGAGCACGGTGCTGCCGCGCTGCTGACGCTTGGCGCCACGCACCTCAAAAATGTCGCGAAAGTCGGCATCGCAGCGCACGCTCAGGGGCACCTGCAGCACGCCTTCGCCATAGTTGGTGAAGCTGATCTCCTGCAGGCAGGCCCTGGGGGTGAGCACCGTGCTGCGCTCGAGATGCACCACACCCTGCGGCGGGCCATCGCAACTGTTGTCGTTGGTGAGATGGCTGACATGCACACCCATCTCGCCGCGCTCAGTCGAGCTGAGCACCGCAGCTGACTGCCCCCAGAGCAACAGCTGCAGGCGACTCAGATGGCGGGTGCCGCGATGAAAAATGCCCGAGTCGGGATGGGTTTCAGGGCAGATCTCACCCCGCCCATCGAGCATGGCAAAGGTTTCCCCGTCCTTGAGCACGAACGGGGGTAACTGGTCATGCGGCATGCAGCGTGGGCACGACCATCTGAGTCTGGCTACGGCGCGCCTGAATCAGGTGGTGGTAAAGGTTTTCATAGTCTTCGGCCTGCCGGGCAGCACTGAAGCGCACTTCGAAGTTGGCGCGCACCCGCTCGCGCTCGAGGCCCTCGATGTGACGCACGGCCTCAATGGCCTCCTCGATCGACTCGACCAGGGTGCCGTTGATGCCCTCTTCGATCACCTCGGGGGTGGAGCCGTTGCGCCAGGCCACAACCGGGGTGCCGCAGGCATTGGCTTCGATCATCACCAAACCGAAGGGCTCGGGCCAATCGATCGGGAAGAGCAGCGCCAGCGCATTGCCGAGCAGCTCCTGCTTGCCGGCATCATCGACCTCACCAATGAACTCAACCAGGGGGTTGCCCTGCAGCATCGGCTCGATCACGTCGCGGTAGTAGGCGTTATCGGCGCGATCGATCTTGGCGGCCACTTTCAGCGGCAGACCCACAGCGGTGGCAATCTCAATGGCGCGATCAAGCCGCTTCTCAGGCGACACCCTGCCGATAAACGCCAGATAGGGCTGAGGGTTCGGCTCAAAGCGGTAGAGATCCATCGGCAGGCCGTGATACACGGTGCCAAGCCAATGGGCTTCAGGCACAGGCAGCCGCTGCGCATCGGAGATCGACACCAATGGCACCGCCTGGAAGCGGCGGTACAGGTCGCGCTGCTCGGGAGCCGAGAGCGGTCCATGCAGGGTGTTCAGGAACGGCACCGGCAGGCGGCTCGCCAGCGGGAAATGAAAATGCCCTGTGTGGAAATGGAGAATGTCGAAGCGATCCAGTTCGGCGACCACCTGATCGAGCTGGATCACCTCATGGATCGTTGGATCACCGGTGTAGCCCGCCAGCCGCAACGCCTCGGGCACGCAGGGGTAGAGCTCAGCACTGGTGCTCGAATCACCACTGGCAAACAGCACCACCTCATGGCCCCGCTTCACCAGCTCTTCGGTGAGGTAGTGAACCACGCGCTCGGTGCCGCCATAACGCAGGGGCGGCACGCTCTCGTGAAGCGGAGAGATCTGGGCAATGCGCATGGGTGAGGTCACCGTGACAACAAACCTGCAGCAAGCACGCATCGACGGGTCCGGTTAAGGGCGATGTCGGGTGGTGCAGAAGCTCGGTGCGCGGATTATGAGGTGGTTTACCGGCGGCGTCAGAACCCGGGTCGCCGAACCCTGACAGCTGGACTTACAGCTGTTCTGCAGCACTGCAGCGCGGGCACAGCGCCCGCACGTTGAGCACGCACTCGAGCAGCCGAAACCCATGGCCTGCAGCCGCCTGCTCACCAGCGCTGAGCACAGCGTCGCTTTCAAATTCTTCGGTCTGGCCGCAGCGCACACACACCAGGTGATGGTGATCGCGGTGGGCATCGCTGGCCAGCTCGAAGCGGCGCCCCCCTTCAGGAAGCTCGAGCTCCTGGAGCAATCCCATCGAACTGAGCAACCGCAACGTGCGGTAGACCGTGGCCAGCGAGACGCGCTCGTCGCTGCGCAGCAGGCGCTGATGCACCTCTTCAGCGCTGAGGTGACTGCCTTCGCCGATGCGCTCAAACAGCTGCAGCACCCGCTGGCGCTGCGGCGTCAGACGTTGACCGCGATCGTGAAGGCTGGTGCGCAGCCCGTCGCTGGGGGGTGAAGCCTGCACGGCAAAGCGCTGCTGTTCTCAACAATAGGCTCAGTTGCGAATCCGGGCCAGGCCACGGCCCCGCTGATCGGCAGTGGCGCACAGGGCGGCCAGGCCATCGGCCAGGCTGACCACAAGCCGGTAACAAATCGCCAGCGCCAACAGCGGAGCCTCGGGCAGGGCCACGCCAAGCCGCAGCAGCAGCACCACCTCAAACACACCCAACCCTGCCGGCGCCCCTGGCACCACCAACCCCGCTGTCCACGCCAACGCAAAGCCAGCCAGCCAGCCGCCCCAGCCCAGGGCAGGCTGCAGATCAAGCGCCATCACGCAGCAGGCAAAACCCGCAAAACGCAGCAGCACAAACCCCACTGCCGCAAGCAGGGGCCGCCAGGGATAGCCCTGGGGCAAGCCCGGCAACAGCTCGGCCGATGATGGCTCAAGCCCAAGGGCACCGGCCTTGCGGCGCTCCAGCCAGCTGAGCACGGAGCTCAGCCAGCGCGGATGCAGCAGCACCAGCGGCAGCAACACCACCAGCGCCAGGCCGCCCTGCAGACCGCCAGCAACAACCAGCACCAGCGCAGCCACCGCCGCCACCAGGGGATCCAGCAAGACAGCCGCCAGGGCCAGGCCCATGGGCATGGGGGCAACGCCGATCTCTCCACCACGGCGCAGCGACTGCAACCGAGCAGCCAGATGCCAGATGCCACCAGGCAGATACTTGCGCGCGTTGCTGCTGAGGTAGGCGAGCAACAGCGGTTGCCAACGCACCTGCTGATCGAGCCAGCCCAGCACCAGGCCCAGCAGAAGGCTGCTCCCAAGCAGGCTCAGCAGACTGACGCCCACCCCCAGCAGCAACCACAGCCAACCCTGCGCATCAGGCGCCAGCGCCCACACCTGGGCACCATGGCCAAGCAGAGAAGCCAGCAAAAACCCAAGGCTCAACAGCGTGATCCAGCGCGCCACACCTGGCGGCAGCCAGTCCTTGAGGCGCTGCAGGTCACGTTTGAGCCTGGTCAGAATCGGCATCAACGGTCGGATCAGCAGGGCTGCTCGCTTGGGTGGGTTGACAAGGCGGTCAGCGCTATCGCGCGCACCGCAGCCAGGGGCAACCCATGGCGCTCGGCCAGGGCGCAGAGATCGTCATGCTCCAGCTTGCTGCGCCAGCGGCCATCGGGCAGCAGCGCCTCTTTGACGCCCAGCGGGCCCAAGGGGGTGTCGAGCTTCCGCTGACGCCGCTGCAGCTCCCAGCGCTGCTGCAGGGTTTCGCGCAGCCCGAGGGTGCTGCTGTGCTGCCACCACAGCTGGCGCAGTGCCTCGGCCTGCTGCGGCCGGGCGATCACGGTGACGCTGTGGCCCAGGCGTCCCTTCTTCATGCTGACGGGCTGCACCAGCACATCGAGCGCCCCGCCGCGGCGCAGCAGGTCTGCCAGCGCGGCCAGATCTTCGGCGCTGGCGTCATCGATCTGGGCCTGCTGCACCAGCACGGTTGCCAGGCTGGGCGAGGCCGCAGCACCGGCGGGATCCAACGGATCGCCCAACACCAGCCGCAGGGCATTGGCCCGATCCAGACTGCGGCTGCCCAGACCCACGCCAACCTGCCGCGGCAGCATGGCGGGCATGGGGCCAAAGCTGCTGGCCCAGCACGCCGCCAACGCCAGACCCGTGGGGGTGGTGAGTTCACCAGGGCCAAAGCCTGCCGCACTGGCCAGGGGAATGGCTTGCCGCCGCGCGATCTCGAGCACAGCAGGAGCCGGCAGAGGCAGCGGGCCATGGGCGCTGTGCACCTGGCCGTGACCGGCTGGCGGTGGGGTGCAGATCAGCTGGCTGATGCCGAGCTGCAGCAGGCCCGCGCACACCCCCACCACATCAACCAGCGCATCGATGGCGCCGACCTCATGGAAATGCACCTGCTCAGGGGCGATGCCATGGACGGCAGCCTCGGCCTCGGCCAGCAGTGCAAACACGATCAGAACCCTGTGGCGCAGGGCATCGGGCCAAGGGGCCTGCCGCAGCTCGGCCGCGATGGTCGCCCAGCTGCGGTGGGCCGGTTCGCTCTCGAGCGGCTCGACCTGCAAATGCAGCCCCCGCAGGCCAGCGCTCTTGCGCTCCTGCACCTGCAGCCGGTAGCGCCCTGCCAGGCCCAGCTGATCAAGCGGTCGCTCGATCACCTCAAGCGGCACGCCCAGATCGAGCACAGCCGCCAGCAGCATGTTGCCCGCCAGGCCCGTTGGACAGTCGAGCAGCGCCAGCATGGTCAGGCGGCTGCAGCTGCGCTGCGGCCCAACCGCGGGGCCGCCTGAGCCAACTGCTCGGCCCGCGCGATCAGAACCTGCTCTGAGGCCCTGAGCGTCTGCTCAACCTCACGCCGCGCCTGACGCTGCTCGCGCTGGGCCGTCTCCACGTCATAGCCCGAAAGCCCCCAGAGCTGCCCCAGCTGGGCGCGATCATCGGCGCCACCGATCGCCTCGCCGTAGTGCAATTGCTCGGCGACGATGCCGGCCTGCAGCACCCGGCTCCAGCGGCGCAGTTCAGCCAGGGGCAACTTCGCCGCGGCCGGCGGCTGCAGTTGGGTGCAGCCGCCGCTGCTGACGCCCGCCCGCAGGCAGGCCAGCGAACCGACCAGCACCCGCTGCACCGCGACCGCCTCAGCAGCGGCAATCAACAGATGGCCCGCTTCGTGCACGGCAATGCGGCGCAGGCGACGTTGCCCGCCAGGCAACGCCTCGGCGAGCAGATGGCCGCCGCGGCCGCCGAAGCGCGCCGCATCGACGGTGAGGCTGCCCAGCGCCAAGGCCGCCACCAGGGTGATCAACCAGGGCGACAGGCCCAATAGCGGCGCCAACACCGCCAGCACACTCACCAGGGCTACGGCGATGCCAGCCCCAAGCGGCTCAGCCATCTGCGCTCATCGCGCCGGACGGCTCACAGCCCCGCGGCCCGCCGGCCCGCGGGGAGCTTCGCGGCGGCCCTTGCCGCCGCGGGTGCCGCGGCTGGCCACCGGGGCGATCACCTCGACGTTCTCAAGCTGCAAGGTTTCACCCTGACGGCGCAGGTCGAGGGCCACGAAATGGCGCAGATGCTGCAACGGGATCTCCCCTTTGAGCTGCAGCTTGAACGGAATCGGCCGGCTGCCATCGGCGCGGGGCAGCTGCCGCACCTTGACCACCAGATCGCCGGTTTCAGGGCGCGTGTAGATCAGCTCCCCTCGCACTGAAAAGTAGTCATCACCTTCGGGCAGGGCATCGGCATCGGGCTCTGCAGCCAGCTCGCTCGCCAGGGTGGAGGGCTCCCACACCCCAACCATCTGCAGATGCAGGCCCTCGGGCTCACGCGAGCGGGGATACACCACCCAGAGGTGGGGCTGGGCCAAATCGAGATGGCGACGCATCAGGGTCAACAGACGGCCCAGCACCACGGCCTCAATGGCCTCACCACCGGCGGTGCGGATCGCCCCGCGGGTGGGCTGATCGGGATCAACTGGTTCATAGACCCCGCGCACCACGCCGATGGCCCGGTACTGCATCGGTTCGGTGACCGGGGAAATGGGATGCGCTCTCATGGCTGCGAATTTAACTGGGTCAGACTGATCGCCCCAGAGCGGTGAGAGCCGTCAGCATGTCCTCACGTCCGAATCTCTGGATGCTGGCTGCGGCGGCAGGCCTCGCCGGGCTCTGCCTGGGCGGCGGCCTGTGGCTCGGTCGCCAGCAGGCTGGCGGCAAGAGCGGGGGCAGCGGCAGCCGCGCCGCGCTCGAGCAGCAACTCGCCGCACTGACCCAGCAGAACGGTGGCGAAGCCGCCACCCCCGAGAGCCAGCAGCGTCAGCTGGAGCTGTTGATCGCGCTTGAGCGCAAAGCAGAAGCCGCAGCGCTGCTTGAAACACTGGCTGATCAACAGCCCCAGCGCTGGGGGCTGCGGCTGCTGCTCGCCGAACTCAAGCGCGACCTGGGCGACACCAGCGGCGCCAGCCGTGAGCTGCGTCAGCTGCTCAATCAACAGCCCGACCAGATCGAAGCCTTGCAGCTGCTCAGCCTGATCCTGCTGGAGCAGGGCCAGGGCACGGCAGCGCGCCAGCGGGTGCAGCTGAGCTTCGATCGCCTCAACAAACCGCCTGTGAAGGCTGAGGCCCTGGGCGTCGGACTGCTGCTGGCTGAACTGCTCGACAAACAGGGTTCACCCGGACAAGCCGAAGCCGTGCTGATCAAGCTGGCCACAGCCTTTGCGGCCGACCAAAGGCCGCTGTTGGCACGGGCTCTGCTGCTGCAGCAACGGGGCCAGGTTGCCCAGGCCCAGCAACTGCTGGCGCAGGCCAAAAGCCTCAAGCCCGCTCAGGTTGACCCCAAACTGGACCAAGTGGCCAGCGCCTGGGGCATGGCTGCGCTCAAGGCCCCTTCAGCGTCTGCGCCGGCGAAGCCGGCGCCGCTGTCTGACCGTGATAGTCCCTGAGAGCCTGGTCAACGGCATCGCCCGGAGGGGTGGCGTCATCGAGGGCCTGATTGCGGCGAATCCGGTTCATCAGATCGATCGGGTTCACCGCGTCGAGCACATTGCCGCTTTTACCCGTACCCAGACCTGGGCCCAGACCTGCAGCGCCGCCGCCGCTGCCGCTGGCACCGTCCATGGTCTGGCCGTAGCCCTGCTGCTGGGCGAGTGCCGGACGTTGAGCGACACCGCTCAACAGACCTGCAGACAGCAGCACGGGCAGCAAGCGCAGCGCAGAAGCCATGGCCTCAACGGGAGAAGGTGAGAGAGGTGCATGCTAAGGAGCCCTGAGCCCGCCTTTGGTGTGATGCGCATTGCCACCTGGAACGTGAATTCGGTGCGCACCCGTCTCGATCAGATCACGGCCTGGCTTGAGCGCGAACGCCCTGATGTGCTCTGTCTGCAGGAAACCAAGGTGGCCGATGAGCTGTTTCCCAGGCAGGCGTTTGAAGCGCTCGGCTACCAGCTGGCGATCAGCGGCCAGAAGGCCTACAACGGCGTCGCCATCGCCAGCCTGCTGCCGCTCGACGACGTGCAGATCGGCTTTGATGCCCTGCTGGGCAGCGACGGCAGCACGCTGAGCGAGCAAAAGCGGGTGATCAGTGCCCTGATTGAGGGCATCCGGGTGCTCAATCTCTATGTGCCCAACGGCAGTGCCTTGAGCAGTGAGAAGTACACCTACAAACTGGCCTGGCTGGCCTGCCTGGAGCGCTACCTGGCCCAACAGGAACAGCAGGGTGATCCGCTGTGCATGGTGGGTGACTTCAACATCGGCCCTGAGGCGCGCGACCTGCATGACCCAGAGCGCCTGAGCGGCACGATCATGGCCAGCGACGCCGAGCGCGAGGCCCTCAAACGCGTGTTGGGGGACCGCATGGCCGATGCCTTTCGCCTGTTTGAAGCGGGCAGCGGCCACTGGAGCTGGTGGGACTACCGCACCGGGGCCTGGGAAACGGGCCGGGGCTGGCGCATCGATCACATCTATCTCGATGAGCAGCTGCAGCAGTGCGCCACGGGCTGCGTGATCCACAAGGAGCAACGCGGCAACGTGCAACCCAGCGACCACGCGCCGGTGGTGGTCAACCTGGCCTGGCCTGGCGATGAGGCGATCTGGGAGTAGCGACCTGCGCAATTGTCAGCGCTTAAGCATTTGTACTGATTCGCCGGAGGCGATGGGCTTAAGTGGAGTCAGCTCGATCTCACGCGAGTCTCAGGTCATGGCCATCCAACCGGGATCACTGGTCAACCTCCCCAAAAAGCCTGGCCGCACGTATCAGGTCATCAACGTGGATGACCGCTGCGACTGCGCCTGGGTGAGGCGCTGGCCCCTCAAGGCCGAGCACCGGCCCACCTTTGCCGTGCCGCTGCACGACGTGATCAGAACACCACAGCCGCCTCAGGCAGGCTGACGCCTTCGGCCTTGAGCACGGCCACCCGTCGCACCGATTCAGCGCAGGTGCGCGGGGTTGGAAATTGCTTGTCGGGGTTCGCCAGATTGGCCGGATTGAACGCCCGCCGCACCAGCAGCATCGTGGCGAGATCGTCGCCGCCGTACATCCAGTCGAGGTAGCAGCGCTTGTCACTGCCCACCCCGTGCTCGCCGCTGATGCTGCCGCCCACATCGAGGCAGAGGCCCAGGATCGCCGCCCCCAGCTGCTTGACCCGCTTGGCGACACCCGGCTCCTTGGGGTCATACAGCACCAACGGGTGCAGGTTGCCATCGCCGGCATGAAACACATTGGCCACCGGCAGGCCGTGCTCGGCGCTGAGCCGTTCGATCGCGGCCAGTACCTGCGGCAACTGGCTGCGCGGCACCACACCATCCTGCAGGTAATAACCGGGGTAGCGGCGGCCCAGGGCGGTGATGGCGCTCTTGCGGCCCTTCCAGAAGCGGGCGCAGGTGGCGGCGTCGCGCGCCTCACGCACCTGGCGGGCACCGGCCTCCAGGCACAGGCGCCGGGCCACCGCAATCGCCGCTTCGACCTCGCGCGCCTGGCCGTCGAGCTCAATCAGCAGCACCGCCGCCGCATCGCGGGGATAGTCCTCCAGACCCAGCGAATCATTGACCGCCTCCAGGCAGAGGCGATCCATCATTTCCATGCCCGCGGGCTGCACCCCAGCCGCCGTCACCAGACGCACGGCTTCACCTGCCGCCTCCATGCTGCTGAAGTCGGCCAGCAGCACCGCCACGCTCTGGGGGGCGCGCAGCAGCCGCAGGGTGATGGCGGTGGCGATACCCAGGGTGCCCTCGCTGCCGATGAACACCCCGCGCAGATCGAGCTCGGGGGCTTCAGCCAGCGATCCACCCAGCTGGGTCATCGAGCCATCGGGCAGCACCACCTCCAGGCCCAGCACATGGTTGCTGGTGACGCCGTATTTGAGGCAATGAACCCCGCCTGAGTTTTCGGCCACATTGCCGCCGATGCTGCAGGCCACCTGCGAGGAGGGATCGGGTGCGTAATAAAAGCCATCGCCGGCGACCGCGCGGGTGACCCAGCTGTTGATCACACCAGGCTCGACCGTGATCGTGTGGTTCTCCAGATCGATGCTGCGGATCCGGCGCATGCGGCTGGTGGCAATGACCAGGGCCTCGCTCTCGGCAACCGCACCGCCTGAGAGCCCCGTGCCACTCCCCCTCGCCACAAAAGGAATCGCCCGCTGGTGGCACAGGCGTACGGCCGCAGCAATCTGCTGCGCGGTCTCAGGCAAGACCACGAGCGGCGGCTGATGACGCTCAAGGGTCAGGCCATCGCAGTCATAGGCGAGCAACTCCTGGGGGGCACTAACCACCGCCCGCGCCGGCAGCACACGCTTGAGATCCGACTCCAGCTGGCGCCAGTCGATGGTCAAGAGCGCGCCCCAATCGCTCATGAACTTACCGAGCGGCAACAGTTCCCGCACCGAAACAAGCGCCAAGGGCCGGTTCTGGGTCAGGATGGCCGCCGGTTTCTTTGCTGCTGGTTGCTTTGACCTCGGCCTCCCTTTCGGCACCTGCCTTCAACACCACCCAGTCCCAGGCGTTGTTTGAAGCTGCCCAGACCCTGATGCCCGGAGGCGTGAGCTCGCCGGTTCGGGCGTTCAAATCGGTCGGGGGCAACCCGGTCGTCTTTGATCGGGTCAAGGGCGCTTACGCCTGGGACGTCGATGGCAATCGCTACATCGATTACATCGGTAGTTGGGGGCCGGCGATCTGCGGCCACGCCCACCCCGAGGTGATTGCGGCGCTGCATGACGCCCTTGAGAAGGGCACCAGCTTTGGCGCACCCTGCGCCCTGGAGAACCGTCTGGCCGAACTGGTGATCGAGGCAGTCCCCAGCGTTGAGATGGTGCGCTTCGTCAACAGCGGCACCGAAGCCTGCATGTCGGTGCTGCGGCTGATGCGCGCCTTCACCGGCCGCGAAAAGATCATCAAGTTCGAGGGCTGCTACCACGGCCACGCCGACATGTTTCTGGTGAAGGCCGGCTCAGGTGTGGCCACCCTGGGGCTGCCCGATTCACCCGGTGTGCCGCGCACCACGGCCGCCAGCACCCTGACGGCTCCCTACAACGACCTCGAAGCGGTCAAACAACTGTTTGCCGAGAACCCCGGCGAGATCGCCGGCGTGATCCTGGAGCCGGTGGTCGGCAACGCTGGCTTCATTCAGCCGTTGCCAGGTTTCCTCGAGGGGATCCGCGAGCTGACCCGCGAGCACGACGCCCTGCTGGTGTTCGACGAGGTGATGACCGGCTTCCGCATCAGCTACGGCGGGGCCCAGGCCAAGTTCGGCATCACCCCCGACCTGACCACCATGGGCAAGGTGATCGGCGGCGGCCTGCCCGTGGGCGCCTACGGCGGCCGCAGCGACATCATGGGCATGGTGGCCCCTGCCGGGCCCATGTACCAGGCGGGCACCCTCAGCGGGAACCCGCTGGCGATGACCGCCGGCATCAAGACACTGGAGCTGCTCAAGCAGCCCGGCAGCTACGAGCGCCTCGAGGCGATCACCCAGCGGCTGATTGAGGGCATCAAGAAAGCCGCCAGCGATGCTGGCCTGCCGATCACCGGGGGCTCGATCAGCGCCATGTTCGGCTTCTTTCTGTGCGACGGCCCGGTGCGCAACTTTGAAGAGGCCAAAGCGGCCGACGCGGCCCGCTTCGGCAGACTGCATCGCGCCATGCTCGAGCGCGGCGTCTACCTGGCCCCTAGCGCCTTTGAGGCTGGCTTCACCTCGCTGGCCCACAGCGACGACGACATCGACGCCACGATCGCGGCCTTCCGCGAGTGCTTTGCGTTGGTGGCCTGATGAAGCGGCGTCTGATCCTGCTGCTCACCAGCCTGATCACTGGTACCGGCGTGCTGAGCGCCTGCAGCCGCGGTGATCAGAGCGCGGCCGGGCCCGTCGATCTCAAGGGCGGTGTTCCCGTTGGCGCGGTTCTAGCCCTCAGCGGCAATGCCAATGTCTACGGCCAGGATCAACGCGTGGGCCTCAACCTGGCCCTGGCGACCCTCAACGGCAACGGCGGCATCAACGGCACACCCCTGCGCCTGGCGATTGAGGACAGCGGCAGCGACGACCCGGGTGCCAACGCCGCGATGACGCTGCAGATCAACCGGGGCATGCTGGCTGTGATCGGGCCCACGCTCTCGCAGCAGGCCTTTGCGGCAGATCCAATCGCCCAGCGGCGCGGCGTGCCCGTGGTGGCCCCCTCCAACACGGCCACAGGCATCCCTGAAATCGGTCACTTCATCAGCCGCGTCTCGGCCCAAAGTTCTGTGATCGCACCACTGTCGATCGCCAAGGCCCTGCAGCTGCAACCCGGCATCAAGCGGGCTGCAGTCTTCTTTGCCCAGGACGATGCCTACAGCACGGCCGAGACCGCTGTGTTCCAGAAGGCCCTGGCCAGCAAGGGGCTCAGGCCGGTGACGGTGCAGCGCACCAACCTGGCCGACACCGATTTCCAGAGCCAGATCAGCGCCACCCTGGCGCTCAAGCCCGACCTGATCGTGCTCAGCCTGCAGGGGGTCGATGGCGGCAACCTGGTGCGTCAGCTCAGGGAGCTCGGGTACAAAGGCACGATCGTGGTTGGCAACGGCATGAACACGCCGAACATCTACCCGATCTGCCAGCAGTACTGCGATCGACTGCTCATTGCGCAGGCCTACAGCCCCGAGCTCGACACCCCGGCCAACAGGTCCTTTGTGAAGGCCTTCACGGCCAACCAGAACCGCAGTGGCAAGGGCCCTCTGATCCCGCCCCAGCTCACGGCCCAGGCCTACACCGCGCTGCAGGTGGTGGCCGAGGCCCTGCAGCGGCTCGACAAACGCACCCCACTCAAGGAGCTCAGCCTGGCCGCCGCCCGCAAGGCGCTGATGGATGAGATCCTCGGCGGCACCTACCAGACACCGCTGGGCGAGATCCGCTTCACCCCCGAGGGCGAAGTGATCCAGAAGGATTTCTTCGTGGCCCAGGTGCGCATGAACCCTGATGGCCGCAGTGGCCGTTTTGCGCTGCTGCCGTGAGCCATGAGCCTTGAGCCGTGAGCGACCTGATCCAGCTGCTGCTCAACGGCCTGTCCACCGGTGCGGTCTATGCCCTGTTTGCCCTGGGTTACACGCTGGTGTTCTCGGTGCTGGGGGTGATCAA
>VGQS01000010.1 GCA_016882285.1 Cyanobacteria bacterium K_DeepCast_35m_m2_155 | reverse complement strand
GGCGGCTGAGCGTGGTGGTCATGGGGGTGGACGTGCGGCAGAGCCGACGACGGTTGGGTGAAGTCCAATCTCATCCAACTGCTGCCAGACAATCTTCACCACCAATGCGTGCAAAGCGACACAGTTAGAGCGCAAGCTTCGGCTCGAGCCGCACAGCCAGGTCTGGCTTCAAGTAAGCATTTCTACTTATCTATAGAGATGGCGTTGATCCTGCTGCTGGAGAGATGATTCCAGCAGGTAGGTCGATAAATTACTGACTGAGCGCCCCTCTTGCTGGCTGCGAATCACCAGTGCATCGACAACATGTTGAGCCAGGGTGATCGAAATGCGCTGCGGCGTGCGAAAGCATGTTTGTTGGCCTGTAGTCGGGTTCATGGCTGACAAGAAAGCAACCTGAACACCGTTTAGGCCAATGTGCCTGGCTCGACGACCCCAGAACTGGGACCCAGTTGAGATACCCCAGAACTGGGATTGGCATCGCTTGCACCTTAAGAAGGTGAAGCCAGCATTGATGCGCTTTCTGGTTGTTGACGATCACCGTTTGGTTGCCCAGGCGCTGGCTTCGCTGCTGTCTGAATTCTGTGCGCTCGAGCTGATTGGCATCTGCCCATCGGTCCAGCAGGCCAAGACGCTGTTGAGCATGCAGCGGGCCGATCTGCTGATACTCGATCTGCAGCTTCCAGGTGAATCGTGGGAAGACGCGGCTGATCTCTTTCTTGGTGCCAATCCAGACGGGGCGATTGTGGTGTTGTCGGCCCTGACCTCTGGCTTTGTCCTGCCCCAGCGCTTTAGGGGTTCTGTTCTGGCGGTGATCGACAAGTCTGACGCCTGGCATGCACTCGTTGATTGCGTCGTGGCCTGGAGAATCAAGCAAGGACCGCGGCTGCATGCAACGTCTCTACCGGCTGCCCAATTAGCCGCTTTGAATGCGCGTGAAAAAACGTTGTTGGCAGCGCTGGGGCGCGGCTGCCTCAACCGCGAAATTGCTGCTGAGCTGGGACTCAGCCTGGCAACGGTTGAGACCTATCGCAAAGGCATTGCCAGCAAGCTTGGCGTCAGTGGCAAACAGCTGGTGCGCCTGGCTGTGCTGTTGCGGTTGCAGCCCTGAATGGAGCTGCTATCGCGGCTTGTGGCAAGGTCAACTGGACTGAGGCTCCACCCAGCTCGCTGTCGCGGCCCATCACCAGAGAGCCGCTGTGGACCATGGCGATCTGCTCGGCGATGTAGAGGCCAAGGCCGAGGCCCGTGGCTTTGCTGCTGTTCAGGCGCAAGTCCTCAAGGTCACAGCTCGCCAGGCCAGGGCCACTGTCAGAAACGCTCAGTCGAATCAGCCCCTTGCAGGCCTGTTGGCTCAACACCACCGCGAGTCTCCGCTGCGTTGCAGGTGTGCTGCAGAGTGCTTCGCGGGCATTGTTGATGAGCAGCTTGATCAACACACGCAGTTGGGCGGCATTGCCCTCGAGCCAGTAGCTCTGATCAAGGCCCCGGCAGTACAGCCGCACAGCTTCAGTCTGGAGGGCAACGCGCTGTTGTTCAAGCTGGGCACAGACCAGCGCACTTAAATCCACCGCCTCTGTGGCCGGGGGTGTGTTGCAGCGCAGCAGCGCGTCCATCGTCTGTGTGATCGAGACGAGGTTTTCTGCCGTCTTGTGCAGCTCCACCAGCGCGTGATAGTCATCTGCTCGGCTGCTGGGCTGATCTGGCTTTTGTTCGTGCTGCTGAAGCAAGACTCGGCTCTGCTGCAGCAACAGTGCGATCGGCTGGCGCACCTCATGGATCAAGGCCGAAGCCCTAAGGCTGTTGTTGAGGGTTTTGCGCAGTTTGTTGCGCGTCTGCTGCAGGGTCCAGCGCTGTTGGCAGAACCAGACGCACAGTGCGACAGCGACGGCTTCAACGGCAAAGTCAAGCGTCCAGCTGGCTGCCTTGAACGCCATTGCCGCTGGGGCGAGCGCCAGGCTCAGCGGTTTGATGCCGAGCGCCCAGAGCCCAAGCGGTACCACCGCCTTGGGTGGTAACCAGGCGACCGCCACCAGAAAGGGCAGAAATCGAGTGCCGGCTAGTGGAGCTCCTGATGCACGGGCATGGCTCAGATCAGCCGCAAAAAACAGCCAGATCAGCAGCGCAATCAGAGCCGTGAGTGACCATTCCCTGCCGCTGAGTTGCATGCTGCGGCTGTTGCGCATGGTCAGGCTCCTGCCGACTCGGCCGTGAAGCCAGCAGACTGCTGTACTGCTGTACTGCTGTACTGCTGTACTGCTGTACCAAATCTTAGGTGTTGTTGTTGTCGTCCCAGGGTCGCGACGACCAGGCCTTTTGGTGCGTCACCACAACGGGCATCTCCAGCCGCCCATGGCCCCGGCGCCGTCGTGATGCCAACCCGGCATGCCAATGGGGTAGCCGCGCTCGCAGCGCTCAAGCTCTGACAGCGTTTTGGCCTGGCTGATGCAACGGGTGCGCTGCTCGAGAACCGCCTGCTGCTGCAGGGTGATCTGACGCATCAGTGCCGCTCGTTCATGCAACGTGGTGGGGAGGCGTCTGCCCTGAGGCTGGGCCAGGGCCTCAGGCGCTGTCAGCTCGAGCAGCGCAGCACTTGTGAACAGCAGGGCTCGCAGCAACTGTTGGCCAGTGCTCATGGTGAACGCACAACTCGCGGGCTATCCACCACCTAGGCCG
The DNA here is from genome assembly GCA_016882285.1 of Cyanobacteria bacterium K_DeepCast_35m_m2_155. GTDB lineage: Bacteria > Cyanobacteriota > Cyanobacteriia > PCC-6307 > Cyanobiaceae > RGUW01. The sequence continues at coordinate 33,089 of VGQS01000010.1, read as the reverse complement.
CTCTGGCTGTGGGCATGGGTGTGCGGGGTGCGAATGCAGCTGGGCTGCAGCAACCTGCTCGTCACCTGCTCCAGCTGCCAGGGTCCAATCAGCCTGAAGGGGTTCGTTCACCCATTGGATCGGCTCATGATGCTCCCCTCAGCCGAGCGTCTGGCCCTGGCGGCTGCCCTGGCGATCGGCATGACCGTGATCGCGGCGATGCTCGTCGCTGAGGTCGCCGAGCGCTATCGGCGCCGCCAGCGCCGTTTTTAGTGGCTGAAATGCGCTTTGGCTTCGTAGAGCACCTCATCGGTGATGGCGCCGATGCCGCGCTCCTGGGCAAAGCTTTCGGTGTTACGTCGGACTTTTGGCCTTACAAAAAAGGGAATCTTGGCCAGTTCAGCTTCGCCTTCCCTGGTCCACACAGGGCTGCCTGCCGTCGCTGCGATGGCTGCATCGCTACCTGCAGGGGCGCTCTCGCCCAGGTGGCTGCGGTGGCCGTCGATAAACTCGAAGTCATGGCGAAACATCCCGATCAGGTGTTCCTCCAGGCCCATCATCAAGGGGTGCACCCAGCTGTCAAAGATGACATTGGCCCCTTCAAACCCCATCACCGGGCTGTAGCGAGCCGGCACATCCTGCACATGCAGTGGGGCGCTGATCACCGCACAGGGGATGCCCAGGCGCTTGGCACTGTGGCGTTCCATCTGGGTGCCCAGAACCAGTTCGGGTGCAGCCTCAGCCATGGCGGTCTCGACCGCCAGGTAGTCGTCTGAAATCAACGCCTCCAGCCCCAGTTCGCTGGCAGCGGCGCGCACCTCACGGGCCAGCTCGCGGCTGTAGCTGCCCAGACCGACCACCTTGAAACCCAACTCCTTGCTGGCGATGCGGGCGGCGGCGATGGCGTGGGTGCCATCGCCAAAGATGAACACGCGCTTGCCGCTCAGGTACGTCGAGTCCACCGATCGTGCATACCAGGGCATGCGCGAGCGCGATTCGGCGCCGCACAGCCCATCGTCGTCAGGCACCAGGTCGGCGGGCAGCTCGAGACCCACAGCGCTGTGAAGCTCACGCAGGAAAGCCACGGTGGCGCCGATCCCGATCGGTACGGTCTTCACCGTTGGCATGCCGAAACTACGCTCAAGCCAGCTGCAGGCCGAGGCCGCCACTTCTGGATAGAGGCAGACATTGGCATCGGCGTCCGGAAGGCGCAGCAGGTCGGCCGGCCGGGCCCCAAGCGGTGCGGCTACCGCCACATCGATGCCATACCTGCCCAGCAGCTGTGTGATCTCGCGCACATCGTCACGGCAGCGAAAGCCCAGGCGGCTGGGCCCCAGCAGGTTGACCTGCGGCCGGCGGCCCTCGGAGCGCCAGCGGCCGGGGCCTGGTTTGGGCGTGCCAGGCGGCGGCAACTGGGCCTTGAGCAGGCTGCGCACCAGCTGGTAGAAGGTTTCACCCGCGCCCCAGTTTTCTTTTTTGGAGTAGGCGGGCAGTTCCAGGTTGACCATCGGGATACCGCCCAGGTCCATGCCGGCCGCGAGGGCGCCGGGCTGGTCCTGGATCAGTTCGGCGGTGCAGCTCTCACCCACCAGCAGCGCTTCGGGCTTGAAGCGCTCGACGGCATCGGCGATCGAGCGCTTGACCAGCTCGGCGGTGTCACCGCCCAGATCGCGCGCCTGAAAGGTGGTGTAGGTGACCGGCGGCCTGCGCTGCTGACGCTCGATCATGGTGAACAGCAGATCGGCGTAGGTGTCGCCCTGGGGTGCGTGCAGCACGTAGTGCACGCCCTCCATCGAATCGGCGATGCGCATGGCCCCCACATGGGGCGGGCCTTCATAGGTCCAGAGGGTCAGTTCCATGGGGGCTCAGGTAAAGCTCAGGGAAGAGCGGCGGCGCAGGGGACGGGCAAACAGTTCAGCCAGATCGCCGGCCTGGTCGATGCCGTGGATGGGGCTGAACACCAGCTCGATCGACCATTTGGTGGCGATCCCCTGGGCCTCAAGCGGGTTGGCCAGGCCCAGACCGCAGACCACCAGATCGGGGCGCTGGACCTCGAGTCGCTTGAGCTGGTTTTCGACATGTTGACCTTCGCTGAGCTGGGTGCCCTCGGGCAGCAGCGTCAGCTCGGGGGCCATCAGCGTGCGATCGAGGTAGGGCGTGCCCACCTCCACCAGTTCCATGCCGCATTCGCGGCTCAAAAAGCGCGCCAGGGGGATCTCCAGCTGCGAATCGGGCAACAGGAAGAGCCGTTTGCCGGCCAATGTCTCCCGGTGCGGAGCGATCGCCCGCTGGCCGCGCTCCACCAGTGGATCGAGCACAGCGGCCACCTGGGCCGGGGCGATGCCGAAGGCATCGGCCGCTGCTGCCATCCAGGCGCGGCTGCCCTCCACCCCCAAGGGGTAGGGAGCCTTGATCAGCTGGGCGCCGCGATCGATCAAGGCGCGGGCCGTGCCACTCAAAAACGGTTGGGCCACAAGCAGCTTGGTGCCGGGCCCAACGCCGGGGAGCTCCGTGGAGCGCCGCGGCGGCAGCGTTGCCACGTTGGTGATGCCGAGCTTGCCAAACAGGCTGATCAGCCGGTCCTCGACGCCGTCGGCCAGGGTGCCGGCGATCAGCAGCTGCTGGGCGGCCTGCGCGGCCGGGGCCATCGGCATCAACGGGATCAACGCCTGCAGTGCGCCGTCTTCTCCCTGGGTGAAGGTGGTTTCGATGCCGCTGCCGCTGTAGTTCAGCACCGTGACGCGGCCGCGGTGCTGCGCGCCCAGTCGCTCGGCGGCCCTGGCCAGATCCAGCTTGATCACCTCGCTGGGGCAGCTGCCTACCAGAAACAGGGTGCGGATCTCGGGGCGGCGCGCCAGCAGCTGGGCCACAAGCCGGTCGAGCTCCTCGTTGGCATCGGCCAGGCCGGCCAGGTCGCGCTCCCCCAGGATCGCGGTGCCGAAGCGCGGTTCGGCAAAGATCATCACGCCGGCGGCGCTTTGAATCAAATGGGCGCAGGTGCGTGAGCCCACCACCAGAAAGAACGCATCCGGCATGCGCCGGTGCAGCCACACGATCGAGGTGAGCCCGCAGAACACCTCCCGCTGACCGCTTTCTTTGATCAGCGGTGGCAACTCTGTGCTTGGTGCGTTGACTGCCATTCCCGGCCTCCTGCCGAGACTGCTCATCCTCGCTAGCGCCACCCATGGGGGGTACGGAAGCGTTGTGGCACCAACCGTCACCACTGCGTGCTCAAACGCACACAGCCGCGATCACGGATTGCACCAGCTGCACTGGCCTGGATCGGCCTTGTCCTTGCCGTGACGGGTCGTCAGACACAGCGGTTGGCCGTTGTCGCTGGTCTTGGCGCGCAGCATGGCCTAGAGATCGGCATCAGCGCGGGCTTTGAGCCGCCACAGCCGCCATACCTTTTCGGCTTCCAGAAACACGAAGAACACCAAGCTGAAGCCGATGCACACCAGCAGATCGTCGAGCGCCAGCGGCTGGGTGCCAAAAAACGACGACAGTGCCGGTACGTACAGCAGCAGCAGCTGCAGCAGTGAGGTCAGTGCCACCGACCCCAACAGGGCCGGGTTGCTGAACGGGTTCAGCTGCACCAGCGGCAGGGTGCTGCGGCACGAGAGGGCATGGCCCATCTGCGCCAGGCACAGGGCGGTGAACACCATCGTTGGCCAGGGATCACCGCGGCCGGCGGCATGCAGCATCATCACGATCGTGATCAGGCCGAACACCAGTCCAGTGCGCAGGATGTAGGCGCCAGTGCCGGCGGCAAAGATCGATTCGCCGGGCCGTGCCGGCGGGCGCTGCATCAGGCCCTCTTCGCCTGGCTCAAGCGCCAGGGCCAGGGCAGGGAGGCCGTCGGTGACCAGGTTCATCCACAGAATCTGCAGCGGGGTGAGTGGTACACCCACCAAGCCCAGGAGCGGTGCGGCTGCAATCGTCACCAGTTCACCGACGTTGCTGCCCAGGATGTACTTCACAAAGCGGCGGATGTTGGCGTAGACGAGGCGACCCTCTTCAACAGCGTTGACGATGGTGGCGAAGTTGTCGTCGAGCAGCACCATGTCGGCGGCTTCCTTGCTGACATCGGTGCCGGTGATGCCCATGGCCACGCCGATGTGGGCCTGCTTGAGGGCCGGGGCGTCGTTGACGCCATCACCGGTCATCGCAACGATCTGCCCGCCGGCCTGCAGGGCTTTGACGATGCGCAGTTTTTGCTCAGGCGGAACCCGCGCGTACACATTGCAGCGCTGCACCACCTCTTTGAGCGTGTCGTCACCCAATCCCTCGAGCTCTCGGCCCAGCACCACCTCGCCATCGACCGGGCTCAAGCCGATCGAGCTGGCGATGGCCCGTGCTGTCAGCGGGTGATCGCCTGTGATCATCAGCGGGCGAATGCCGGCGCGGCGGCAGGTGGCGACCGCTTGCGCCACCTCGGGGCGGGCCGGGTCTTGCTGGGCCATTAACCCCAGCAACACCTGAGCACCCAGCTCGTGCTCAGGACTTTGGTGATGCGGCGCGCAGGCACAGGCCAGCACCCGCAGCCCGCGAGCGGCCAGTTGCTGGGATTGATCGAGCCACCACTGGCGCTGCTGTGCGCTCAGCGGCGCGACCCCTGCGCCATCGATCCAGCGGTCGCACAGTGCCACGATCGCTTCTGGCGCTCCCTTGCTGATCAACAGCCGGCTCGATCCCGCAGCACTGTCCCCAAGGGGTGTCTGCAGGGTGCCCTTGGGGTCGTTGATCCACACCGCCATGAGTTGGCGTTCAGAACTGAACGGGATCTCGGCGGCGCGCGGGTAGTGACTGCGCAGCGCAAAGTCGTCGATGCCCGCTTTGGCCGCCACCACCGACAGGGCGCCTTCGGTGGGATCGCCCAAAATCTGCCAGCGGCCGTGGCCGTCCTGCTTGTGCTCAGCATCGCTGCACAGCACGCCAGCCTCGAGCAGCAGTTGCTGCAACCCCGCTGCAGAACCAACGCTGGCGCCGTCAGGTCCGTCGAGCGCGATGGCGCTGAACGTGCCTGCCGGGTCATAGCCGTTGCCGCTGACCTCGATGGCCTGGGTGCCGTGGCGCAGCTCCTGCACCACCATGCGGTTTTGCGTCAGGGTGCCGGTTTTGTCGGAGCAGATGACCGTCACCGACCCCAGGCCTTCCACCGCCGGCAGGCGGCGAATCAAGGCGGCGCGCCGCACCATGCGCTGGGTGCCGATCGCCAGCGTCACGGTGATCACTGCCGGTAGCCCTTCGGGCACGATCGCCACCGCCATCGACAGTGACACCTCCAGCAGGTTCAACAGCGGCTGCCGCAGGATCACTCCGGCAACCAGCAGCACCAGGCCCACCAGCGCCAGGGCGCCGGCCACCAGTACCTTGGCCAGCCCATCGAGCCGCTCCTGCAGCGGGGTGGCCGCCGTGTCGGCCGTGTTGATCAGCTCGGCGATCTGTCCCAGCTCAGTCGCCATGCCGGTGGCAAACACCACAGCCACGGCGCGACCGCGCACCACCTCGGTGCCCTGGAACAGGCAGTTCTGGCGGTCCAGCACCGGTGTCGCTGGCTCCAGCACCAGGGTGGCGTGTTTGAACACCGCCTCGGCCTCACCGGTGAGGGCGGCCTCGCGCACGGCCAGCTCGGCCACCTCCAGCAGGCGGGCATCGGCGGGCACCCGATCGCCGGCCTCGAGGCGAATCAGATCACCGCGCACCAGTTGCTCACTGCTGATGCGCTGCCACTGCCCATCACGCCGCACCTGCACCATGGGTTGGGCCATGGTGCGCAGCGCCAGCAGCGCTTTTTGCGCCTTGCTTTCCTGCACGTAACCCAGCAGGCCGTTCAGGATCACGATCACGAGAATCGCGATGGCATCTTTGGGAAAGGTCTGCTGATGCAGGTCGATGCCCGCCGAGACCGCTGCCACCACCAGCAGCAGGATCAGCATCACGTTGCTGAACTGATCCCACAGGATCGCCAGCGTTGAACGCCCCGCCTTGAGCTCAAGTCGGTTCAGGCCGCTCCTGGCCAGCCGCACGCTCACCTCTGCTGTCGTTAGCCCCTGCTCGGTGGCCTCGAGCGTCTCAAGAGCCGCCTGCGGCGTCAGGGCATGCCATGCGGTCAGCGGGCCTTGGGGCAAGGGGCTTTGGGCGTCCGATTCGAAGCTAGCCAGCGCCTGTGGGCTTGCTCACGGTTGCGCTCAGGTTGTGATGACCCCAGCCATGAGGGCCATCACAATCGCCACCAACAGCACCTCCCAGAGCCCGATCATGCGCTCGTCCATGGCTGCTGCCTGACCAACCCACCCACACCAACAGAGCCGGCGGGGACCTGACTGTGTTCGTTGTCACCGTTGGCAGCGTTGGCGCGGCACAATCGCCCCCATGCTTCCCTTTCACTGGCTCACCCAGACCATCGCTTTGGGTCTGGGGATCGCCTTCAGCCCGATCAACATTGCCCTGGTGGCGTTGCTCTTGCTGGGCCGCAATCCGCTGCTGCGCTGCGCCACTTACCTGGGCGGCTGGATGCTCGCCAATGGAGGTGCCCTGGCGGCCGTTGTGCTGGTTGGTAGCCGCTTCAGCTGGGCCATGCATCTGGGCAGCCGCGGCCAGGTGCTGATGGACCTGATCGGCGCCGGCGCGCTGATGGCCCTGGGGCTGTTTCAACTGACCCCGGCGGTGGCCCTGGGCGAAGAAAACTGGGCCATGCAGCTGATGGGCCAGCTGCCCGAGCTCGACTGGTTGCCGTTGATGGGGCTTGGCGCCGGCTGCGCCCTGGTGAGCCCCGAGAACCTCGTCTTTTACGTGAAAGAAGGCGGCATGCTGCTCACCAACCACACCTCGCTGCGCGGTGATCTGGAAGTGGGAGCGGTGTTTGTGGCGGTGACCACCTCGCTGCTGCTTTTGCCGCCGCTGGCCTGGCTGATCAGCCGCGGCAGCCTGCGTGAACCGCTCACGCGCATCAACGACTGGCTGGTGCACCGGGCCGAATGGCTGGTGGGTGTGTTTGCTTTGCTGCTGGGCCTCTATCTGGGCTGGCAAGGCATCGAGGGCCTGCATCAGATGACGCAGGCCGCGCTCTGACTCAGCTCGACTGCTCCAGCGCCTTCAGTTCACTCTCACCTGGTTCGCTTGGGATCACCAGGCGCAGCAGGATTGGCGCCAGAAACGTGGTGCCGATCACCATCAGCAAAATGGCTGCTTCCAGCGCTGGCGTCAGGATGCCGGCCTGGCTGCCCAACCCCAAAAAGATCAGGCCGACTTCGCCGCGGGGCATCATGCCCAGCCCCACCACCAGCCGGTTGGTGGGCTCTTTGCTCAGGTAGCTCCAGCCAGTGGCCACCTTGCCGGCGATGGCGACCACCAGCAGGAAGGCCGCCACGATCAGACCTTCACGGTTGGCCGGATCAAACGGATTGAGCACCGAGAGATCCATGCTGGTGCCGATCAGCACAAAGAACACGGTGGCGAACAGCGCCACCAGTGGCTTGACGGCAGCGTCGATGTCGTGGGTGTGCTTGGAGGCACTCAAGATCAGGCCGGCGGCAAAGGCACCCAGCGCGGCCTCCAGGCCGATCGCCTGGGCGGCAAAACAGCAGAGGGTCAGCACCACAAAGCTGGCCACGGCCACATCGCCGGGGGCTTTGAGCCGGTCCACCACCCAATCAAAGGCCGGTGCTGCCTTGCGGCTCAAAAACAAGGCCACCCCCACAAAGGCCACAGCCGCCAGGCACAGCTTGAGCACCGGGCCGATGCTGAAGGCGCCGCCCCCCACCACGGCCACCACCACCGCCAGGATCACGATGCCCAAGATGTCATCGAGCACGGCGGCGCCGATGACGATCTGGCCTTCGCGGCGCTTGAGCCAGCGCAGCTCACCGAACACGCTGGCGGTGATGCCGATGCTGGTGGCGGTCATGGCAGCCCCGGCAAACACCGCCGGGATCAACGGCACATCGAACATGTAATAGAGGCCTGCGGTTCCCAGGGCAAAGGGCAGCAACACACCTGTCACAGCGACCGTGCTGGCCTGCACGCCCACAGCCACCAGCTCGTCGAGCTCGCTTTCAAGGCCGGTGAGAAACAGCAAGGCAAACAGCCCCAGCTGCGACACCGTCTGCAGGCTGGGGAAGGTTTCCACATTGATCTCGCGCACCGCATCGGGCGTGATCTCGGCCAGCGCACCAACAAGCCCGGCTGCGGCAGCACTGAGCTGGGCCTGGGTTTCGGGCGGGACAATGAGGTGCAGGCCAGAGACCCCGATCAACACGCCGGCGACCAGTTCACCCAGGATGGTCGGCAGCTGCAGGCGCACCATCACTTCGGCGATGGCACGGGCAGCAATGAAGATCACCAAAAAGCGGCCCACCTGCAGCAGGGTTTCGGCAACTTCAAGCTGGTGAGGGCTGATCTCCAGCAGTTGTGGAGGCAGGGCGAGCATGGCTGCGCTCAGAACGGCGCCCTACTCATAGGCGCTGCAGCAGGTGTTTTGGGGATTGCGCTGCTACAGCACTGATGCGCAGCCGCTGGCTGGCCTCAACCGAAAGGCCAGGCAGCGGCATGTTGCACAGGGGCTTGACATCAAGAGGGCAGGCTAATCATGTGTCGTGTAATCACCTGCTGCGGCCTCAATGTGCTGGGTGAATCATTGGGATTGAGCGACTGGATCACTTCAGTTGGCTTCGTCAGAACCACTGGCAGAGCGACTCTTCTGGGATTTGATAAGTGGTTCTGATCAGGGTGATTTGCTCTTCTCGTTGAATGTTGGGGCGAAACGCGCCCAAACCCTTTCGTCACTCCTTAGGGTTCCGCGACCTCTGACGGGTTTGCCCCGCCACCCATGTCTGCGCCACAGAAGCTCTCACGCAGCAGCTGCGACGCCCTCGGCACACACCTGCGCAACCTCGCCCGCATTCCCCTGTTGACCTACGAGGAGGAGATCACCCTCGCTCGCTCGGTGCAGAGCCGCCGCAGGCTTGATGAGATCTCCGAAGAACTCACCATGCGCTCTGGTGGGGTGCCGCCAAGCCTGGAGACCTGGGCGGCAGAGGCCGGCCTGTCGCCGCTCGAGCTGCTGCGTAGTCGACGCCGCGGCGAACGGGCCAAGTCCCGTATGGTCACAGCCAACCTGCGCCTGGTCGTGACCGTTGCGCGCAAGTACGTCAATGCTCAGCTGGAGCTCGAGGATCTGATCCAGGAAGGCAACATCGGTCTGATCAAAGCCGTCGAGCGCTTTGATCCCACCCGGGGCTACAAGTTTTCGACCTATGCCTACTGGTGGATCCGCGAGGGCATTGGCCGCGCCATCGCCGACAAGAGCCGCACCATTCGCCTGCCGGTGCATGTGGGTGAGGTGCTCAGCAAGCTGCGCCGCGTCCAGCAGAACCTCACCCAGCACCTGGGCCGTACGCCTTCCATCGATGAACTGGCCGCCGAGAGCGGTCTCAAGCCCCTTGACATCCAGGAAGTGCTGTTCCGTGCCCAGCAGCCCGTCAGTCTCGATGCAGGCCTGTCGCACGAGACCGACGGCAGCCTGATCGATCGCATTCATTGCCCGTCAAGCCTGCCGGAAGAGCGCCTGATGGGGCAGCTGCTCAGCCATGACTTTGAGCGGCTGTTGCAAGACTTGCTGCCCCAGGAGGCCGAACTGCTGCGTTTGCGCTACGGCATGGGCGGCTGCGAGCCTCAGAACCTCAGTGCCGTGGCTCGTCACATGGGTGTCACCCGCGACACGGCGCGTGGCATTGAGCGCCGTGCCCTGGCCGCGGTGCGAGGTCTCTCGCACAGGGTGCTCGACTACATCCACGAGGCCTGAGTCAGCTTCCGCGTTTCCTTGGTCTGCTTTCTGATGGCTCCGATTCGGCTGTTGGAGCTGTTGATCCGCTGCGCACACTGGCAGGGGCGACCCAATGTCTGCGGACACTCCCTAAGGTTCCGCGACTACACACTCCTGTAGCCCATGACCACCACGTCGGCACTCCCTGGGCGCCCGGCTTTTCGGGTGCTGAACCACATCAGCACCAACAACATCAAAGGTGATCTCTTTGGCGGTGTCACCGCGGCCATCGTCGCCCTGCCGTTGGCTTTGGCCTTCGGGGTTGCCAGTGGCGCCGGCGCTGCCGCTGGCCTCTGGGGCGCTGTGCTGGTTGGCCTGTTTGCAGCACTCTTTGGCGGCACGCCCACGCTCATTTCGGAGCCCACGGGCCCGATGACCGTGGTGATGACCGCCGTCATCGCCAGCCTCACCGCCCGCCACCCCGAACACGGCCTGGCCATGGCCTTCACCGTGGTCATGTTGGCCGGTGTTTTTCAGATCATTTTTGGTCTGCTGAAGCTCGGCCGCTACATCACCCAGATGCCCTACACGGTCATCTCGGGCTTCATGAGCGGCATCGGCTTGATCCTGGTGATCCTGCAGATCGGTCCCTTCCTGGGCCAGGCCATTCCCAAGGGCGGGGTGATGGGCACCCTGTCGGCCCTGCCCCAGCTGATCAGCAGCGCCCGCCTGCCTGAGGTCATCCTGGCGCTGATCACCCTGGCGATCCTGTGGCTCACGCCTGCCGGGGTCAAGAAGATTGCCCCGCCTCAGCTGATCGCCCTGGTGATCGGCACCGTGCTGTCATTGACCGTGCTCAACGGCGGCGGTGGTGAAGAGATCCGCCGCATCGGTGAAATCGCTTCCGGTTTCCCCAAGTTGCAGCTGCCCTACTTCGAGGTTGGTGAACTGCGGCTCATGTTTGTCGATGCCGCTGTGCTGGGCATGCTCGGCTGCATCGACGCCCTGCTGACGGCCGTGATTGCTGACAGCATCACCCGCACCGAGCACAACTCCAACAAGGAGTTGATCGGTCAGGGCCTGGGCAACCTGGCTTCTGGCCTGTTCGGAGGCATCGCCGGTGCCGGCGCCACCATGGGAACTGTGGTCAACATTCAGGCGGGCGGCCGCAGTGCCCTGTCTGGCATCAGCCGCGCCGTGATCCTGATGGTGGTGATCCTTGCCTTCAGTGGTGTCGCGGCTCAGATTCCCCAGGCAGTGCTGGCCGGTATCGCTCTCAAGGTCGGTGTCGACATCGTCGACTGGGGCTTTTTGAAGCGTGCGCACCGCATCTCGATCAGTGGCGCGCTGATCATGTACCTGGTGATCGCCCTGACCGTGCTGGTCGACCTGATTGCTGCGGTGGGCATTGGCGTGTTCATCGCCAACATCCTCACCATCGACAAGATGAGCGCGCTGCAGAGCAAATCGGTCAAGTCGATCAGCACCGGCGACGGCGACCTCGACATCAGTGATGACGAGCGCAGCCTCCTTGATCAGGGTCGCGGGCAGGTGCTGTTGTTCCAGCTCAACGGCGCCATGATCTTTGGCGTGGCCAAGGCCATCGGCCGTGAGCACAACGCCATCGGTGACTGCAAGGCTGTGGTGTTTGACCTGAGCGAGGTCTCCCACCTTGGCGTCACGGCGGCTCTTGCCGTTGAGAACGCCGTCGAGGAGGCCATCGAAAAGGGCCGCCAGGTGTTTGTGGTGGGTGCCACTGGAACCACCCAGCGCCGACTGGAGAAGCTGGGTCTCTACCAAAAGGTCCCTGCCGAGCGCACCAACCTCAGCCGCCGTGATGCCCTGCAGCAGGCCGTCTCAGCGCTGGCCTGAACCAACAGCGTCAACCCAGAGCCCCGAGACAACCCGGGGCTTTTTTTGTGCCGCTTTTGCTGCTGTGCCGGCGGCTTGGATCGGGTTGCTGCAGCCTCTCCATACCAGGGGCCAAAGTGCTCCTAGCTGGTTATGGCCTGATCGCTTGACGATGAGCTGGCACCCCCATCTCTGGCATCCCACCACCCAGGTGGCGACCAGCCCCGTGCCCCTGCAGGTGCGCAGGGCCCGCGGCTGTGAACTGGAGCTGGCCGATGGTCGCCGGCTGATCGATGCGATCAGCAGCTGGTGGGTGACCCTGCATGGCCATGCCGAACCGTCGATCGCCGCGTCGATTGCGCGTCAGGCCCAGCAGCTCGAGCAGGTCATTTTTGCGAATTTCAGCCACCAGCCTGCCGAGCAGCTCGCCACCCGCCTGAGCGCGTTGACGGGTTTGCAGCGGTTGTTCTTTTCTGATAACGGCTCAACGGCCATCGAAGTGGCGCTCAAGATCGCCTGGCAGTGGTGGACCAACCAGGGCCAATCACGCCAGCAGTTGATTGCCTTTGATGGCGCGTATCACGGCGACACGTTTGGAGCCATGGCGGTGGGCGAGCGCTCGCTATTCACGGCCCCCTATGAGCCTCTGTTGTTTGAGGTCTGCCGCATCGCATGGCCCCACACCTCGTGGGGAGATGCGACCGTCGAGGCACGCGAGCAGCAGGCTCTGTCCCAGCTTGAGCAGGCGTTGAGAACGCCCACAGCGGCAGTGATCCTCGAGCCCCTGCTGCAGGGTGCATCGGGGATGCGGTTGGTGCGGCCAGCGTATGTGCGTGCCGTCGCCGAGCGCGTGCAAGCCAGTGGCGCCCTGCTCATCGCCGATGAGGTGATGACAGGCTTTGGCCGCACCGGCGCCCTCTTTGCCTGTCAGAAGGCCGGGGTTCAGCCCGATCTGATGGCACTCTCCAAAGGTCTCACCGGTGGCTTCCTGCCGATGGGTGTGACGATGGCCAGTGAACGTCTCTACCAGGGCTTCATCGGCAACAAGGCTGAGCTGACCTTTTTTCATGGCCACAGCTTTACCGCCAATCCGCTGGGTTGCGCAGCTGCCCTGGCAAGCCTTGATCTGCTGCAGAACCAGCCAGAGCGCTATCAGCAGTTTGAGCCGCGCCACAGTCCATTGCTGGAGGTTCTTGCGCAGCACCCAAGGGTCGTGCGTCCTCGATGTCTGGGCACCATCGCCGCGTTTGATGTGAAGGCGGGAGACGACGGCTACCTGAACCCAGTCGGTAAGCAACTGCAACGGCTCTGCCTTGAGATGGGCGTCTATCTGCGTCCTCTGGGAAACACCGTTTACCTGTTGCCGCCTCTGTGCATCAGTGATGAGCAGCTCCAGCGTTGTTATGACGCCTTGAACCGGGCTTTGGATCAGTTGGCCTGAGCCAGACCATCTGACAACGCCGATGGATCGGCCTAGGTTCTGGAGACGTTGTTGCCGATGGATTGATGCTCATGGGACCGTTCAGCCGCGCCGCCAGCTGCCGCTTTGCCGTGGCTGCTGCCAGTGCAGTGGCTGCTGCCAGTGCCGTTCTGATGAGTGCTCACCCTGCCAGCGCAGAGACCTGCGCCTTTTTGCAGCCGGTCGGTGGTGATGGCACCAGTCCTGTTGTGAGCAAGCGCATCCAGGCGGGAAATCCATTTGGACGTTCCAACTGGAACACTGACTTTTTTGTGACAGCGCCCTACGCGCGCTACAAACTCTTTTTCACGGCCAATTCATCAGAAAGCGCCAGCTATCCGATCGAGGCCTTTCTCAAGTTCAGCGACGGTTCAAACCTTCGCGTCTTCAACCAGACCGTGACCCCCAGGCCGGGAACCGGAGGCCACATCACCGTGCCGGGTTATCCAGCCAAGACCACCTCTCAGGTCAACATCAAAGTGGGCTCTGGATCCAACCAGGCAGCCACCGGCTTCAGCTATCGCATCTCCGTTCAGGGATGCCGCTGATCCAGGGGCGATCAGCCAAACCGGCGGCGGCCGTCGTTGAAGCTGCTGAACGCAGAGCCCTCGCTGCTGCTGCCTGAGCTCTGGCTCAATTTCCACACGTTGCGGCTGACCCGGCGGGCCTTGAGCCCGCCGCGCTCGACCACGGCGGCACCAGGACGGGCGCCCATCAGATAAGTGACCTCGGCGGTGCTCAGGGGGGCACCGGTGCGTAGGGCCAGATCGGTCAGCTCGAGCCGATTGCGCAGCGCGCCGGGGTCGCAGGCACCGCCATCTTCGGCTTCGCTCCAGCTCCAGGGGAGTTCTCCATTGGCAGCCATCTTTTGCAGCAGGCCCATGCCCACCAGGGCCAGGGCCTGCTCGGGGCGCACCTCACCCTGCTCCACAGCCGGCTCCTGGCCTGCGGCTTTGCCGCTCTTGGCAGATCCGTTGCTGGCAGAGCGTTTGACGGCCATTGGAGGTAATTGCAGCGATGGGCGGACGGTACCGGTTGCGGACGCTTGCGCAAGTCCTCTGGCCCGTGCCATCGCCGCTGCTTTGACGCGTAGAGTCAGGCCGCTTCTGCACTCAGGCTGCTGCAGGAGCGCTTGAGAACCTTTGGCACAGTCGAACCCCAGGCGACGCACGGGGCCGGTGGCAATCACCGGCACCGATGTCGGCGTGGGCGCGGGTTCAGCTGAGCGCGAACCGGGGCAGTCGGCAGCCAGCTGCGTGATCACCACCGATAGCGAGACCTCACGCCTGGCGCGCGAGTCGAGCCATGTCGAGTCGATCGAGCTGCGCACCTACGTGTTTCTCGACAGCCTGCAGCCCCAGTTGGCGGCCTACATGGGCACCGTCAGCCAGGGGTTTTTGCCGATTCCTGGTGATGCCTGTCTCTGGCTTGAGGTCTCACCGGGCATGGCGGTGCACCGGGTCACCGACATCGCTCTCAAGGCCAGCACGGTGCGCCTCGGTCAGATGATCGTCGAGCGGGCCTTTGGCTCGCTGGCCCTGTACCACCGCGACCAGAGCAATGTGCTGCATTCGGGCGATGTGGTGCTCGAAGCGATCGGCAGCAGCATTGAAAAACGCAGCCGTTGCGAGGTCAGCTGGACCGAGATCATTCGTGCGATCACCCCTGACCACGCTGTGCTGATCAACCGCCAGAACCGCCGCGGTTCGATGATTCAGGCCGGCATGAGCATGTTCATCCTCGAAACCGAGCCCGCCGGTTACGTGCTGATCGCTGCCAATGAGGCCGAAAAGGCCTCCAACATCACCGTCGTTGATGTCAAGGCGGTGGGCGCCTTTGGCCGTCTGACCCTGGCCGGCCGCGAGGGCGATGTTGAAGAAGCCGCCGCCGCCGCCATGCGCGCGGTCAACCTCGTCAACCGCAACGCGCAGGGTTAAAGCAAAGCCCGCAGCTCGGCCGCCATCTGACGGGCGGCGCGGCCCCTGCTGCCAAATCGCAGGCGTTGGTAGGGATTGAGCTCGGCGTAGCTGCAGCCCGTCTCGCGCAGCCAAAAGATTGGGTCGTAACCGCCGCCATGGCCGCGTGTGACGCGCAACAGTTCACCGCGGACCTGGCCCTGGGACTCGAGCACGATGCGGCCCTGCGGATCGGCCAGCGCCATGGCGCTGTTGAAGCTGGCGCTGCGGTAGGGGGTGTCCCCTAACTCCTTGAGCAGGCGGTGGATGCGCTCGTGGTCGGTGGGTGCGTAGCGGGCTGAATACAGCCCCGGCGCACCGCCCAGGGCATCGACCTCAAGGCCCGAATCGTCGGCCAGGGCCCAGTGTCCGGTGGCCCGTGCCACCGCTTCGGCTTTGAGACGTGCGTTGGCCAGGTATGTGTCGCCCGTTTCCTCGATGTCGAGTCCCTGCGGTTGGGCTTCAAAGCTCAGGGGTAGCTCCTCGAGCATCGAGGCGATCTCGGCGACCTTGTGAACGTTGCCGCTGGCAATCACCACATGCCTGATCGGGCCTTGAGCGCGCGGCTCCATGGGGGCAGATGGATCCGATGGCCGCAGCACGCTGGCTGATGGTGCAGAGGGGCCATTGTCTCCTAACGGAGCACGGTCACACAGAGGTTGGAACCGGCCGGGTTGAACAGTCCACCCCCCGAACAGGCTCGGAGGTACCGGTTCCGCCGCAACGCTAAGGAGACCACCGGCCGCTGACGAGCCTGCAGCCTGACTCGATGTGCGGCTCCTGACAGCAGCCCGCACTGGCTCCGATGCCTAGCGTGGGTTGAAGGTGTCGATGGTCTGCAGCCGATGAATGCATCGCTGGTGCTGCAGAACCTGCTCTCGCCCCCGGTGCTGTTTTTTGCACTGGGACTGCTCTCCGTGGCCCTGCGCTCGGACCTGGAGATCCCGGCACCCCTGCCCAAGCTGTTTTCGCTCTATTTGTTGCTGGCAATCGGCATCAAGGGCGGCATGGAGCTGCACGCCAGCGGTCTGGGCGGGGCTGTGCTGCTGACCCTGCTGGCCTCACTGGCCATGGCGGTGCTGGTGCCGATCAGCAGCTTTGCTGTGCTGCGCACGCGCTTTGACACCTACAACGCCGCTGCTGTAGCTGCGGCCTATGGCTCGATCAGTGCGGTCACCTTCATCACGGCTGAAACGTTCTTGGGCGCCCTGGGTATTGACTTCGATGGCTTCATGGTCGCCGCCCTGGCCTTGATGGAGTCGCCGGCGATCATCATCGGCCTGCTGCTGGTGCGGCTGACCGCTCCCGGGCAGCCAGGCCGCGCCGAGGGCCTGCGCTGGGGTGCCCTGTTGCACGAGGCCTTTCTCAACAGTTCGGTGCTGCTGTTGGTGGGCTCGTTGTTGATTGGGTATCTGAGTGCAGCGTTCAGTCCTGCCGGCTTGAACAAGCTGCTGCCATTCACAGAACAGCTCTTTTATGGGGCCCTCAGCTTCTTTCTGCTCGACATGGGCATCGTCGCGGCCCAGAGGCTGCGTGAACTCAAAGAGACCGGCGCCTTTCTGATCGGGTTTTCCCTGTTGGCTCCCCTGCTGCATGGGGCCGTGGGGCTAGGCGTGTCGTTGCTGCTGCAGTTGCCCCAGGGGGATGCGCTGTTGTTCATGGTGCTGTGCGCCAGTGCCAGCTACATCGCCGTGCCTGCCGCGATGCGCATGACCGTGCCGCAGGCCAATCCGAGCCTTTACATCACCTCATCGCTTGGGCTCACCTTCCCGTTCAACATCGTCGTGGGCATCCCGCTCTACATGGCCGCTGTGCAGCGCTTTATTCCGCCTGGCTGAACCGCATGGACCCAATGAAACGTCTCGATCTGATCGTCAGTGAACGCGAGCTTGATCGCCTCTGTGAGGCCCTGCTCAAGGCGGGCGCACCGGGCTATTCGGTGCTGCGTCATGTGACCGGCCGCGGGCATGCCGGGCAGGTCTCCGAAGGCATGGAGTTCAGTGGCTTCGGTGCCAACGCCCACGTCATCGTGTTCTGCCAGCGCGATGAACTGGAGGCGATTCGCGCGGCGATCAACCCACTGCTCGATTACTACGGCGGGGTCGGCTTCGTGTCAGAGACGAATCCGCTGTGAAGACTGCAGCAGTCGACACCGCCAGAGCCATTGCGGCGCCTTGATTGCCAAGTGTTCCCTAACGTTTTGTAATGCACTGATCAGTCGCGCTTATCAGTGGCACTGGAAACGGTGATCGTCACAGTGCCCCAAATCCCTTGACGGAGGGTTTCGCCACAGACCATGGTGATTGGCGAACATTCCACCCCCCTCCTCAAGGAGCAGGTAATGGCAAACGAAACCATGGGCATCGCCCTCGGCATGATCGAGACCCGCGGTCTGGTTCCCGCGATTGAAGCGGCGGACGCCATGACCAAGGCTGCCGAAGTGCGCCTCATCGCCCGCGAATTCGTCGGCGGCGGCTACGTCACCGTCATGGTGCGTGGCGAAACCGGTGCTGTGAACGCCGCTGTGCGTGCCGGTGCTGACGCTTGCGAGCGCGTTGGTGATGGCCTCGTCGCCGCCCACATCATCGCCCGCCCCCACCGCGAAGTGGAGCCGGCTCTGGCTGGTAGCGCCGGCTTTGTTGGTTCGAAGGACTGAGACCGTTTGATCAGTCGACGCGTTCGCCCTTGAGCAGCCGCGACTGAGCCTGCTGTCTTCCCTTTACCCGACCCAACCGGAGACCCTCCATGAGCAAGAAGTACGACGCTGGGGTCAAGGAGTACCGCGACACGTATTGGACTCCTGATTACGTCCCCCTCGACACCGACCTGCTGGCCTGCTTCAAGTGCACCGGCCAGGAAGGTGTGCCCCGCGAGGAAGTGGCCGCTGCTGTGGCTGCTGAATCGTCAACCGGCACCTGGTCCACTGTGTGGTCCGAGCTCCTCACCGATCTCGACTTCTACAAAGGCCGCTGCTATCGCATTGAAGACGTCCCTGGTGACAAGGACGCCTTCTACGCCTTCATCGCCTACCCCCTCGATCTGTTCGAAGAGGGTTCGATCACCAACGTGCTGACCTCCCTGGTCGGCAACGTGTTCGGCTTCAAGGCCCTGCGCAACCTGCGTCTGGAAGACATTCGCTTCCCGATGGCGTTCATCAAGACCTGCATGGGTCCTCCGAACGGCATCGTGGTCGAGCGTGACCGTATGAACAAGTACGGCCGCCCGCTGCTGGGTTGCACCATCAAGCCGAAGCTCGGCCTGAGCGGTAAGAACTACGGCCGTGTGGTCTATGAGTGCCTGCGCGGTGGTCTCGACTTCACCAAGGACGACGAAAACATCAACTCCCAGCCCTTCCAGCGCTGGCAGAACCGTTTCGAGTTCGTGGCTGAAGCCGTGCGTTCGGCTCAGGAGGAAACCGGCGAGAAGAAGGGTCACTACCTGAACTGCACCGCCGCCACTCCTGAAGAGATGTACGAGCGGGCCGAGTTCGCCAAGGAACTCGGGCAGCCGATCATCATGCACGACTACATCACCGGTGGCTTCACGGCCAACACCGGTCTGGCGAAGTGGTGCCGCAAGAACGGCATGCTGCTGCACATTCACCGCGCCATGCACGCGGTGATTGACCGTCACCCCAAGCACGGCATTCACTTCCGTGTGCTGGCCAAGTGCCTGCGCCTCTCTGGTGGTGACCAGCTGCACACCGGCACCGTGGTCGGCAAGCTCGAGGGCGACCGTCAGTCGACCCTCGGCTACATCGACCAACTGCGCGAATCCTTCGTTCCCGAAGATCGCAGCCGCGGCAACTTCTTCGATCAGGACTGGGGTTCCATGGGCGGCGTGTTCGCCGTGGCCTCAGGTGGTATTCACGTGTGGCACATGCCTGCACTGGTTGCCATCTTCGGCGATGACTCGGTGCTCCAGTTCGGTGGTGGTACCCACGGTCACCCCTGGGGTTCGGCTGCTGGCGCCGCTGCCAACCGCGTGGCTCTCGAAGCCTGCGTCAAGGCACGCAACGCCGGTCGCGAGATCGAGCGCGAAGGCCGCGACATCCTCATGGAAGCCGCGAAGCACAGCCCCGAGCTGGCCATCGCCCTCGAAACCTGGAAGGAGATCAAGTTCGAGTTCGACACCGTCGACAAGCTCGACGTCCAGTGATCGTCTGCTGGGGTCTCGGTGGAGTCATGTCCCTGTGGCATGACTCCCACCCAGCGCCGATCCAGCCGAATCGACTTCTCTGCCTGATTGAGCCCTAATGGCTTCAGGCGAATCCCATCTTTCCCCCAAGGATCCCCATGCCCTTCAAGAGCACCGTGGGTGACTACCAAACAGTCGCCACCCTGGAGACGTTCGGCTTCCTCCCGCCGATGACCCAGGACGAGATCTACGACCAGATCGCCTACATCATTGCCCAGGGTTGGAGCCCGCTCGTCGAGCACGTCCATCCCAGCCGCTCCATGGCCACCTATTGGTCCTACTGGAAGCTGCCGTTCTTCGGTGAGAAGGACCTGAGCGTGATCGTGAATGAACTCGAGGCCTGCCACCGCGCATACCCCGATCACCACGTGCGTCTGGTTGGCTACGACGCTTACACCCAAAGCCAGGGTGCCTGCTTCGTGGTGTTTGAGGGCCGCTGAGTTTTCAGCGTTTCTCAAGTCTCATGAGTGAAGTGGTCCTGGCATCAGGTCGGGACCCTTCACCTCTTCGCAGCGCGGGCGTCTCTCCTGCTGCTGCCACTCCTTTGCACTTCCATTCGACGGGCGGTTATGGCCAGCACATCCAGCCGGGAAGCAGCTCTTGAGCGCCGTAAGGCGCTAACCACAGGCGGCAAGAAAGCCGCCGGCCGGTTCACCTCAGCCCCCAGCCGGGTGCGCTCTGCTGCTGATGCCCGGCCCAGCCGGACTGCTGAGCCCACAGCCCCCTCGTCGGCACCTACGGCTCCCGCCGCGGCGACCCCAGCTCCGTTACCCGCCCGTTCCAGTCGCAGTCTGAGTGCTCCATCCGCCCCGCGCCGCAGTGGTGGCGCCCGGATCAGCAATCCGAGCCGTGAACTGGTACTTGCCCGCCGTGAAGCCCTGAGCCGAAGCGGTAAGCGTGCCAATCCATCGAAAGATCGCACCAGGACCGATCTCGGTGTTGTGCGCCCCACGGCGACCGACGCGCCTGCGGCAGCCGCACCGGTTGCCACCGCTGCGGCTGCCGATAGCAAGCCCTGCGGCTGTAAGGGTGAGAGTCGTGAGCCCTCGGCGACACGTTTAAGCCTGGGTTCCAGCACGGGCGGCGATCGCCGCGCCCAGCAGCGCAAGGGCACCGCCCAGCACAACCCCAGCCGTGCGCTTGTGCTTGCCCGCCGCGAAGCCCTCTCCAAGCGTGGCAAGTCAGCCAGCACCGCCAGCAAGAGCGGCCCGGCTGCAGTGGCCAAACAGATCAATCCCGACCTCAACGGCCGTGAGCTCGCCCAGAAGGTGCGCGAGCTCAAGAGCAAGAGCGGTGCCGCTGGCTCGAGCCGCAGTGGCGGCACCCGGCCAACTGGTCCCAATCGCAATGGCGCCAAACAGGCCGCCGCCGCCGACGCCCACTGGAAGGTGGGTGTCAGCGAGACGACCGGAGGTCAGATGGTGACCGGCACCCAGGCGAACCGCTCGGCCAAGACCACCGGCAACGAGGCAGCCACCTGCCGTTCGATCACCGGTACCGAATATCTCGGCGCAGAAGTCTTCCAGAGCTTCTGCAACAGTGCGCCCGCTGCAAGCCAGCCCGCCAAGGTTCGCGTCACGGCCACAAGCCACGGCAACCGTGTCACCGGCAACGAAGTCGGTCGCTCCGAGAAGGTCACCGGTGACGAGCCCGGCACCTGCAAAAGCGTGACTGGCACTGAATATGTGTCGGCCAACCAGTCGGCGGCCTACTGCGGCACCAGTACTCCGAATCCCCGCAAGGTGGGTCGCAGTCAGACCCTTGGCGGTCAGGCTGTTTCAGGCGTCATGGTGGGCCGCAGCAGCAAGGTCACCGGTGATGAGCCCGGTTCGGGCCTGCAGCTCACCGGCGATCAGTATCTGGGCGCAGAACCGCCAGCCGCTGGCCGCACGCCCACCAAGGTGGCCAGCCAGCAGACCCTGCGCGGCACCGGCGTGACCGGCACCGCCGTGGGTCGCAGCCAGCATGTGACCGGCGATGAGCCTGGCAGCTGCCGCAACATCACCGGCGACGAGTACATCGGTGCCCAGCAGTACGGCGACTTTTGCGGCGCCAAACCCGCTCCCGAGGCTGCCAAGGTCGGCTTCAGCATCACCAACCGAGCCCAGGTGGTCAGTGGTACCCGCACGGGTCGCTCTGACAAGGTCACCGGCGATGAGCCCGGCACCTGCAAGGTGGTGACTGGGACTCCCTATGCAGGCCTTGAGCAGGCCAACGACCACTGCGCCACCCCAGCGGTGCGCGCCATTCGTGAGCGCACCCCCGTGCGTGGCGGCAGCCGCATGAGCGGAATTCAACCCGGCATCGGTGGTCGTCTCACCGGGGCAGCGCGCGGCGCCTGTGAAGACATCACCGGCACGCCCTATGTCGGCGCTGATCAGCTCGCCGCTACCTGTGGCTCGGCTGCCGGCAAGGATTCGGATTTTCCTCAGTCTCTCGATCAGGCACCCTGGCAGCGCTTCAGTGTTCAGTCCCCGGCGCGTGCTGCCCACACAGAGCGTCAGCGCGGTGGTGGCGTCACCGGCACCAGCTATGAGCAGGGCAGTCGTATAACCGGCCCTTTTGACATGGCCGGTGACAAGGTCACCGGCACTGAGCAGTTCCGCTTTGATCGTCGTGGGGCCCAACTGGCCCGTGGTCCGATTGAATCAGCACCGACTGCTGAACAGGACGAGCGTCCGGTCTCTCGGGTCACCGGCGAAGGCATTTCGGCTGGTTTGCGCATCACCGGCGATGACTGGGATCGCAACGAACGGGTCACAGGCACCGAAGGTGCATCGGCCCGCCGCCGTAACCCCACGCGCACCGGCCCCATGCCGGCGATGGCCATGGTTCAGGCCAAGCGCAACGACGAGGTGCCCGAGCCTGTGAGCCGCGTCACCGGATCCAGTGGCAACACCACGGCCGGTTCGCTGATCACCGTCTCTGGCGGTGCTCGCGGCTGAGGCACGGATGCGGCGTTCTCTCGCCACCACCAACCGACCCCTGGCACCGACGGCTCCAAGCCGGCGTGCCCTGCAGTTGATGGAGGCTTCTGATGCCCCTGCTGCTGCGCTGAGCACGGTCCCCCAGGCCCGCCCCAACAGCCAGGTGCGGCCGATGCGCACGCCTCGGCCGCACCTGGCTGGTGGGCATCCGCTCAGCGACCGGAACGCCAACGAGGCCCTGCGCGTCTACGACGCCAGCGTCAAGGATGCATTTGATCGCATCGTGCCGGTGCTCAAGCGCATTGCTGCGCTGCAGCATGAACCTGAGTTCATGGCAGCCGCCCAGGATCTGGCTCGCAGCGAGTTGGGCTTCGAGCTGCCACTGCCCATTCTTGAAACCGCCTGGGTGACGCAGCTCGACATGCGCACCCTGTTTGCCTGGTGCGTGTTTGAGACCTATGAGCAGACCAGTGCGGCGTTCTTTGATCAGGACCCGCTGCAGGCACAACCTGGCAGCGCTGCAGCCGAAAGCTTCAACAGTTTCCTGCTCGAGTGCGGCTTTCACCTGCTCGACATCACACCCTGCGCCGACGGCCGGCTGGCCCATGCCATTGCCTATGCCCTGCGTCTGCCGTTTGCCTCGGTCAGGCGCCGCTCCCATGCCGGGGCGATGTTTGATGTGGAGAACACCGTCAACCGCTGGGTCAAGACAGAGCATCGCCGCTACCGCGAAGCCCTGCCCAATGCGGCCCATGAGGACACCCGCTACCTCAAGGTCGTTCTGTATCACTTCAGCTCCAAGGATCCAACCCACGAAGGCTGCGCGGCCCATGGCAGCAATGACGCGCTCGCCGCCAGCGGCGGTCTCTCACGCCTCAATGACTTTCAGCAGGCCGTCGAGAACAGCTTCTGTTGTGGGGCCTCGGTCGATCTGTTGCTGATGGGTATGGACACCGACACCGATGCCATTCGCGTGCATGTGCCGGGTCTCGATGGCAGCACCAACCTGGAGCGCTGGCTTGATGCCCAGCAGGTCTATGACGCCACCGCAGGCCTGCCCGCATCCCAGGGTCGCCAGCTGATCGAGCAGATGGTCCATGAAGCCGCCGCATCAGCTCCAGATCCCGGCATGGTGCGCCTCATCGCCCGCTTCCTCGAGCACAACATCTCCCAGATCGACTACGTGCGCCAGTTTCATGCCGGTGCTTACAGCGATGCGGGCCACGCCGAGCGCTTCATCGGTGTGGGCATCGGCTTTAAAGAGATCCATTTGCGCAACCTCACCTACTTCGCCTACATGGACACCGTTGAAGAGGGCGCCGCCGATCTCGACGTTGGCGTCAAGATCTTCAAAGGCCTCAACGTCTCGCGGGGGCTGCCGGTTCCGGTGGTTGTGCGCTTTGACTACAACGGCCGTGTGCCAGGCGCGCGTGAGCGGGCCGTTGTGCGTGCCGAGCGCGTGCAGCAGGCCATCGAGCAGCGCTATGGCGATCTCGTGCAACAGGGGTTGCTGCATGCCCTGCTGACCGTGCGCGACCAGGACCGCCATGTGCCTGCGGAGGCGGTAGGTTCCACCATCAGCTTTGCCAGCGCGGGAGGCCATTGAGATGTTGATCTGCAAGGTCGTCAAACCCCTCGTCTCCACCAATCGGATTCCCGATTTCGAGCACAAGCACCTGTTGGTCGTGCTCGATGGCAGCACCCAGAAGGTGGCGGTCGACGCTGTCGGCTGCATTCCCGGTGACTGGGTCATCTGCGTTGGCAGCTCGGCTGCGCGCGAGGCGGCAGGCAGCAAGTCCTATCCCAGTGATCTGACCATTGTTGGCATCATTGACCACTGGGACCCTGAAGCCGGCAAGTCGGTGCCGCCAGCCAGCGGTGGCAGCAGCAGCGGAGGTGCCAGCTGATGGAGATCATGCAAGTCACCGGCTCGCTGGTCTGTACCCATCGGGTCAGTGGGCTCAAGCACTGGAACCTGCGGGTGCTGCGCACGGCCAAGGGCAAGCTCAACGTTGCTGTCGATCCGGTCGGGTCTTCGCCCGGCAACTGGGTGTTCACCGCCAGCGGCTCGGCAGCCCGCTTTGCCTGTGGTGATGCCGACACCCACACCGATCTCACGATCGGCGGAATCATTGATTTCTGGGATCCAGATGGATAGCGCTCCTCTGCAGCAGCGTTTCTGACGCCTCCCCAGCCTTTTGTTCCTGCCCAGCACACTCCACCGCGCTTCAGACATGGCCACCCCCGCCAAGCCCGCCACCGCTGCCAACGCCTCTGCTTCTGCTGCTGCAGCCAAGCCGGCCGCCTCGGCACCGGCTGCTTCCAGCACAGCTGCTGCCCCTGCTGCCAAGGCGGTCACCCCTGAAGTAGTACCAGCCGGCAGCAGCAAAGGGTCCACGGCCAAACGCACCACCACGGCCCGCAGTGCCAGCGCACGCAGCAGCTCAACAGCTCGTCGTGCTAGTGCCCCTGCCCAGCGCAGCAGCACCAGCCGCAGCAGTGGCGCGGGCCGCGGGGTGACCCCGCCTGCGCGTCAAGTGCGCAGCCAACCGATGGGTTCGCCTGTCACCGGCATCGCCCTGGGCATGATCGAGACCCGCGGCCTGGTGCCCGCCATTGAAGCCGCCGATGCCATGACCAAGGCTGCCGAGGTCACCCTGGTGGCACGCGAGTTTGTGGGCGGTGGCTACGTGACGGTGATGGTGCGCGGCGAGACCGGTGCCGTCAACGCAGCCGTGCGTGCTGGTGCCGATGCCTGCGAGCGCGTCGGCGATGGCCTGGTGGCCGCCCACATCATTGCCCGTCCCCATGGCGAGGTTGAGCCTGCCCTGAGCATGGCCGGCAACCGCCGCGCCTGATGAGCATGGACGCCGCCCATCCGCGCGTCCTCGCTTGTCTAGGCCGCGCCCTGAGCCTTGAGCTCACCGCCGTGCAGCAGTACATGACCCAGGCGTCGCTTGTGGAGCTCTGGGGTGATGCCGAGTCGGCCGAGCGCTTTCGCCGCGAAACCGTCGAGGAACTGCGCCACGCCGAAAGCCTGATTCAGCGCATGCTGGCCCTGGGGGTGGCACCTGCAGCCTCGCAGCTGCGGCCTGTCACCCATGCAGCTGATCTGCCCGGTCTGTTGCAGCACAACCTCAGGCTTGAGCAGGATCTGATCCAGCTGTATCGCGATGCGGTGCGCTTCTGCGCCCTGATTGGCGATGCCGACAGTGGGGAGCTGTTTGCGGGATTGTTGGCTGATGAAGAGCATCACGCCCGAGAGCTTGAAGGCTGGCATCGCTCGCTGCCAAGCCATGCCGACCCGTACGCAGCCTGGGTTGTTGAGCGGGCCACCTTTTGAACGTGATCAGTTTGGCTATGTCGATGCCGGCGTCTGATGCGTTGCCCCTGGCGATGCGCCTGGTCTGGTTGATTCCGGTCTACGGAGTCAGTGGCATGGTGCTGGCGCTGCCCTGGGCCAGTGGATGGATCAAACGCAATGGCCCGCGGCCTGCGGCCTATCTGAATCTGCTGATGACGCTGCTGGCGGTGCTGCATGGCACGGCCGTCATCCGGGAGGTGCTGGCACTTGGGCCGCAGCATCTTGATTTCGGCTGGTTCCAGGCGGCTGATTTGAACCTGCGCATCGGCTTTGATCTCTCGCTCACCAACGTGGCCGCGCTTGAACTGGTGACGACCATGAGCCTGATCTGCCAGGTGTTTGCCCTGGGTTATCTCGATAAGGAATGGTCACTGGCCCGCTTTTACGCCCTGCTCGGTTTCTTTGAGGGGGCGATGAGCGGTGTGGTGCTCAGCAGCAACCTGTTCATGAGCTATTTCCTGCTGGAAATGCTCACCCTCTCGACCTACCTGCTGGTGGGGTTCTGGTACGCCCAGCCGCTGGTGGTGACGGCCGCACGCGATGCGTTTTTGACCAAGCGGGTCGGCGATGTGCTCTTGCTCATGGGGGTGGTGGCCCTGGCGGCTTGGTCGGGATCGCTGGAGTTCAACGATCTCTATGCCTGGGCCGCGCAGGCCCACACCCAGGGTTGGATCACGCCTCTGGCGGGCACGTTGCTTGGGCTTGGTTTGATTGCCGGACCCATGGGCAAATGCGCCCAGTTCCCCATGCACCTCTGGCTGGATGAGGCCATGGAGGGTCCCAATCCGGCGTCGATCCTGCGCAATTCGGTTGTGGTCACCTGCGGGGCGATCGTGCTGCTCAAGTTGATGCCTGTGGTGGCGCCGCTCTCGCCGCTCGCCACCGATGTGTTGCTGGTCGTTGGAGCCATCAGCGCCATCGGCGGAGCCTTGGTGGCCCTGGCGCAGGTCGATCTCAAGCGGGCGTTCAGCTACGGCACCACCTCCAGCCTGGGGCTGGTGTTCATCGCGATCGCGATGCAGTTGCCTGGTATCGCCCTGCTGTTTCTGTTTGCCCATGGCCTGTCGCGGGCGCTTCAGTTCATGGGCGTTGGCAGTGTGATTGCCTGCACCAACTGCCAGGACCTGAGCGAACTGGGCGGTATCGGCACCCGCATGCCAGCCACCCTGCTGGCTTTTGTGGTCGGGAGTGCCGGCGTCACGGGGCTGCTGCCGCTCGGTTGCTTCTGGTGTTACGGGCTGGTTCTCAACAGCCTGTTGCCCGATGCTCCGGCTCTTGCCGCGGTGTTTCTGCTGACCAATGGACTGGCAACAGCCAATGCCGTGCGTGTGATCCGCTCGCTGTTTTTTGGGCCAGTCATGCCCAAAACGCGCCGCACCCCCGAGGCCAACTGGTTGATGGCTCTGCCCATGGTGAGCCTCACGGTGCTGGTGGTGCTGCTCCCCTGGATCATGCAGCGCATCGACCCGGTGCCTGGGATTGCGGCGTTCCCGTTGCCGGTGGCAGCTCTGGTGCTGCTCAGCGGTGGCGCCGGTGTGCTTGCCGGTGTGCTGCTGCCGCAGGAGAGCTTCTGGTCGCGCTCCAGTACCATCTGGCTTCGGCTGGTGCAGGACCTGCTTGCCTACGACTTCTACACGCCTGAGCTCTACCGGCGCATCATCGTGATGCCGGTGGCCGCGTTGGCCAGGCTGATCCTGTGGATCGATCGCACGCTCGTCAAAGGCTTGATCGATGGCATCGGGCGGGCGTCACTGGCCACAGCTGAGGGTCTCAAGCTGACCGTCAGCGGTCAGCTGCAGAGCTATGTGCTCACGTTGATTGTGGCAATTCTCTTGCTGCTCTCCGGTTTGCAGTGGGTCTGGGGGGCGCCGGGCTGATGTTGCTCTCGTTGCTGCTGTTGATCCCCTTTGGCGGCACCCTGCTGTTGCTGCTTTGGCCGGGCCAGCCCAGTCCGCAGCGCCTGCGTCTGTTGGCCATCGGCATTCTGGGGTTGCAGCTGGCCATCAGCGTGCTTGTGGCGCTGCGGTTTGATCCTGCTGTCGGCGGCATGCAGCTGCGTGAGCTGCACCGTTGGGTGCCTGGTATTGGCCTTGACTACGCCCTGGGCGTCGATGGTCTGTCGTTGCCACTGGTGCTCGTCAACGGCGGCCTCACCCTGGTGTCAGCCGTGATCACCCGCGACATTGATCGCCGGCCGCGCATCTATTTCGCGATGCTGCTGCTCATCAGTGGAGCCGTCAACGGGGCATTTCTGGCCGAGAACCTGCTGCTGTTCTTCCTCTTTTACGAGCTTGAGCTGATCCCTTTGTGGCTGCTCATTTCGGTGTGGGGCGGTGCCAACCGCGCCTACGCAGCCACCAAGTTTCTGATCTTCACCGCCATCTCTGGCATGTTGATTCTGGGGGCGTTCCTGGGCCTGGCGCTGCTCACCGGCAGTGTCGATTTCAGCCTGACGCCGGTCCTCTCTGACCGGCTGGCGATGGGGGGCCAGCTGGTGTTGCTGGTGGCCCTGCTGCTGGGCTTCGGCATCAAGATTCCCCTGGTTCCGCTGCACAACTGGCTGCCCGATGCCCACACCCAGGCGTCCACCCCCGTCTCGGTGCTGCTGGCTGGTGTGCTGCTGAAGCTGGGGACCTATGGCCTGCTGCGCTTTGGCCTGATGCTCTTTCCTGAGGCCTGGGTTCGGTTGGCGCCGGCGCTGGCGATCTGGGCAGCCATTTCAGTGTTATATGGATCGCTGGCGGCCATCGCCCAGAGCGACATGAAGCGCATGGTCGCCTTCAGTTCGGTGGGGCACATGGGCTATGTGCTGCTGGCCGCCGCCGCGGGCACACCGGTGGCCCTGCTGGGCGCTGTGTTTCAGATGGTCAGCCATGGCCTGATCTCGGCCCTGCTGTTTTTGCTGGTGGGGATTGTCTATCGCAAGACAGGCACGCGGGATCTGCAGGTGCTGCACGGTCTGCTGAACCCGGAAAGGGGTCTGCCGCTGACCGGGTCGCTCATGATCGTGGGTGTGATGGCCAGCGCGGGGCTGCCTGGCATGGCCGGCTTCATCTCCGAATTTCTGGTGTTCAGGGGCAGCATCGCTGTGTTTCCGCTGGCGACGTTGCTGTCGATGGTGGGTTCAGGCCTGACGGCTGTGTACTTCTTGCTGCTGGTCAACCGCGCCTTCTTTGGCCGTCTGGCGATCACCCCAGCCACCGGCGATACGAGTGTCGACGGCAAGCTCGATGTGCAGCTGGCCCCTGTGGCGCCGCGTGAAACGCTGCCAGCCATTGCCCTGGCGCTCGGCGTTGTGCTGCTGGGCCTGATCCCATCGAGCCTGGGGCACCTGAGCGAGTCGGCCACGACGGCGCTGGCGCAGATCGGCGTGGGGATCAGCTGAGATGCCAGTCATTCCTGCTGATCTGGTTCACCTTGAGCCCTCGCTCAGCGTCGAGCAGGTGCAGCAGCGCCTGCTGAGCGGCCAGACCCTGCTGAGCGAGACGTCTGACCACCTCATCGAGGTGGTTGATGTGCTCAAGAGCTACGGCGAGGTGCTCGATGCCTACAGCATCAATCTGATCTACCAGGCTGAGCATCAGTTCCTCAATCCGCTGCCGATCTTCAAGTACCTCGATGGCGATCTCAACCCCGCCAAGATCTGGCGCCATCTCAACCACGACCGCATCAATTTTGAGTACGCCGAGTACTGCCAGAAGGCGATGTTCTGGCATGGCACCGGTGGCCTCGATGCTTACCTCGACAGTGAGGCCTTTGCCGCCAACTGCCGCGCCATCATGGCGGCCAAGCGTCGCCGCGACCCGTTGCTGGCGCTGCTTGATGCGCTGTTTCCTGGCTTTGCGCCCGAGCTGATCCGCTCGGCGGCCACCACCCATGCCCTGGGTCAGTTCTGGCGGGTGATGAGCGATCTGTTTCTCGATCTGGCCGCTGCCGAGGCCGACGGCCGCGTGCGCACCATCGCCCAGGTGGTCGACTTCATCAAAGATGGTCTTGTGGCCGCCGCCGCCAACCCGATCGGTTACGGGGTGAGCATTGGCGATGAGCACCTCTGGGTGCTGCCGCCTGAGGCGGGTCTCACGTTTCTGGTGGATGTGGCCGTTCCCTATGTGGAAGCTGTGTTTTTGCGTGGCATGCCCTTTCTGGGGACGGTCAGCTTCAACGCCCAGGCCCAGCAGATCTCACCGGATCAATCGCAGTTTGCCTATGGCGCTCTCTACGCCGACCCGCTGCCGAGTATGGGGGCGGGCATTCCTCCCAGCCTGCTGATGCAGGACATGTACCGGCATCTGCCGGAGCGTTTGCACCAGTGGTATTTGCAGCGCACCCGCGGCGAGGGGGACGTGCGCGTGAAGATCTGCATGAGCTTTCAGCGCTCGATGTTCTGTGTGACCAATGCCGCCATCAACGGCACCATGCCGCACCCGCTGGATACCGCTGAGCGCACCCAGCAGCAGGCCAATGCGGCCTATGCCCTGGCCTGGGCCAAACGCCTGGCGGCGGCCCGCACCGACTGCCTGACGGCGTAGGCTCAAGCCATGGACCAGCCCTGGACGCCACGGCCCAAACCCGAGCAGGCTGATCGCCTCGAGCGCCGCATCGAGTTTGCCGATTACCAGGCCACACGCACGTTTCTCGAGCAGCTGAACGAGCTTTCAGAGGCGCAGCAGCGTTTTCCCGACATCAGTTTTGGCCGCACGTACGTGAACATCACCGTGCGCCCTGAGCGCGATGATGTCGCCCTGGGGGATGCCGAAACGGCATTTGCCGCAGCCATTGACGCCTTGCTCAGCAGCTGAGTCCACCTGCGTGACTGCGATGCCCCAACCCACTGATCCTGCCGATGCGATTCAGGCAGATGGACGAGCATCGATCGACCTCACCCAGGCCTATGACGCCGCTGGCATTCAGGCGGTGCTTGAGCAGCTCGATCAAGAGTTGATCGGCCTGCAACCGGTCAAAGCCCGCATCCGCGAGATTGCCGCGTTGCTTGTGGTCGACAAGGCGCGCGCCTCGCTCGGCCTGCAGACCACGCCGCCCAGTCTGCACATGTCGTTCACAGGCCGCCCTGGTACGGGCAAGACGACGGTGGCCGAGCGCATGAGCATGATCCTGCACCGGCTGGGATACGTGCGCAAAGGCCATGTCGTCACCGCGACCCGTGATGACCTGGTGGGTCAGTACATCGGCCATACCGCCCCAAAGACCCGCGAGATGCTCAAAAAGGCGATGGGCGGTGTGCTGTTCATCGATGAGGCCTACTACCTCTACCGCCCTGAAAATGAACGGGATTATGGCGCCGAAGCAATCGAGATTCTGCTGCAGGTGATGGAAAACAACCGCGACGATCTTGTTGTGATCTTTGCGGGCTACAAGGAGCGCATGGATGTCTTCTACCAATCCAATCCTGGACTCTCCTCGCGGGTGGCCAACCACATTGACTTTCCGGATTACAGCGCTGAGGAACTGCTCGCCATCGCCCGCTTGATTCTGGCGGCAGAGCACTACCGCTTCAGCGAGGAGGCCACCGCTGCCTTTGGCGACTACATTCAGCGGCGCATGCAGTTGCCGTTCTTTGCCAATGCGCGCTCGATTCGTAACGCGATTGATCGGGCCCGCATGCGTCAGGCTGGACGCCTGTTCAAAACGATGGGCCGCTCGCTCAGCAAGCTTGATCTGATGACGATCGAAGCCGAAGACATCACCGCCAGCCGTGTCTTTGCCGGCCAGGTCGAAGGTCTCGACCCTGCAGAGCCGCTCAGCCCGCCCTGAGGACTGAGCTCAACGCCTGCGGCGTGAGTCGATCTGCAGCAGATCGCGCACCTGCTGAACCTGCCGCGAGAGGGCTGGATCGCTGCTGAGCTTTTTGTCGATTTGCTCGACGGCATACATGACTGTCGAATGATCCTTACCGCCAAAGGCATCGCCGATGCGGGGCAGCGACAGGTCGGTGCTCTGGCGCATCAGGTACATGCCCACCTGCCTCGCCTGTGAGACATTGCGCTTGCGGCTGGCGCTGCGCATCTCGTCGCGCGACACGCCAAACACCTCGGCAACTTTGTCGATCACCTGCTCTGGGGTGACATCGACATCGACCCCGCCGGGATCAAGCATCGGCGCCACCGACTCGACGGTCATGGGCAGGCCGGTGATCGAGGCAAAGGCCACGGCGCGCGTCAGGGCGCCTTCGAGTTCGCGAATGTTGGAGGTGAAACGCCCGGCAATGAACTGAATCAGCTCGCGCGGCAGGCTCATGCGCTCCTGCTCGGCCTTTTTGTGCAGGATCGCCATGCGCGTCTCCAGATCAGGCGCCTGAATGTCGGCGATCAGCCCCATCGAAAAGCGCGAAATCAACCGTTCCTGCAGCCTCGGTATCTGGCTGGGGGGGCGGTCGCTGGCGATCACGATCTGCCGGCCTGCTTCGTGCAGAGCGTTGAAAGTATGGAAGAACTCCTCCTGGGTGTACTCCTTGCCTTCGATGAACTGAATGTCGTCGATCAAGATCAGGTCGGCGGCGCGGTAGCGATTGCGAAAGGCCTGCATGCCGTCCTTGCGAATCGCCTGGATCAGGTCGTTGGTGAACGTCTCGGTGCTGACGTAAAAGACCTTGGCGCTCGGATCGATTTCGAGGCGGTACTGGCCGATGGCCTGCATCAGGTGGGTCTTGCCCAGGCCAACGCCACCGCAGAGAAACAACGGGTTGAATTCGCGCCCGGGGGCCTCGGCCACCGCCAGGGCGGCTGCGTGGGCCATGCGGCTGTTGGGTCCTACAACAAAGCGATCAAAGACGTAGCGGCCATTGAGCCCGCTGCTCAGTCGCGCCGCAGTTGCGCTGGCCTGACTCTGGTTGTCTGAGGCGCCCTCTGCTGGGGGTTGAGACGCTGGCGGGGCGGTCAGGCTCTCGGCGGCGGCGCCGGCCAGGCCGCTGGTCGTTGCCGTGCCTGCGCTGCCATGGCCATTGGCGCTGTGCACCACCACCTCGATCGGCTTGCCGGCCAGGGTGCTGGCGGCCGTGGTGATGGCCCCCAGGTAGTTCTTGCGCAGCCAGCCGCAGGCGAAACTGTTGGGAGCTTCCAGCTCCAGCCTCCCATCGTTTAATGCGATGCAGCGGGCCGGCCGGATCCAGGTCTCAAAGGTCGGTTTGCTCAGGCTGGCCTGAAGATCCTTCTGAACCTGGTGCCACAGCTGCTCCCCCTGCTGCACCGGCAACCGACAATCACGACTCGCGACTATACGCAGATCAGCCTCCCAAATCCGTCGCCCATGACACGCATTGCATCACGGCCCATCGGCGTTGCCGCTGCCCTGGGCCTGGCTCTGTTGAGCAGCTGCAGCGGTGGCCTGCCGGGCCTGCCTGGCGCCGGTTGGCGTCAGCAACAGCCCCGCATTTCTGATGCGGCACCGTCGGCACCCCTGCAACCGGGCAGCAACGTGATTGTGGATGCGGTCCGACGCGTCGGACCTGCCGTGGTGCGCATCGACACGGTCAAGCGCACCATCAATCCCCTGGGTGGCCTGTTCGGTCAGGGCCCCTCGATCCAGCAGCAGCAGGGCCAGGGGTCGGGCTTCATCACCCGCTCGGATGGCGTGA
>VGQS01000009.1 GCA_016882285.1 Cyanobacteria bacterium K_DeepCast_35m_m2_155 | reverse complement strand
GCAGCAGCGCGAGCAATTGCTCGCGTCCCACCTCAGCTGGATCGGCATCGGCGGCGATGGCGCTGCGCAGCGACTTGCCCTGAAGCGGCATCGCCCGGCTGCCGTCTTGCTGCAGCAGGGCGATCGCAATCAGATAGGGGGCGTCGGCCATGGATGGGCGTCAGGGGGGCTCAGTTTGCATCAACTGCAGGCCCCAGCTCCCACAGCGCCAGGCCCCCACCGCGGCCCCGCGCCGCCAGCCAGCCACTGGGATCGCGCCCAATCAGGGCAAAGAAGGGCATCCGCTTCGGTTCAGGTGCAGCCAGCACACGCCCCAGCAGCACCCGCTGCTGCCAGCGCAGCTCCAGCCGCTCAAACCTGAATTGCAGCAGCGGCCTGCGGCCGACCAGCGCACCTGGCCCCAGAAAGCGCAACTGCAGTGGGCCCAGCTGCACGCTGTTGCACAGCGTCAGGCCTGTGGCGCAGATCCCGATCAGCAGGGTGGCCTGCAGCGCCTGAAGCAGCAGGCCGCTGAGCCGGGCCGCATGCAGGCTGCCCTTCGGCCAGATCATGCGCAGTCGCCAGCAGCCAACCAGTTCAGCGGCCGCCAGATCGGTGCCCGCCCGCCGCGCCTGAGCTTCCAGCTGCAGCAGCTCGGCGCCGCTGGGCATAACCGCTGCAGACGATGGTTCAACTGTCCCCATCGGGGGATTGTGGCGTGCCGCTGCGTGGGCTGAGGCTTGCAGCATCGCCGCAGGAGGTGTCCATGGCTGGCACCACAACCGATCACGACGCCAGCTGCCTCACCCGCACCTGCCTCAAATGGACCAGCGATGGTGAGCTCACGGCCAGCGATCTGCATCTGGTGCTTGAGCGCCTTGCTGCCGTTGACGCCCGTGCAGAGGTGCTGCGTTCCAAACAGGCTCAGTGCGGAGGCTCACTGGCGGCATAGACCCCGATCAGGGTGGCTGTGGCCAGCGCATGCCCTGCGATCGCCCGCTCCAGATCAAACACCGAACACCCTGCCGCCAGCTGTAGGGGCCGGTCGAGGGCATGCAGGCTGAAGCGGTAGTGGTGCACGCGCCCGGGCGGTGGCTGGGGGCCCTGATAGCCGAGCCGCTCAAACCGCTCCACACCCCAGCACTGCCCCTGGCGGCAGCCGTTGGCCAGCTCGGGGCTGCGCTCCAGGCCTGCGGGGAGGGCATGCAGCGACGCCGGGATGTTGAACAGAAGCCAGTGCTGCCACAGGCCAGCCGGGGCATCGGGGTCATCCATCACCAGAGCCAGGCTGCGGGTCCCCGGTGGTTCCCCGCTCCACTGCAGCGGCGGCGAGAGATTCAGGCCCTCCAGCGTGTGCACAGCTGGAATCCGCTCGCCATCGCCAAAGGCACGCGATTCCAGGGCGAAGCGGGGGCTCTCCATGGTGGCTGGCTGCGGCTGATGGCGAAGACTTAGCTGCGCCGCTGGAGCTCGGCCCTCTCCTCCGGAACAATTGCACCGGCGACAGGGCACACCTGCAGACAGATGCCGCAGTCGATGCAGGTGTCGAAGTCGATCCAGTAGAAGGCTGTTCCCTTGCTGTTAGCCCCCTCGCCGGGATGGATGCAGGCCACCGGGCAGGCGTCGACGCAGTCGGCGACCCCTTCGCAGATGTCGGTGACGATCGTGTGAGCCAAGACGCTGCTCAAGATGGCGATTGCATCGTAAGCAGGGTGAGCTCAGGGAGCGAGCCACAGCAGCTCGCGCAGTTGCTCGACATCAAAGCCAAAGCCCACCCCGGCGGCCGGCATGGTGGCCAGGCTCTGCGGCGTGCTGAAGCGGCCCACCAGGCCGTCATAGCGCCCGCCACTGGCAACAGCCACGGGGACACCGTCTCCCTGGCAGACCAGCTTGAGCACTAGGCCGTCATAGAGATTGAAATGGGGTTGAAAACTGGGGTCGAGTTGCAAGCTCACACCCTGTTGCTCGGCCGTTGGCGCCACCAGCTCCAGCACCTCGCGCAGCGACTGCAGCAGGGGCAGTGGACCCAGCCATTGCTGCAGTTGGCCCAACACGACCTCGGGTGTGCCGCGCAGCTGCAGCAACCTGCTCAACCAGCGTTGCTGCTCGACCTCAAGCGGCAACGCGGCCAGGGCCAGTTGGTCGTAGGCCGTCAGGGCTGAACGCGCAGCCTCACGCTGCGCAGCGCCCAGCTGCTCGAGCAAAACCTGCAGCACACCGTGATGGCCGATCAGCAACGTCGGCTTGTGACGGGGCCCGAGCCCCAGGGCGCCGGCTGCAGCCAGCAGCAGTTGCATGAGCTCGACATCGGCGCTCAGTGAGGGGTCGCCCAGCAGTTCCACACCGCTCTGGATCTGCTGGGTGATGCGCTGGCGTCCACCCTCGCCCAGTGAACTGCGAAACGTGTTGCCGTCGGCCCAGAGCCGCAGTGGCATGGGCTGATCGGCCATGCGTGTACAGGCGGCCCGCGCAATCGATGCCGTCAGTTCTGGCCGCAGACCCAGTGGCTCATCGGCCACCAGACGCACCAGTTCCTCACTGGCGATGCCACCGCCCGCTGCCAGGGTCTTGAGGGTTTCGATGCTGGGTGGGTCAACCTCGCTGTAGCCCCAGAGCCGATACACCTCGGCCAGTTGCTGCCGGACCTGCCTGTTGGCTTCAACCTGCCTGGGGTTGAGATCACGCGCACCGGCAGCGGGTTGCAGGGCCATGCCAGAGCAACAACAGGGGGGTCAACCGATCCTATGGACTGGGGCTATCGAGCTCTGGGGCTCCATAACTGCTGCCAATGAGTGGCTGGCATGCGGCTAGCCCATCGATGAGCTGGTGCTGCAGCTCAGGCGTGGCGGCAATGAGCCGCCCACTGCCCAGCTCAAAGCGGCTGCCGTCGTAGGCGCAAACCACACCGCCAGCCTGTTCGACCAGCACCACCCCGGCGGCCAGATCCCAGGGGCTGAGGCCTCGCTCCCAATAGCCATCGAGCCGGCCAGCGGCCACGTAGGCCAGATCAACCGCCGCCGCCCCGCCACGTCTGACGCCATGGGTGCGGTGGGTGAACCAGGCGAATTCGGCATAGTTGTTGTCGAGGCGGGTGGTGCGGTCATAGGCAAAACCAGTAACCAGAAGGGCATCTCCAAGTTGCGAGCAGCTGCTGACGTGCAGGGGTTGCTCGTTGCACCAGGCACCCTGTCCAGGTGCAGCCCAGAACAGCTCATCGAGCCTGGGCACAGCGATGGCGCCCAGCAAAGGCGTGCCCCGCCACAGCAGCCCCACCGAGGTACCGAACAGCGGGAAGCCGTGGGCGTAATTGGTGGTCCCATCGAGCGGATCGACACACCACTGCAGGTCCTGCTGCATGCCACTGCCGGGTGTGTGGCCCGTTTCCTCTGCGAGCACGGCAACACCAGGAGACTCCAGAGTCAGCAGTGCCAGCACCGCCGCTTCAGCCGCGGTGTCGGCGTTGGTCACCAGATCACCGGCTCGGCCTTTTTCGCTGATCGATTGCAGCCTGCCGAAGTGCTCCTTCAGTTGACCTCCGCCTGCCAGGGCGGCACGGCGGGCAATGGCGACCAACTCGGCGAGCTCAGCGTCGCTGAGGCCGCTGGCCCGTGCAGCATCGCTCGAGAGGGCTTGGCCAGCGCCACTGGGGGTGGGGGGTTGTGTCATTCCTCATCAAGCGGCAGACCCTGCCGCACCCTGCCGCGACCAAAGTGGCGGCCGAACTGAAGCTCGTAGACCTCGTCCTCGTCCTGGGTCTCCACGACCAGAGGGCCAGTGGCGCGTGCCACGCACAACAACCCATAACCCTTGGCGCGCAAGTCCTTGGAGAGGCCGAGAGCCTCGCGCTGATCGATCGTGCCCTCAAGCACGCGCACCGCGCAGGCCGTACAGCAACCGTTGCGGCAGCTGAATGGCAGAGGATCACCCTGCAGCTCAAAACTGCGCAGGATGGTGTCGCCTTCGCGCACGTCATGGGTGATGACGCGCCCTTCTTGTCGCCAGTGAACGGTGATCGGATGGCTGGTGCTCATGCTGCTAGATTGCCATCTGCCCCATTGTGCCGCTGGAGAGGTGGCCGAGTGGTCGAAGGCGCAGCACTGGAAATGCTGTATAGGGGCAACTCTATCGAGGGTTCGAATCCCTCCCTCTCCGTGATGAACCAGCCGGCTCAATTGAGTCGGCTTTTTTTATCGGTTCAGGTCTTCAGGTTACGGATCGCTTAGCCAAAGCGACCACTGACATAGTCCTGCGTCGCCTGCTGCGA
Source organism: Cyanobacteria bacterium K_DeepCast_35m_m2_155 (assembly GCA_016882285.1). Lineage (GTDB taxonomy): Bacteria > Cyanobacteriota > Cyanobacteriia > PCC-6307 > Cyanobiaceae > RGUW01. Next base: position 31,804 of record VGQS01000009.1, on the reverse strand, counting down.
GGGCGCATTGAAGATGCGCTCGGTGTCATTGAACTCGACCAGGTAGCCAACCTTGCCACTCCCACCTTCAACGGCCTCGGCATTGAAAAAGGCTGTCATGTCAGCAACCCGTACGGCCTGCTGCATGTTGTGGGTGACGATGACGATGGTGTAACTGCGCTTGAGTTCATGCATCGTCTCTTCAATCTTCAAGGTTGAAATCGGATCGAGTGCTGAACAGGGTTCATCCATCAAGATGACTTCTGGTTCTGTCGCGATGGCACGGGCGATGCACAGACGCTGCTGTTGACCGCCCGAGAGTGCCAGGCCGCTCTCGTTCAGTTTGTCCTTGCATTCGTCCCAGACGGCGGCCTTACGCAATGAACGCTCAACCAGTTCATCCATGTCCCCTTTGAAACCATTGACCCTGGCGCCAAAGGCAATGTTTTCGTAAATGGTTTTGGGAAATGGATTCGGCTTTTGAAAGACCATGCCAATGCGGCGGCGCACTTCGACAGGATCAATGCGTGAGTCGTAGAGGTCATTGTTATCAAACAGCACCCGACCCTTCAGCGTGCAACCAGGCACCAGATCGTTCATGCGGTTGAGAGCGCGCAGGACCGTTGACTTGCCGCAACCCGATGGACCAATGAAGGCCGTGACTCTACCGCGTGGAATGTCCATGAAGACATTGCGGACTGCCTCAAACCTGCCATAGGAAATGGTGACGTTCTGCAGGGACATGCAAACGTCTCTGGCTGTTGTCTGGGGATTCATCAGGGAGCTTTTCATTGAATTAAACCTAGACGTTTGACGCTTGTGTTATGTGAAGAGAAGGTGATGAAGAGGTATCTCATGGACGGGCAAGCTTGCTGATCCAGCGTGCCAGAAGATTGGCGCCAAGAATCATGATGACAAGCACAAATGAAGCGGCCCAGGCCAACTCGTTCTGAGCTTCATAGGGCATGATCGCAAAGTTAAAGATCAGCACCGACATGGTCGCGATCGGGCTGAAGATTCCTTCAGGCCAGAAGGGTGAAAACAGTGCCGTAAAGATCAAGGGTGCAGTTTCCCCCGCTGCCCGGGCAATCGCCAGGACTACCCCGGTCGCAATCGGTGTGAAGGCGGCTGGGAGCGTGATCCGCAGAATCGTGACGACCTTCGAGGCGCCAACCCCATAGGCCCCCCAGCGCAGCTCCTGCGGAACCAGCTTGAGACCTTCGTCGGTGGTTTTGACCACCGTGGGGAGCATCAGCACCGAAAGGGCGATGCCGCCTGCCATGGCGCTGTAGCTCTGTCCGGCTATGACGCGTGTTGCGACGATCATCCCGTAGACAAAGACGCCACTGATGATCGAGGGAACACCCGACAGCACGTCATTGGCAAAGCGCACTGCCTGGGCGAACCAGCCGTTGCGTGAGTACTCACTCAGGAAGATGCCTCCACCGACTCCGATTGGAATTGAGATCAACGCAGCAACCAGGGTGACCACGATCGTGCCGACGATCGCGTTGCCAATGCCGCCGCCATCGAGCCCAGGTGGCGGGGGCAGTTCAGCAAACAGCTTCAGGCTCAGCAGGCGACCGCCCTGGATGAGCACATAGAAGATGACCAGAAACAGCGGGAGCACAGCCACGGTTGAAAACACGGCTGCCAGCGCGGTGCAGAACGCGTTGAAGCGATTGCGGGTCAGCGCCGGGTTGAAGGTCAGCGGACGCCGCTCAAACAGAGGCGTGTTGTCGTAGGTGACGGGGGTGTAGCTCATGGCTCAGTACTTCAAGCTGAGACGACGCACGATCCACTGAGCCGCCACATTCACCACAAGGGTGAGCAGCATCAGGATCAGTGCCGCGTACATCAGGGCTGAGACCTGAATGCCGTCGGCCTCGCCGAACTGGTTGGCCAGCATCGAGGCGATTGTGTTGCCGGGAGCCAAAAGCGAGATATCAAAATTCAGGGAATTACCAATGATCATGGTGACGGCCATGGTCTCGCCCATGGCTCGCCCAAGCGCCAGCATCACCCCGCCTGTGATCGAGGAGATCGCTGCCGGCAAAATGATGTTGAACAAAGCTCCCCAGCGTGTGGTGCCAATGCCGTAGGCCCCTTGACGCAGCTCAAGCGGCACTTGGTTGAGCGCATCGCGGCTGATGGCCGTGATGATCGGCAGGATCATCACCACCAGGATCAGGATCGCCGGAGCCATGCCGGGGCCCTGGGGCTCACTGGCGAACAGGGGACTCCAGCCCAGCAGGCGATGCAACAGCTGCAGGGCGGGGCGAATGGCAGGCTCCATCACAAAGATGGCCCACAGCCCCAGCACCACCGACGGTATCGCTGCCAACAGCTCAACCATCAGGCCGATGGCATTGCGCATGGAGGCTGGAATCAGGTCCTCAGTGATGAAAATCGCCGTGCCCACGCCCAGGGGCACCGCAATCAACAGCGACAGCAGCGAGGTCACCAGCGTGCCGTAGATGGCCACAAAGGCCCCGTATTGATTGCTGACCGGGTCCCAGGACGAGGTGGTGATGAAGCGCGTGCCAAAGGTGGCCATCGCTTCGCGGGCCCCCTGGAACACCGTCAACACAATGGCCAGCAGCAGGATCGCCACGAAGGCCGCCAGGGCCATCGACAGCAGCTGGAAGCCGCGGTCCATCAACTGTTCAGAAGCAGGCCTGCGCCGCAGCGTGAACTCAGCTGCCGCAGTCGAAGTCGGGGGTGCTGAAGTCATGCAGGAGAGCTGCACCCCCTGGTCAGGGAGCTAATCCGATGCCTTGACTTTAAAAACTCGCCCACAACACCCGTTTAAGCCATGATTAACCACGCCATGGCTGGGTCGTAGGACCCTGGTACACGACGCACGGGGGACAGGAGCGGCATGGGCCGAATCGTCGGCATCGATCTGGGCACAACCAATTCGGTGGTGGCGGTGCTCGAAGGCGGCCGGCCCGTGGTGATCGCCAACGCTGAAGGTGGGCGCACCACTCCCTCGGTCGTGGGCTTCAGCCGCGATCAGGAGCTGCTGGTCGGGCAGTTGGCACGCCGGCAGCTGGTGCTGAACCCGCGCAACACCTTTGCGAACCTCAAGCGCTTTGTTGGCCGCGCCTGGGAGGAGCTCGACGACGGCAGCCTCTCGGTGCCCTACACCGTGCGTGCCAACGACGCTGGTCTGGTGCGCGTGGTCTGTCCTGCGACCGAACGCGAGTACGCCTCAGAGGAGCTGGTCGCCAGCATCCTGCGCAAGCTGGTCGATGACGCGGCCACCTACCTGGGCGAGCCGGTTGAGGCGGCTGTGATCACCGTGCCGGCCTATTTCAACGACGCCCAGCGCCAGGCCACACGCGATGCCGGCCGGCTGGCGGGTCTTGTGGTGGAGCGCATCCTCAATGAACCGACGGCGGCCGCCCTGGCCTATGGCTTTGACCGCAGCTCGGTGCGGCGGGTGTTGGTCTTTGACCTGGGCGGGGGCACCTTTGACGTGTCGGTGCTGCGCATTGCCAATGGCGTGTTTGATGTCAAGGCCACCAGCGGTGACACCCAGCTCGGTGGCAACGACTGGGACCGTCGCATCGTCGATTGGCTGGCCGGTGCCTTTGAACAACAGAACGGCATCGACCTGCGCCGCGACCGCCAGGCTCTGCAGCGCCTGACCGAAGCCGCTGAGAAAGCCAAGATCGAATTGAGCGGCGTGCAGAGCACCCCGATTTCGCTGCCCTTCATTGCCACGGGCGCTGAAGGCCCCCTGCACATCGAGACAACACTCGAGCGCAGCACCTTTGAGGGGCTGTGTCCCGACCTGCTTGATCGGCTGCTGCGGCCTGTGCAGCGTGCGCTGCGCGACTCGGGTCTGGCCGCCGACGACATCGATGATGTCGTGCTGGTTGGAGGCTCCACCCGCATGCCGATGGTGCAGCAGATGGTGCGCACCCTGGTGCCGCGCGATCCCTGCCAATCGGTCAACCCCGATGAGGTGGTGGCTGTGGGCGCCGCCGTGCAGGCCGGGATCCTCACCGGTGAGCTGCGCGATCTGATGCTCAATGATGTGACGCCTCTGTCGCTCGGGCTGGAGACCATCGGCGGGGTCATGAAGGTGCTGATTCCCCGCAACACCTCGATTCCGGTGCGCAAGAGCGATCTGTTCAGCACCTCAGAAGCCAACCAGAACGCCGTTGAGGTTCACGTGCTTCAGGGCGAGCGCCAGATGTCCGAAGACAACAAGTCGCTGGGGCGCTTCCGGCTCTCCGGCATTCCACCGGCGCCGCGGGGAGTCCCGCAGATCCAGGTGTCGTTTGACATCGACGCCAATGGTCTGTTGCAGGTTTCAGCCAGCGATCGCACCACGGGCCGCCAGCAAAGCGTCACCATTCAGGGGGGCACCAACCTCAGCGAAGAGGAGATCCAGAAGCTGATCGCCGAGGCCGAGCAGAAGGCAGCCGAAGATCGCCGCAAGCGGGCTGACATCGACCGCCGCAACAGGGCGCTCACGTTGGTGGCCCAGGCCGAGCGACGTCTGCGCGATGCCGCCCTTGAGCTCGGTCCCTACGGTGCCGAGCGGCAACAGCGCTCGCTCGAGCTGGCCCTGCGCGAGGTGCAGGACCTGTTGGCCGAGGAGGCCGCCGGCCGCGCCGATCTGGCAGAACTGGAGATCGCCGTCAGCCAGCTGCAGGAGGCCCTCTATGGCCTCAACCGCCGTCTGCTGAGCGAACGCAAAGCCGAGCAGGGCCCCTTGCAGGGCCTCAAGAACACGCTTGGTTCGCTCAAAGATGAGCTGTTCTCTGACGAAGAGTGGGACGACTGGGACCGCCCGGGCAGCGATCCCTGGTCGATGCCGCCCCCGCGCCGGCGCTTCTATGACGACCAGCGGCGCTACGACGACCAGCGCTACGACGACCAGCGCTACGACCAGCCACGATTCAATGACGAGCGTGGCGAAGACCCGCGCTCGTTCGAGGAGCGTTCCCGCCGCGACCGCAATCGTGTGGCCGCACCGACGTCGCGCTGGGATGACGACGATCCCTGGGGCGAGCGTTGAGCCCAGCCCCGCAGACCACCAGGCCCGACTACTGGGGCGTTCTCGGCCTTCAGCCCGGGGCTGATGCCAGCAGCCTCAAGCGCGCCTTTCGCAGCCAGGCCCGCCGCTGGCATCCCGATCTCAACGGCAACGATCCGGTGGCCGAGGAGCGCTTCAAGCTCGTCAATGAGGCCTATGCGGTGCTCTCCGACCCCAAACGGCGGGAGCTCTGGGAGGCGGGCGCACCCCACCAGGACGAGCTGGCAGAGGACCCCTTTGCCAGCGACTTTCCCCAGTTTGACGACTATCTCGCCGCCCTCTTCGGCAAGCGCCCTGCTGCAGAGCGGGAGTTCCACGAGGAGACCATGGCGGAATCAGGCCCTGACCCCGGTGGCGAAGTCACAGCTGCACCGCCGCCACCGCCACCGGTGCAGGCGTCCTCGGCGGTCGAATCGCTGGTCGAGCTCACCCCAGAGCAGGCACTCAGCGGCGAGCGCATCGAGCTTGAGCTCCCCGACGGCTCCGCCGTCGAGGTGTGGACACCACCATTGGCCGGTGATGGCTGGCGCCTGCGCCTGGCGGGTGTTGCGCCAGGCGGGGCCGATCATTTTCTGCAACTGCGCGTGCGTACCCCCCAGGGGCTGCGCATCGATGGGCTGCGCGTCACCTATCAGCTCGATCTGTCACCAGCTGAAGCCGCCCTGGGTGCGGTCGTGCTGGTGCCCACCCTCAGCGGCGATGTGCAGCTGCGGGTTCCAGCAGGCAGCTCCAGTGGGCGGCTGCTGCGCTTGCGTGGTCGCGGCCTGGAGCGCGGCGAGCACAAGGGGGATCAGCTCGTTGAACTACGGATCGTGGTGCCAGAAGAGCTTGAGGCGGCCGAGGAGGCGCTGTACCGGCGCCTGCAGGAGTTGGCTGAAGACAATCAGCAGGGCGGTTTCTGATCGCCAGAACCGATGACACACTGGTGCCTGACCTCATGGCTCTGTGGTGGCTCCCGAATTGGTGCACGTGCTGCTCTTTGACGCCGGCAGTGATCAAGAAGGCATCCATTCCCTTGAGCTGGCCGGCCGCACCGTCGTGCTGCTGTTCGCCCAGCGCGACGATGCCGAGCGCTACGCAGGCCTGCTGGAGGCCCAGGACTTTCCCACACCCACCGTCGAGGCCCTGGAGCGCGATGAGATGGAGCGCTTTTGCGAGCAGGCCGGCTACGAAGCCCGCTTTGTGCCACAGGGGTTTTTGCCCCAGACCGCCGAGGAGCGCCTGCTGATCGCACCACCAGAGCGCAACATGGACACCAGCCTGTGGCGCGAGCAGGAGGCTGACGAGCTTCAGGCCGAACCCACGATCAGCAGCGGCGATGCCGAACTGGAGGCCTTTCGCCGGCGCCTTGAGGGGTTGCTGTGAGCAGCGCCGCTGACCGCGGGCACCTGCTCACCGAGCAGGCCCATGACGCCAGTGCCGACCTTGATCTGCTGAGCACGGCCCAGCTGGTTGCGCTCTTCTGTGATGAGGAGCGGCGTCCCCAGCAGGCCATTGCCACGGCAGCACCCCAGCTGAGCCAGGCCATCGATGCCATTGCCGAGCGCCTGCGCTCGGGCGGGCGCTTGTTCTACCTGGGGGCAGGCACCTCGGGCCGGCTGGGGGTGCTTGATGCGGCCGAGTGCCCGCCGACCTTCTGCAGCGACCCTGAGCTGGTGCAGGGTGTGCTCGCCGGCGGTGCCCCGGCCCTGCTGCGTAGCTCTGAAGGCCTGGAAGACGATGTGGCTGGTGGTGTGCGCGATCTTGAGGCACGGGGCTTTGCCAGCAGCGATGCCCTCGTGGGCATTGCTGCTGGCGGCACCACCCCCTACGTGCTGGGCGCCCTGGCCCACGCCCAGGGCCTTGGCGCCCTGGCGATTGCCATGGCCTGTGTACCGGCCGAGCAGGCGCCGATGCCCTGTGACATCGACATTCGCCTGCTGAGCGGCCCCGAGCTGCTGACCGGCTCCACCCGCCTCAAGGCCGGAACCGCCACCAAGATGGCTCTCAACATGCTCTCGACCGGCGTGATGGTGCGCCTGGGCAAGGTGTTCAGCAACCGCATGGTCGATGTGGCCGTCACCAACACCAAGCTCGAAGATCGCGCCCTGCGCATCCTGCGTGATCTGGCCGATGTCGCCAGGCCCGACGCGTTGCAGCTGCTGCAACGTGCCGGCGGCTCGGTCAAAGTGGCCCTGCTGATGCAGCTGGCCGCAGTGGATGCGGACGCCGCCCGCGCCTGGCTCGGCAGCCACGGACCTGGCCTGCGTTCAGCCCTGGCTGCGGCGCGTGCGGCTCAGCCCTCCAGCGCGCCCCAGTAGGGGGCCGTCAGCAGATCGAGCCGGCGGCGGGTTGCAGCCGGCACCTTGGCCTTCGGTGTCATCAAGGCGTGGCGCAGCGCGTGGTGTGCGCTGCTGGGCGGACGCTGCACGGCAATGCGTTCGGCCGCCACACGCACGATCTGCTGGGCCAGGGCCGCATTGGCCTTGAGGTTGTCGATCACCATCTCGACGGTCACCGAGGCATGCTCCAGGTGCCAGCAGTCATAGTCGGTGGCCATCGCCAGGGTGCTGTAGGCCAGTTCGCATTCACGCGCCAACCGCGCTTCGGTGTGATTGGTCATGCCGATCACCGCGCAGCCCCAGCTGCGGTACAGCTCCGACTCAGCCCGTGTTGAAAACGCAGGGCCTTCCATGCACAGATAGGTGCCGCCGCGGTGCAGCTGGCGTCCTTCGGGCATCAGGCTCTCGCCCACATCGGCCAGCAGGCGGCTGAGCACGGGACAAAAGGGATCGCCAAAGCCCACATGGGCCACCAGCCCGTCGCCGAACATGGTGATCGGCCGCTGGTGGGTGCGGTCAATCAGTTGATCGGGCACCACCATGTCGAGGGGGCGGATGTGCTCCTGCAGCGATCCCACCGCCGAGATCGACAGCACCCAGCGCACGCCCAGGCTGCGCAGCGCCCAGAGGTTGGCGCGATAGGGCACTTCAGTCGGGGTGAAGCTGTGATGGCGCCCATGGCGCGCCAGAAACACCACCTCCAGATCGTTGATGCGGCCGATCATCAAGCTGTCAGACGGCTTGCCGTAGGGGGTCTTGACCTTGATCTTGCGCACATCGCTGAGGCCCTCCATGGCGTAGAGGCCGCTGCCTCCGATCACCCCCAGCCGCGCCGCGCTCAGATTCAGGCTGGATTCGCTCATGGCCATCGCCGTTTTCCGCATTCTCCCTGGCACCGGCGCATACAGTCGCGTTTTTGCGGCGACGCTCGTGACCAAGGCAGTGATGGAGACCGACGCCGGCACCCTGGTGCTCGAGCTGTTCGAGGGTGATGCTCCCAACACCGTGGCCAACTTCGTGAAGCTGGCTGAATCCGGTTACTACGACGGCCTGGCCTTTCACCGGGTGATCGATGGTTTCATGGCCCAGGGCGGTTGTCCCAACAGCCGTGAGGGCTCACGCGGCATGGCGGGCACCGGTGGCCCCGGCTACACGATCAACTGCGAGATCAATGCCAACAAGCACGAAGCCGGCTCCCTGTCGATGGCCCATGCCGGCAAGAACACCGGTGGCTCGCAGTTCTTCATTTGCCATGGGGCACAACCCCATCTCGATGGGGTGCACACCGTCTTCGGCAAGACCGCCGACATGGATGTGGTGATGGCGATCGCCAAGGGCACCCGCATCACCAAGGTGACCATTCAGGCCTGAGTCAACGTTGCCACTGGATCAGGGTTCCAGGCTGTGGTTGTGGCAGTTGGAACCCTGAACCCCTGATTTCGACCAATGGGCGCCGTTCTGCCTCTAGCAGCGCTGACGGGTGGGCCAGGCGCTGGGGGTCAGGACTCAGCAGCAGGCTGACGCAACGGGTCCCTTCAGGGGCAGCCAGCGCCGCCAGGCAGTCCTGCAGAGGGGCTGTGGCGAACTGCCCGGCCCCGTCAGTGGCGCTCGCGGTGCTGAGCACCACGGCCACCTGGGGCTTGTTGAGCAGGGCCAAGATGCGCGGGTCGTCTTCGTTCTCGACCCGCAGGCCGGCGCACTCAGCCAGTTCGCCCAGCTGTTGCTGCAGCGCTGCTGCGCCAGCAGCCTGCAGCTGGCCATGCCAGGCCAGCACGGCTGTTGCCCCACCCACCGGGCAGCTCGGCCCCGCGCCCATCAGGTGTCCGAGTTTGGTGCGCTTGGCGGCCAGGTAGGCGGCGTTGTGGTCGCCGGGATCCATGACCAGCGGCACCCGGTCTTCAATCTGCAGGCCGTAGCCGCCCAGACCGGCAATCTTGCGGGGGTTGTTGGTGATCAGCCGCAGGCGGTTGATGCCCAGGTCGCTGAGGATCTGGGCGCCGACCCCGTAATTGCGTAAATCGGCAGGAAAACCGAGGCGTTCGTTGGCCTCGACGGTGTCCAGGCCGGTGTCCTGCAGCGAATAGGCCCTGAGCTTGTTGATCAGCCCGATGCCGCGGCCCTCCTGGCGCAGATAGACGACCACACCTTCGCCAGCGGCGTCGATCATGCGCAGGGCCGCCTCGAGCTGCGGGCGGCAATCGCAGCGCAGTGAGCCAAAGGCATCGCCGGTCAGGCATTCGCTGTGCACACGCACCAGCACGGGGGCGTTGGCGCGTTCGGGCGTTCCTTTGACCAGGGCCACATGTTCGCTGCCATCGTGCGCGTTGCGGTACCCGATGGCTCGAAACGTGCCGAATGCACTGGGCAGTCGGGCTTCGGCCTGACGCCTAACAAAGCGCTCGGTGTCGAGCCGGTAACGGATCAGATCGGCGATGGAGATCAGCCGCAGGCCATGGCGGCGGGCGTAGGCGGCCAGCTGCGGCAGCCGGGCCATCGATCCATCAGGGTTCTGGATCTCGCAGATCACCCCGGCTGGGTACAGCCCGGCCAGGCGGGCCAGATCGACAGCCGCCTCGGTGTGGCCGGCACGCTTGAGTACCCCACCAGTGCGGGCCCGCAGCGGGAAAATGTGCCCGGGGCGCCGCAGGTCCGCAGGCCTGCTCTGCGGATGAATCGCCACCTGAATGGTGCGGGCCCGATCCTCGGCGGAGATGCCCGTGCTGACGCCGTTTTCAGGGCCGGCATCCACGCTCACGGTGAACGCGGTCTGGTTGCTGTCAGTGTTGCGGTCGACCATCAGCGGCAGGTCGAGCTGATCGAGCCGCTCACCTTCCATCGCCAGGCAGATCAGGCCGCGGGCCTCGGTGGCCATGAAATTGATCTGCTCTGGGGTGGCGAACTGCGCCGCACAGATCAGATCACCTTCGTTTTCGCGGTTTTCGTCGTCCACCACGACGATCGACTCGCCGTTGCGGATGGCAGCCAGGGCATCGGCGATCGCATCGAACGCAATGCGGTCGAGGTCGTTCAAAGGGGCTTGTGGCAACGGCGCAAGGACAGAGCGCGGGCCCTGCTAGCAATCATCCTTTATAAAACCCGAAACGTTCATCCCTGCCCGTGGCTCTTGAGCGCGTTGCCGTGATCGGTGCCAGCGGCTATGGCGGCCTGCAGACCCTGCGGCTGCTTCAGCAGCATCCCCAGTTCAAGGTCACCTTTCTTGGCGGTGAGCGCAGCAGTGGCAAGCGCTGGAGTGAGCTCAACCCGTTTCTGCCTCTGCCGGGTGATCCGGTGGTGCAATCACCCGATCCCGAGACGATTGCGGCCCAGGCCGATCTGGTGGTGCTGAGCCTGCCCAATGGGCTGGCAGCTCAATTGGTGCCGCCGCTGCTGGCGCGCGGGCTCAAGGTGGTCGATCTGTCGGCCGATTACCGCTACCGCTCCCTGGCCCAGTGGCAGGAGGTCTATGCCGCTGAAGCCAGGCAGCTGCCGCGCAGCGATGGCGACCTCTGCGCCGAAGCCGTCTACGGACTGGTCGAGTGGCATGCCGAGCAGATCGCCGGCGCGCGTCTAGTGGCGGCACCGGGCTGTTTCCCGACAGCCAGCCTGCTCGCCCTGTTGCCCTTTTTGCGCCAGGGGTTGATCGATCCAACTGGAATCATCATCGACGCCAAAACAGGCACCTCAGGCGGTGGCCGCGCTGCCAAGGAGCACCTGCTGTTGGCTGAAGCCGCTGAAGCGGTCAGTCCCTATGGCGTCGTGGGACACCGTCACACCAGTGAAATCGAACAGCTGGCCTCCCAGGTGGCCGGGAGCGCCATCACCCTGCAATTCACCCCCCACCTGATGCCAATGGTGCGCGGCCTGCTGGCGACGGTCTACTGCCGGCTGCGCGATCCCGGCCTGACGGCAGCCGACTGCAACACGGTGCTGCGTTCCCTCTATCGCCAGAGCGAGACCGTGGCGGTTCTGCCCGTGGGGACCTACCCCTCAACCAAATGGGTGCGGCAGACCAACCGGGCCCTGCTCTCTGTGCAGGTCGACAACCGCAGCGGGCAGCTGATCGTGATGAGTGCCATCGACAACCTGATCAAGGGTCAGGCCGGCCAGGGCGTGCAGTGCCTCAATCTGCTGGCCGGTCTGGAGGCCAACACCGGCTTGCCGTTGTTGCCCTTCTACCCCTGAAGCGCCAGCCGTTCGCCCATCAGTGCGACCGCCGCAGGCAGCAACTGGTGCTCCTGCCGTTGAATGCGAGCACTCAGGCTGGTGGGGTCATCGCCTGGCAGCACGGGCACGGCGGCCTGCATCAAAATCTCGCCAGCGTCGACCGCTTCGCTGACCAGATGCACGCTGCAGCCGGCGAGTGTCACCCCGGCACGCAGCGCCTGAACCACCGCATCGAGGCCTTTGAAGCTCGGCAGCAAGGACGGGTGAATGTTGATCAATCGCCCGGCGTAGGCATCGATCAGCACAGGCGTCACGATTCGCATCCAACCCGCCATCACCACCAGATCGATGTCCTGGCCTTCCAGCTGCGCCACGATCGCCGCATCCAGTGCTTCGCGGCTCGGGTGCTGACGATGATCGAGCAGGCTGCAGTTGATCGCCAGCCGCTGAGCGCGTTGTTGGGCCCCGCAGCCGGGGTTGTTGACGATCAGCTGCACCACCTCGGCCTGCAGCGAGCCCGTGCGGCCAGCGAGCACCAGGGCCTCAAAATTGCTGCCTGCTCCTGAGGCCATGACGGCGAGGCGCAGCCGCCGATGGGCACGTGGTTTCGGTGGCAATGGCCACTGGAATTGCAGCGCGTCGTGGCTAGGGTTTGTCAAACCGATCGCGGTTCATGTCCCACCTCTCCATCCTGCCAACAGTGCTGGATGATGCCGAGTCCCTGATCGCCTCCTTGCGCGCTTTGGGCCTGCAGCCCTGCCGAGGTGGTGTCGTGGCCGGGTTTGGTGGCGAGCAGCAAGCGGTCGAGGTCAGCGTCCAGCTCGCTGACGGCCACAGGCTCGGCTGGCAGCGGCAGCGCGATGGTGCTTTGGCCCTGGTGGCTGATCTTCAGCGCATCGCACGCAGCACGGCGTTGCAGCGCCTGCTTGAGCGGGTGACCCGCAGCTATGCAGCCCATGCCGCGCTGCGGCAGGCCGCTCAGGACACGGCACTGAGCTCTGCCGAGGTGCTGCTGCACGCCTGATCCGCTCGTGGTTGAGCTTCATCTCGATCTGAGCCGACCCCAGAGCCAGCGGCTCAGGGTCCGTCTTGTCTGCCTGCCACGCCAGCGCACGATGCGGCTGGCCCTGCCGCGATGGACGCCAGGGTCCTACCTGCTGCGCGAGTACGTCGCCCATCTCGAGGGGCTCTCAGCCAGCCAGGCCGAGCACAGCCTCAAGCTGGAGCGTCTCTCTCCGTTTCATTGGCAGCTCGAGGGGCTAGAGCCCGGCGAGCCACTCGAGATCAGCTATGCCCTGCAGGCCACCGAACTGACGGTGCGCACTTGCCACCTGAGCGCTGAGCATGGTTTTCTGGCCCTGGCGGCCGTGGTGCTCGAGCTCGAGGGTGAGCGCTGGTCGCCGCACCGCCTGCATGTGCAGCTGCCGCCAACCTGGCAGGGTTTTGTGCCCTTGCCCCAGCGGGATGACGGCAGCTGGCTGGCCGCAGATTTTGATCAACTCATTGATAGTCCCCTCGAAGCGGGCCCCCACCCCAGCCACAGCTTTGCGGTGGCCGGGGTGCCCCATCGCTGGGTCAGCTGGGGGGGTGATCTGCCAGCAGAGGATTCTGACTGGCTGGCCGATGTGACGCAGGTCTGCCAAGCCTGCTGCCGGCTCATGGGGGTCGACGCGCCAGCTGCCACCAGCTACCTCTTCGTCTTGCATCTGAATGAACAGGGCTATGGGGGGCTCGAGCATGACGCCAGCACGGTGCTGCAGTTCGGACGCCGCACCCTCAAACAGCCGGATGGCCGTCGCCGCTTGCTGCAGCTGGTTGCCCACGAGTACCTGCATCAGTGGAATGTGCGCAGGCTGCGGCCCGCTGAGCTGGCTCCCATCGACTATCAGCAGGCTGTCGTTGTGCCCACCCTTTGGTTTGCCGAAGGGGTGACCAGTTACGTCGATCAACTGCTGCCCCATGCCGCAGGGTGCTGCCAGGCCAGCGACGTGCTGGCTGATCTGGAACGGGACCTGAGCCGTTACCTGCTGAGCCAGGGGCGGTTTGTGCAGAGCCTTCAGGCCAGCAGTGAAGAGGCCTGGGTCAAGCTCTACCGTCCCCATCCACACGCAGCCAACCAACAGGTCAGCTACTACCTCAAGGGGGCGGTGCTGGCCTTGGTGCTCGATCTGCACCTCAGGCGCCATGGCAGCTGGATCGGCGCTGTGCTGCAGCATCTGTGGCGCAGCCATGGACGCACCACACGCGGCTACCAGCAGGCCGATCTGCTGGCGGCGTTTGCTCTCCATGCAGCCGATCTTGCCGACCTGTTGCCGCGCTGGCTCAACAGCACGGACGATCCGCCGCTTGAGGCCCTGTTGGCTGATGTGGGGCTCAAGCTCGTGCCGGTCCGTGCCAATGGGCCATCGCTCGGTTGGACGCTTGAGCACAGGCCTGCAGCTGATCTTTGGATCGCACGGGTTGAGCGTGATGGCCCTGCCCAGCAGGCGGGATTGCAGGTCGGCGATGAGCTGCTGGCACTCGATGGCGAGCGTTTGCGCTGCCCCGAGGACTGGAACCTGCTTGCGGGCCACTGCTCAGCCAACTGCCAGGGTCAGCCACGCGAGTTGCTGATCTGCCGCGACGGCTTGCTGCAGACGCTGCGCCTGCAGCCGCAGCCGCCAGCGATCGAGCGCTGGACGCTCGACATCGACCCTGATGCCCCAGTCGAAGCCAGCGGCAGGCGCCAGGCCTGGTTGATGTTGCAGCCATGAGCGCACCAAAACTGCTGCAACGCAGCCTCTGGATTGCAGCTGCAGCGCTGACCCTCGGCGGCGCCGGCCTGCTGCTGGCCACGCGGCAGCAGGCTGGTCAGAGCTCGGTTGATGTCCTGGGCCAGCTGTTTGCCCAGGATCTTCAAAGCACCGTGCGCCGAGCCCAGGTGCAGGGTTCTGCAGCGCCCCTGCCGCCCCCGCACCCGCGCTGGCGCTCGCCGCTGCAACGCAGTTGCGCCCTGTCAGCCGATGCAGCCCTCAGGGACCGATTGACCCAGCGGCTGCAGCAGCTGCAACGCTCGAAGGCCACCGTGGCCATCGATCCGTCGAACTATGGCGAGCGTTTCGAGCGCGATGCCTTCGGCAACCGGATCAATCCGACGCCGCGGCTGGTGGTCCTGCACGAAACGGTCTACGGCATCGGCTCTGCGATCAACACCTTTGTCACGCCCCATCCCAACGACATCGATCAGGTCAGCTACCACGCCCTGATTGGCCTTGACGGCGCCGTCGTGCAGGTGCTCGATCCGCTGCGGCGCGCCTTTGGTGCTGGCAATTCGGCCTTTGACGGTGAGTGGGTGATCACCAATGCGGCGTTCAAGGGCTCGGTCAACAATTTTGCGCTGCACGTGAGTCTGGAAACCCCCCTCGATGGTGAGAACGATGCCTCTTGGCACAGCGGCTACACCGCAGCGCAGTACGACGCCCTGGCCGCCCTGCTCAGCGACTGGATGCGGCGGTTCCGCATCGCGCCAGAGCGCATCACGACTCACGCCCACGTTGATCTGGGCGGTGAGCGCTCTGACCCCCGCAGTTTTGATTGGCCCGCCCTGCAGCTGCGGCTCGAGGCCCTGGGCCTGCTCTGCCGCTGAGCTGGACATCAGCTCCAGCAGCGACTCGCGCCCGTGGCGTCAGATCAGTGGTGTCAGATCAGTGGCGTGGTGGCCAGTTTGCGCTGGCCGTAGATCAGGGCATGCAGCTCGGGGTCCTGCATGTAGCGCAGGATGCGCCTGGGGTAATCGAGCTTGCCGTTGTGCAGGTAGGCGAGCACGGCCAAGGCCTTGGCATCGACGGGGTTCCCACTGGCAACGAGTGTCCTGCCCTGCCCGTAGCCCAAGTCACGACTGAGACGGGCAAATTTGCCCACCAGCAAGGCCACATTGCGCTCGGGATCAAGCAGCTGCTCGCGGGCTGCCTTGATCTCTGCAGGACTGGCATCGCGGGCCAGCAGGCCTTGATGCACCATTTCACCGAGGCCAAGCTGCGCGGGCCCCAGCGTGCTGAACAACCCTGAGTGGGCAGCCAGCGGTGTGCTTTCGCCGGGTTTGGCGTGCTGCAGCTCGTCAAACAGCACGGCCATGACCAGCATCGGATTGATCTGCTGGCGGCGGCTTTCCCGCAGGACGACCGGTCTGAGATCAACCAGTCGGGTGTACGTGACCGTCCGCAGCGGCTCGAGCTGATCAAGCCCCGCGGTAAACAATTGGCTCAACCGGGGTTGTGGTCCATGAACCCCGAAACGTCGGTGCAGCTCCTTGAGTTCGGCAGCCGAGAACTCAAGGGGGTCAGCTGATGTTTCAGCGGTCTGGGTGCCTGCAGCTCCCGCCGCGCTCAGCCCGGCCAGGGGGGCTGGCGACTGGGTGCGCGGCAGCAGCTGGGAGGCGCCAAGCAGGGCCAGGCAGACCAACCAGAACACGGGTCGTGTGTGCAGGGGCCGCGACGACACGTACCTGGCATTCAAATTCACAACTCAAGTTAAAACACATCTGCTCGATCACGGCAGGACCCAGGCGCTTTTGCTGCTGTCTGCTGAGCAAGCGTCACGGCATGACACGCCGGGCTGCGCATCAGCGCGAACACCGATAACTTCTGGGATGTTCTGCCCCTGGGCGCCATGCCGCTGGCTGCTGATCCTTTTGTGGCGACTCCCCAGCAGCAGTGGGAGCGCTTCGCTGAACTGCTCTGGTACGACGCAGGTCTTGGCTTCTGGCTCGATGTCAGCCGCATGGCCCTGGGGAGAGCCGATCTCGAGCAGTTGCGCCCGCGCTTTGCCGCTGCTTTTGAGGCCATGGCCCGCTTGGAAGCCGGTGCCATGGCCAACGCTGACGAGCAGCGCATGGTCGGCCACTACTGGTTGCGGGCACCGCAACTGGCTCCTGAGCCCTCGATTGCCGAGCACATCAGCAGTGAAATGGATCGCATCGAAGCGTTCGGTGCTCAGGTTCTTGATGGCCGCATCAGCGCTCCGGGGGGGGGGCGCTTCAGTGATGTGCTGTGGATCGGGATCGGCGGCTCAGGCCTTGGACCGTTGCTGATGATCAGGGCCCTGCAGGCCCAGGGCAAGGGGCTCCCCTTTCACTTCTTTGACAACGTTGATCCCGATGGCATGAGCCGCACGTTGGCGGCTCTGGGTGAACGGCTGGCTACCACCTTGGTGATTGTCGTCAGCAAATCAGGCGGCACACCCGAGCCACGCATCGGTATGGAGCAGGCCCGCGCGCGGCTCGAGGCCCATGGCTGTGACTGGCCATCGCAAGCTGTCGCAGTCACGATGGCAGGCAGCCATCTCGATCAACTGGCTGCCTCGCAAGCCTGGCTGTCGCGCTTCGACCTGCCTGACTGGGTTGGCGGCCGCACCAGCATCATGGGAGCCGTCGGACTGCTGCCTGCAGCCCTGATCGGGGCTGATCTGCGGTCCTTTGTTGCTGGTGCGGCCGCCATGGACGGCCTGACGCGCAGCACCACCCTCGAGTCCAATCCAGCAGCGCTGTTGGCTGCCAGTTGGTTCGTGGCAGGCCATGGGCGGGGTCAGCGCGACATGGTCGTGCTGCCCTACCGCGATCAGCTTGAGGTGTTCAGCCGCTACCTGCAGCAGCTGGTGATGGAGAGCCTGGGTAAGAAGTTGGACCGCGGTGGCCAGGTGGTTCACCAGGGCATTGCGGTCTACGGCAACAAGGGCTCGACTGACCAGCACGCCTATGTGCAGCAGCTGCGCGATGGGATCGACAACTTCTTTGTCACCTTCATCGAGGTGCTGCGTGATCCCACTGACATTGCGGCGGTCGATGGAGAGCATCCGGCTGATTTTCTCTCCGGCTTCCTGCAGGGCACCCGCACAGCCTTGCTTGAGGGTGGTCGTCAGAGTCTCACCATCACCATGGAGAGCTTCAACGAACGCTCCCTGGGTGCCCTGATCGCCCTATTTGAACGGGCGGTCGGTCTCTACGGCGAGCTGGTGAACATCAATGCGTATCACCAACCCGGCGTCGAAGCTGGCAAAAAGGCGGCCGCCCAGATCCTGGCGTTGCAGGAGCGGCTCGAAGCGGCCCTGGCCGATGGACAACCGCGCACGCTCGCTGCGTTGCACCAGTCACTGGGCGACCAATCGCCTGAAGCGCTGTTCTGGATCCTGCGCCACCTGTGCACCAACCAACGCGGCTACAGCGCCGACGGCGATTGGGGCTGCCCCGAGCAGTTGGCGTTTCGCAAACTCTGAGTCATGGCACGCTCCAGGGGTAGCGGCTCAGGTGTTGGGTAACGGGGACCCGGCTGCTGTAGGCCGTGCCCTCGGGCAGCCACAGATCGCCGGCGCTGGTCAGCAAGTGGATCTGCCAGTGGTAGAGACCGCGAAAGGCATCAGGATCAGCCTTGAGCAGGGCGGCGTAGTGCAGCACCGCCGTGCCGTAGTAGGCGCTGTTGTTGTAGCCCCAGAGCCCTTTGCGAATGTCGCGTAACCCGCCACGACGCACCAGATAGCGAGCCGCTGCCTGGATCGCGTCGTGCGGATCACGAATGTCACCGCTGCCGATGCCTCGCTCGGCCCAGGTGGTTGGCAGGAACTGCATGGGTCCCTGAGCATTGGCCGAAGACACGCCGTCAATGCGCCCGAGGCCTGTTTCGACCAGATTCACCGCTGCCAGCACCTCCCAGGCAATGCCGGTGGCCTGTTCTGCCTTGCGGTAATGGCCCAGCAGCTGTTCGGCGGGCTCAGGCCTGCGAATGCGCCAGGCCGGCAGGCTGGTGGGTCTGATGCCCCTGGGGTTCATGGCTTGCAGCGCCTGCCGAGCTGCGATGTGGTGGTCAAACACCACGCGCCATCGCGGCGACAACAGCCGCCGCACCTGCTGGGCCAGCGTCGGTTGCCGCCCCAGCTGGCGGTAGATCACCTGTTGCTGGTGACCGCGTTCGGCTAACGCTTGGTTGGCTGTCTTGGGTTCGCGCAACGCCAGTTCGAGCTGCTCGAGCAGCGCCGCCAGATCAGCGGCGCGCTGCGGAACCGTTGGGTAGCGCCGCTGTTGTTCGAGCGCTGCCTGGGTCTCTGTAGCGCTTTTTTGTGCCAGGGCGCCCGGTTGGCTGCAGGCACTGCAACCGATCAGCACCAAGGGAAGCAGCCACGCTGACAGGCCTGGCATGGGGCGCTTGCAGTTGTGCACCGATTGTGCCGGCGGAGAACCGAACCGAATTGGTGAGCACCGACACACCTTGAGGGGTTCACAAGCCGTTACACTTGCTTCAAGTTTCGTCATCAACGAACACATCCATGGCTGATTCAACCTCCCGCTTCGGTTTTGTGGCCTTTGCTGAAACCTGGAATGGCCGTCTGGCAATGATGGGTTTCGTGATTGGTCTGGCCACCGAGCTGCTCACCGGTCAAGGCATCCTCAGCCAGGTCGGTCTGGGCTGATGCCAGCGGCCAGGGCGTTCTGGCCAACCACGCATCATGGTTCATGAGCAGACCCCCGGCGACCCCGGGGGTTTTTTATCGGCTCCGGGGCTGCGCCTGCGTCACCTGCCACGCTGGCTGGCGGCTGCCGATGCCCTGCAGCAGGAGCTTCTGGCTTCGGTTCCCTGGAAGCAGGAACACATCCTCCTGTTCGGCAAGCGCCATCCCCTGCCCAGGCTGACCTGCTGGATGGCAGATCCAGGCTGCACCTACCGCTACAGCGGGCTGGAGCAGGTGAGCGAACCCTGGCTGCCTGCGCTACTGCTGCTGCGCGAGCAGCTCGAGCAGCTCTGCGGTCATGGACTTAATTCCCTGCTGCTGAATCTCTACCGCAGTGGAGGCGATGCCATGGGCTGCCATGCCGACGATGAACCCGAACTTGAACCCGCTGCTTCGATCGTGTCGCTGAGCCTGGGGGCGACGCGCACCCTGCGCTTCAAACCCAAACCTCGCTCTGGCCTGGCTCAGGAGTCCTGCCCTGTCGCCCTTGAGCTGGGCCATGGCGACCTGTTGCTCATGGACCCGCCGACCCAGCAGCATTGGTTGCACGAACTGCCGCGCCGCAAACGGGTGCAGCAGAGCAGGATCAATCTGACGTTTCGGCAGATCCGGCAGCCGGCCTGATCACGGCACCAGATTGACCAGTTTCCCCGGCACCACGATCACCCGGCTGGGAGCCTTGCCCTCCAGCCACTTGGTGGCGATCTCGCTGGCCAGGGCCAGCTGCTCGAGGGTGGCCTTGTCGGCATCAGCCGGCACCTCGAGATTGCCGCGCACCTTGCCTTTGATCTGAATCACCAGGGGGATGGTGTCGCGCACCAGCGCTGAAGCATCGCAGCTCGGCCAGGGCTGCTCGTGCACCGAACCGTTACCGCCCAGGTGCTGCCAGAGCTCGGCCGCTAGGTGCGGGGCAAACGGCGCCAGCAGCACCAGCAGTGTTCCTGCTGCCTCAGTTGCCACGGCATCACTGCAGCCCTCGAGATGGCTGGCCATGGCGTTGCTGAGCTTCATCAGCTCGGCAATCGCCGTATTGAACTGGTAGGGATCCTGCAGGTCCTCGCTGATCGCCGCGATCGCGCTGTGCACAGCGCGGCGCAGTTCGGTTTCGGCGTCATTGCCGGCTGAGACCCCAGCCGGTACACCTGCCGCCAGGCTCAGGTTCCGCTCCACTGCAGCCTGGGCCTGGCGCCAGATCCGCTGCAGAAAGCGGAACTGACCTTCGACATCGGCGTCATCCCACTCCAGATCCTTTTCAGGCGGAGCCTTGAACAAGATGAACATGCGCGCGGTGTCGGCGCCGTAGCGCTCGATCACCTGGGCTGGATCGACGCCGTTGTACTTCGATTTCGACATCTTTTCGAAGAACGTCTCGAGCACCTCGCCGCTGACCGGATCGCGCGGGTCGCTGGCATCGGCCACATCGGCCGGTGCAATGTATTGGCCCGTGTGCGGGTTCTTGTAGGTGATGCCCTGCACCATGCCCTGGGTGAGCAGCCTGGCGAAGGGTTCGCTGAAGCTCAGCAGCCCGCGATCGCGCAACACCTTGGTGAAAAAGCGCGAATAGAGCAGATGCAGGATCGCGTGTTCGATGCCACCGACGTACTGATCAACCGGCAGCCAGTGGTCGGCTGCCTCCTTGCTGAAGGGCAGCTCGTTGTTTTGGGGATCGGCGTAGCGCAGGAAATACCAGCTGGAGCACATGAACGTGTCCATGGTGTCGGTCTCGCGCCGGGCCGGCTGGCCGCAGCAGGGACAGGCCACGTTGACCCAGCGCTCCAGTTGGGCCAGCGGAGAGCCGCCCTTGCCGCTGAAGGCCACATCGCGCGGTAGCTCAACCGGTAGCTGCTCAGCCGGTACGGGCACAACACCGCAGCTCTCGCAATGGATCACCGGGATCGGACAGCCCCAGTAGCGCTGCCTGGAGATCAACCAGTCGCGCAGACGGAACTGCACCCGCCCCTGGCCCCAGCCATCGGCCTCAGCCGCCGCAACGATCGCCGCTTTGGCATCGCTGCTGGTCAGCCCATCAAAGCGGCCTGAATGAATCAGGACGCCTGAGCCGGTGAAGGCACCGCCTTCGAAGGCGTGTTCATCACTGCCTTCGGGCACGATCACCTGCTTGACCGGCAGCTCGTACTGACGGGCAAAGACAAAATCGCGCTGATCGTGGGCCGGCACGCCCATGACGGCGCCGGTGCCGTACTCGGCCAGCACGTAGTCGGCGATCCAGATCGGGATCAGCTCGCCATTGGCAGGGTTGCGCACGTTGGCGCCGATGGCCACACCGCGCTTGGGTTTGTCGTCGGCGGTGCGCTCCTGTTCGCTCTGGCGGCTGACCAGATCGACAAAAGCCTCGACTTCAAGCTGGTGCTCAGGACTGGTGAGCCGCGCCACGAGCGGATGCTCAGGGGCTAACACCACATAACTGGCTCCAAAGATGGTGTCGGGCCGGGTGGTGAACACAGTGATCACCTCGCTGGTTGAGCTGCCGCCGGCATCCACCACCGCAAAACTCAGCTCGGCTCCGCTGCTGCGGCCGATCCAGTTGGCCTGCATCGTGCGCACCCGCTCCGGCCAGCCGCTGAGCGTGTCGAGGTCATCGAGCAGCTGATCGGCGTAGGCCGTGATCTTGAGAAACCACTGCCTCAACTGGCGCTTTTCGACCAGGGCACCCGAGCGCCAGCTGCGGCCGTCGGCGTCGACCTGCTCGTTGGCGAGCACGGTCTGATCGATCGGATCCCAATTGACCGTGGCGTCCTTCTGATAGGCCAAGCCGGCCTCAAGAAACTGCAGAAACAGCCACTGGGTCCAGCGGTAGTAGTCGCTATGGCAGGTGGTGACCTCCCGATCCCAGTCGATTGATAGCCCCAGGCGCTTGAGCTGCTCGCGCATGCTGGCGATGTTCTGGTCGGTCCAGGGGCCCGGTTCGACGCCGCGCTCGATGGCCGCGTTTTCGGCCGGCAGGCCAAAGGCGTCCCAGCCCATGGGCTGCAGCACCTTGTGGCCGCGCATGCGGGCAGCGCGGGCGATCACGTCGGTGATCACATAGTTGCGCACATGCCCCATGTGCAGGTTCCCCGAGGGGTAGGGGAACATCGACAGGGCATAGAACGGTTTGGCACGTGTGTCGCAGTTCGCGCTGGTGCGTGCAGCGCCTGCGTCGTGCCAACGTTGTTGCCAGCGCAACTCGAGCTCCTGGGGCTGGTAACGCTCGCTGGTCGGCTGCGGCTCAGGCAACGTGGTTAGGGCAGCTTGGATCTGCCTGGGGCTGGATCCCAGATCGTGCCACAGGGAAGCTCACAGCAAGGGTCTGATCAGCGCCACCGAGTCGCGATTGATCAGCGTCAACGGTTGCTCTTCGCCGCTGGCCAGGGCGAAATAGCGAAGGTCCTGCCAGCGCAGCAGGCCTTCGAGCTCGTGGCCGTTGTTGAGCAGGACGCGCACTGCTGTGCTGTGGCGGATCCAATCCTGAATCTGACGAATCCCCGGCTGGGTGGTGTCGAGATTGGGCGCGCGACGGTCGAAGGCGCTGTTCATAGGATCAGGTCCTCAGGAAGGCAGCCCAGCAACGTGCTCCATTTCAGCAAATATCAAGGTCTGGGCAATGATTTCCTTCTGGTTGATGCCCGCCAGAACTCCCCGGCCGCTGTTGCCTTTGCGGAGCTCGACAGCGTGCGCGTTCAGCGGCTCTGCGATCGACGCTTCGGTATTGGCGCCGATGGCGTGATTGCGGCGCTGCCACCGCAAGCCGGTGGTGACGTGCGCATGCGCATCTTCAATGCCGACGGCAGCGAGCCTGAGATGTGCGGCAACGGCATTCGCTGCCTGGCGCGCTTTCTGGCTGACAGCGATGGTGATCTGCCAGGGCACCAATGGCAGGTCGAGACCCTCGCCGGCCGCATCGTGCCCGAGCTGCTCGAGAGCGGCATGATTCGCGTCGACATGGGCGCACCATTCATCGAGCCCCAGGCCATTCCGACAACGCTCGAGATCGGCGTTTCGGGCCTCGCCCAGGGCACCCTCGCGGTCGAAGGGCACAGCTTCGAGGTGGCCGCTGTCGGTATGGGCAATCCCCATGTGGTGATTCCCGTGGCCGATGTGGCTGCCGTTGATCTGGAGCGGTTCGGAGCAGCGCTTGAGGTTCACCCTGCCTTCCCAGCCAAGGTGAATGTGCACTTTGTGCAGGTGCTGAGCCCCGAGCACCTGGTGATGCGTGTCTGGGAGCGGGGCGCCGGGCCCACCCTGGCCTGCGGCACCGGCGCTTGCGCCACCCTGGTGGCCTGCCAGCGCCTGGGGCTGTGCGGCACCGAGGCGCGCCTTGACCTGCCCGGTGGTCCGCTCAGCATCGCCTGGAGCGGAGACCCTGCTGCATCGGTGTGGATGAGCGGCCCAGCCGAGGCGGTCTTTGATGGCATGGTCACACCGGAGCTCTGGGGCGAGACGCCCGAACCAGCTCGGCAGCAACCAGTGCCGAGCCCTGTGGAGCTCAACCCTGGCTCCTTGCAGGGCTCTGTGGATTGCGCCACGGCCTGTGTCAAAGGCTGTGTGCGGCCTGATGCTTGCCCCAGCGCCGAAGCGCGTGCCCGCGCCATGGCCCTGCTCGAGCGCAGTTCTCTCGACGATCTGGTGAATCTGGCGGCTGATTCGCTCGAATCACGCACGCGTGCCCGCTTCGAGCGTGGTCTTTGAGCCACCTCTCTATCTCGATGCCTGCGCCACCACACCGCTGACGCAGGCCGCCCGCCTGGCCATGGATCAGGCGCAGGATCTGGCCTGGGGCAATCCATCGAGCCTGCATGGCTTTGGCCTGGCGGCGCTCGAATCGCTTGAGCGCTCGCGATGGCTCGCAGCAGAGCTGCTTGGAACCACGCCAGAGGCTGTTCATTTCTGCTCGGGTGCCACCGAATCGGTGCACCTGGCCCTGCTGGGGCTGGCTGAGGCGTTTGCGCGACCAGCACGGCTGGTGATCTCAGCGGTTGAGCATCCGGCACTCAACGCGGCAGCAGACCAGCTGCGCCGCAGGGGTTGGCAGGTGTCCACCCTGCCGGTCGATGCAACCGGCCGCGTGCTGCTCGAACCGTTGCAGGAGTTGCTTCAGCCCCCGACACGGCTGGTCTCTGTCATTGGCGCCCAGAGTGAGGTGGGTACGGTGCAGCCCATGGCTGCCATTGCCAGCCTGTGCCGCGCTGCTGGCGTGTTGTTGCACAGCGACGCTGTGCAGCTGGTGCCGCAACAGCCGTTGCTGTTCGATGCTTCGGGCATCGATCTACTGACGCTCACAGCCCACAAATTGGGCGGTCCACGGGGCATCGGTGCCCTGTTGGTGCGGCCTGCCTGTCTGCCGTTGCTCAAGCCTGTGCTGGGTGGTGGTTCCCAGGAGCAGGGTCTGCGCTCCGGTACTGAAGCTGTGGTGCTTGCCGCTGGTTTTGCAGCAGCCCTGCAGCAGCGGGTTCAGTGGCTCGCCTCGGATCAGGCCAATGCGCTGCGTCAACGGCGCGACGTGTTGCTTGCCGCCTTGCTCGCCATACCTGGGCTGCAGTTGAGCGGGCCTGATCCTGCCCATCAGGAACGGCTGCCGCATCACATCAGCCTGACGGCGCAGAGCGCTACGGGCCAGGCCCTATCGGGGCGAAGGCTGGTGCGTGCCCTCTGGCATCAGGGTGTCGCGGCCAGCAGTGGTTCGGCCTGCAGCAGTGGCGCGGGCGATTCGGCCGCCAGCCCGGTCTTGCTGGCCATGGGTTACGAGCCAGCGCAGGCGGCAGCGGGGCTGCGGTTCAGTCTGCTGCCGGACACCGATGCTCAACAGCTTCGCCTGCTGCCGGCAGCGCTGCAAGCCGCCATGGCTGCCTGCTGTTAAACGCGGCCTAGTGTCTGCGGACCTTGCCGCCACCGTTGATGCTGCCTGCCGATCTGGCCGCTGCCGAAGCTGAAACCCTGGCCGCTCTGCAGCAGGCCCTGCAGGCCCAGGGGAGCCTGCGTTGGAGCGTCGAGTGGCGGTTCGAAGGGCTGCGCCTGCTGGCGCCGGTGCTGCGCTTGCAGCGCGCCTTGCTGGGGCTCAATCGCGTGGTGCTGCTTGTTTGCAGTGACGCCGGGGCGGCCGCATTGGCCCGCCGCGATGCACCCGATCTGGCGGATCAGGTTGTTGATTTTCGCCAGTTGCAACAGCAACAGGAGCAGCAACTGCAACAGGCCAGCGAGGCGGTGTTGTTGGTGCTCGCACCCGCTGCCGCCGATTACGAGAGCTTTGAGCCCCTCTGCAATGCCCATCGTGGGCCCGTGGTGATGGTCAACGGGCGCCTCGAAGATGCTGCTGTCGGGATCGGCAGCGTGGCGCGCCAGCGGCGCAAGGGCTTTGTCTCAACCTGGAGCAGTGCCTACAGCCTGATCCCCCTCGATGGTGGAGCCTTGCGGCATGCCTACCCAGGCGACTGGGAGCTGTACCGGCTCGATGCCGATGGCTATCGCGCTGTCTGCAGCTTTGAGCAGAAGCCCGATACCGAAGCGATGGCCGCAGCACTCAGCGGCGACGGTGGCAGCGGTGTCGCCGGCACGTTGCGCGCCGTCGACGCCCTGATCGAGGGCCTGCGCGGCTGAGCACCCTGGTCTGAGACGCCCGATCTCCGTACACTGCCGCTCAGCTTGACCGTGCCCATGTCCGACGCTCCGCAGGCCAACAGCCCCCGCACCTGGAGCCTTGTGGACCTGGGAGCGGCGGCTGCCGTGCTGCTGGCCGCTGCTGGTGTGATCTGGAGCCCGAAATTGAGCTCCACCGTCGCCACAGCCACCGGGGGCATGCAGGATGTGACCGTGCTGGTCGATGTGCGCGGCATTGCTGCTGCAGACCCCGCCGCTCTGATCAGCGCAGCACAACAGGCCGGCAAGGTCTCGATCGTGATCCGCAACCAGCCCCACGGCAGTGTCGCGCTCAAGCAGGTGATTCCGCTGCAACGCAGGCTCACCGCCGTGCAACCCAATGGCACCGTGGTGACAGCTGCCGACCCCAATCAGCAGACGCTGCCGACCCTGGATGCGCGCTTTGTGCTCAGCGGCCAGGGCCGCAAGGCCAGCGGTGGTGTTGTGTTCGGCAACCAGACGCTCAAGGTTGGTGCACCCGTTGAACTTGAAGGCGACACTTTTCGTGTGCTCGGCAGCGTCACTGGTCTTGAGGTGAAGGGCTGATGGGCGCACCCTGTCCCTGGCTGCGTGCACCGGTCCTGCTGGCGTCGCTGCTGGTTGCCCAGCCTGTTGCCGCCGCCCAGCCTGATTCACAACAGCCTTCGCTGCCGGCTCCTGGTGTGCAGCTGGCCCAGGTGCCGCTGGCTTCCTTGCCTCTGGCGCCGCCGCCGCTGGGACTGCCCCAGCTGCAACAGCAGGTCAGCTGTCCTGCCCTGCAGCAGCGACTGGCCTCGGTCATCGGTTCTGAATTCAGGGTCTGGAGCGTCACGGTTGCTGATGCCGACGGCCGCTTGCTGGCCGATGTCAACGGACTGGTGCCGCGCATCCCGGCGTCCAACCAAAAGTTGATCAGCACGGCTTATGCCCTCGATCAACTGGGCCCCGATCACCGCCTGCGCTCCCAGTTGTGGCGGCTGGGCGATGGCAGCTTCCGCCTCACCGGCGAGGGCGACCCCGATCTGGCCCTGCCCCAGTTGCAGCGCTTTGCCAAGCTGGCCCTCGGTTCAGGCGGCAGCAGCGGCACCCCTGGGACTGTGGTGCGCCTGCAGATTGCTGAAGAGCCCAAAGCGGCCTGGTGGCCAGCCGGCTGGGATCCAGACGATCGCTATTACGCCTATGGCGCACCGGTGACCCGTCTGGCTGTGACCAGCAATGCGATCCATGACGCGGTGATGAATCCGCCATCGCGCCTGTC
The DNA here is from genome assembly GCA_016882285.1 of Cyanobacteria bacterium K_DeepCast_35m_m2_155. GTDB lineage: Bacteria > Cyanobacteriota > Cyanobacteriia > PCC-6307 > Cyanobiaceae > RGUW01. Next base: position 4,941 of record VGQS01000009.1, on the reverse strand, counting down.
GGCCCTGTTGCAGCGCTCAGCGACCCAGCAGGGCGGCAAGGTCCAGGTGTCGCTGGTCTCAGCCCGCCAGCCCTTGCCTGCCGATGCGGTGCTGTTGCACGAGGAGCCGTCGGCCTCGATGCACAGCCTGCTCAGCCTGGCGAACACCGAAAGCCACAACTTCACCGCCGAGGTGTTGATGCGTCAGGCGGCAGACAGCTGGGATCTGGGCGTCGTACGCCAGCGCACCATGCTCTGGCTCAGCGAGCAGGGCTTGCCCATGCAGGGTGTGCGCGTCGCTGACGGCAGCGGCCTCGATCGCGCCAACCGCGTGACCAGCAGGCTGCTGGCAGCCCTGCTGCTGCGCATGGACCACCACCCCTACAGCCGCAACTACCTGGCCTCGATGGCCGTTTCAGGCCGTCGCGGCACGCTGCGCAACCTGTACAAGGGCTCCAGCCTCGAAGGCCGCTTCTTTGGCAAAACCGGCACGATCCGCGGGGTGCGCTCGATCAGCGGAGTGCTCGAAAGCCCTGATGGGCTGCGTTATGTCAGCGCAATCAGCAATGGCGCCTACGACCCCAACAGCACCATTGGTTCAGTGTTGCGCGCCAGCCAGGCCGGCGGCCTCTGCCCCTGAAGAACCCCGCTCAGCTCGCGAGCTGACGCAGTTTGCTGGCCACGCGTGCGCGCCGAGAGGCGCCGCTGCGTTCATCCTGGGCAGAGGTCGGGGTATCCGGGTTCTGCAGACGCACCAGCTCGCGGCGGCCGCCCAGGACCACCTGTGAGAGCTCGCGCAGGCGGCCTTCCAGTTCACCCAGGACCTGCTCGGCATAACGGTTGGCACCTTCCACCACCGATGAGGCCTCCTGCCGGCTGCGGGCCACCAGGGCGTCGCACTGCTGCTGGGTCTGTTGGCGGAACTGCAAGGCATCGTTCTGCAGCCGCTCGGCTTCAGCCTGAGCGGCCTGCTGAACGCGCAATCCTTCCTGGCGGATCTGCTCCAGCTCACCCATGGCCTGTTGGCGGTTGCGGTCGTGCTGATCGATCAGCAGCCGCTGGCGCTCAGCGGCTTCCTGCTCGAGCTGCTGACGACGGGCTGCAAATTGCTGCTCCAGCTGGGCCAGGCGGGCCTGCTGCTCCTGCTCGGCCTGGGCCACCTGCTGGCGGGCCTGCAGCAGCAATTGATCGCATTGCTGCCTGGCTTGTTCACGCAGTTCATGAACCTGGCGCTCGGCCTCCTGGCGGATGCCAGAGCTGTTGATCAGCTGCTCGCGTTCACGCCGTGCAGCCTGCAAGATCTCGTCGGCCTGACTGCGCGCCTTGCCGATGAAATCATCTTTTTGTGCGATCAGATCGCGGGCCAGGCCCAACTGCGGCGGGATCGCCTCGCGCAGGGCGTCGATCACCTCGAGGGCGTCATTTTCGTTGACCAGACGGCCGCCGCTGAACGGGATGCGGCTGCCATCGAGCACGACCTCCTCGAGCTGATCCAGCTGGTCCAGCACGGTGATCTGCGAGTCGGCCATCTCAGGGTCCTGGGGATGTCCGATTTAAGAGCCTGGCGAGGTCATCTGCCACTCCCGTTGGCACCATGTGACGGACATCCCCACCAAAGCGCGCCACCTCCTTGACCACCGAGCTGCTCAGAAAGCTGTGCTGGGTGGCCGTCGCCAGAAACACCGTTTCGATGTCGGGCGCGAGGCTCTTGTTGGTGTGAGCGATCTGAAGCTCGAACTCAAAGTCGCTCAGGGCCCGCAACCCGCGCAGGATCACCTGGGTGCCGCGCTGGCGGGCGTACTGAACCGTGAGACCGTCAAAGCTGCCGACTTCGACGGCCGGTAGATGGCTGGTCGCCGCAGCGATCTGCCCAAGACGTTGCTCAAGGCTGAAGGCGGGCGTTTTGCTTGGGTTTTGCAGCACGGCAACGACAACGGCCTCAAACAGACCGCTGGCCCGCTCGATCAGATCGAGATGGCCCAGGGTCAGAGGGTCAAAACTGCCGGGGTAGAGGGCGCGCATGCCTCGAGCCTATGGCCCGTGGGCGTGCTTTCTAGAGTCCGATGAGTTCTGACACCACCATGGCCCTCAACGCCGACGCCAAGAAGACACTCCTGCGCAAGATTCCCCATGGGGTGTTCATTTGTGGAGTTGCCGAAGGCGATGAGGTCAATGGCTTCACTGCCAGCTGGGTGACCCAGGGCAGCTTCGAACCCCCGCTTGTGGTCATGGCGGTGCGAGCTGACAGCACCAGCAACGGCATCATTCAGCGCACCGGTCGCTTTTCGCTGAACGTGCTCAAGGCCGACCAGAAGGATCTGGCAGCCGTCTTCTTCAAGCCCCAGAAGGCGATCGGAGGACGCTTTGACGCCGCCCCCTTCAGTCTGGGCGAGCTGGGACTGCCGATCCTCAACGATGCCGTCGGTGCCGTTGAATGCGAGCTGGTGGGCCAGGTCGCCGCCGGCGACCACACCGTGTTTGTGGGCGAGGTCAAGAGCGCGACCCTGCAGGCAGACGGTCCTGCCCTCGAGCTGGCCAGCACCGGTTGGCAGTACGGCGGTTGATCGACACCTGCCTACGGCGGCTGGCATGAGCGCCATTCCCATGCTGCAGCAAGCAGAGCGGCTCAAGGCCCGGCTCGCTGAGATCCCCAGCGAGCCGGGCTGCTACTTGATGCGCGATGGGGAGGACCGGGTCCTCTACATCGGCAAGGCCAAGGTGCTGCGCAACCGCGTGCGTAGCTACTTCCAGAGCGGCAGCGGCCACGGCCATAGTCCCCGTATCCGCCTCATGGTGCGGCAGGTCTGCGAGATCGAGTTCATCGTCACCGACTCCGAAGCCGAAGCCCTGGCCCTGGAGTCGAACCTGATCAAGCAGAACCAACCGCACTTCAACGTGCTGCTCAAGGACGACAAGAAATACCCCTATCTCTGCATCACCTGGAGCGAGGCCTACCCGCGCATCTTCATCACCCGGCGCCGGCGGTTTCGTTCACCTTTGGACCGGTTCTATGGGCCCTATGTGGACGTGGGCCTGCTGCGCCGCACCCTGGCGCTGGTCAAGCGGGTGTTCCCGCTGCGGCAGCGGCCCCAGCCCCTCTACAAAGAGCGCACCTGCCTCAACTACGACATCGGCCGCTGTCCGGGTGTCTGTCAGCAGAAGATCAGTTCCGAGGCTTACCACCAGACCCTCAGGCAGGTGGCGATGGTGTTTCAGGGGCGCAACGACGAACTGATCGATCTGCTGAGCGCCCAGATGGAGCGGTATGCCGAGCGTCTCGACTTTGAGAGCGCGGCACGGGTGCGCGACCAGCTCCAGGGGCTCGACACGCTCACCGCCGATCAGAAAATGAGCCTCGGCGATGGTTCGATCAGCCGCGATGTGATCGCGCTGGCAGCCGATCAGCGGGTGGCGGCGGTGCAGCTGTTTCAGATGCGGGCTGGCAAGCTCGTCGGCAGACTCGGCTACATGGCCGATGCAGCAAGCTCAGCTGAGCCTGGCCGCATCCTGCAAACGGTGATCGAAGAGCATTACAGCCAGGTGGAGGGTGTTGAGATTCCGCCTGAGCTGCTGCTGCAGCATCCCTTGCCCCAGCAGGAGCTGATCGCCGAATGGCTCAGTGAGCAACGCGGCCGCAAGGTGCGACTGGTGGTACCGCAGCGCCAGCAGAAGGCGGACCTGATCGAGCTGGTGGTGCGCAACGCCGGTTATGAGTTGCAGCGCGCCCAGCACGCCAGTGAGCAGAACCTGCTCGCCACCGAAGACCTGGCCCAGCTGCTTGATCTCACCGACCCGCCCCGGCGCATCGAGGGTTTCGACATCAGCCACATCCAGGGCAGCGACGCCGTGGCCTCGCAGGTCGTGTTCATCGACGGCTTGCCGGCCAAGCAGCACTACCGCAAATACAAAATTCAGAGCAGTTCGATTCGCTCAGGCCATTCCGACGACTTCATGGCCATGGCCGAGATCATGCGGCGACGGTTTCGGCGTTGGGCGCAGGCCAAGGCCGAGGGGGCCGATCTGGCCGCCCTGCGCCGCAGCACGGACAGCGCCCTGCACACCGGCGGTTTGGGTGACTGGCCCGATGTGGTCATGATCGATGGCGGTAAGGGCCAGCTCTCTGCGGTGATGGAGGCCCTGCGCGAGCTCAATCTGCATGAAGACCTGGTGGTCTGCTCGCTCGCCAAGCAACGCGAAGAGGTGTTTGTGCCCGGCGCCAAAGACCCGCTCGACAGCGAGGCCGATCAGTTGGGGATCCAGCTGCTGCGCCGCCTGCGCGATGAAGCCCATCGCTTCGCCGTGAGCTTTCATCGCCAGCAGCGCGGCGAGCGCATGAAGCGTTCCCGCCTGTCGGATATCCCAGGCCTGGGCCCGCGTCGGGTGCGCGACCTGCTGGCCCATTTCCGCTCGATTGATGCCATTCAGCTGGCCTCCCCCGACCAGATTGCCGCTGCCCCGGGCATGGGACCGGCCCTGGCGCAGGCGGTGTGGGAGTACTTCCACCCTCAGGACCCTGAAGCTACCGCCGACACGGAAGATGGAGCCGTGGCCGAGTTGGCGTCTTGATGATTGGGCCGATCACCATGTGGCGCCGTTGGCTCTGCCTGTTGGCGCTCAGCAGCTGGCTTGTGCTCGGTTGCGCAGCCCAGGTGCTCGCCAGCCCAGGCATCTGTGTAGGACCAGTGTGCGGTGATCAGTTCAGCCGCAGCGCGTCCTATCCGTGGCAGCTGCGTCTGCGGGTCAGCGACCAGCAGGGGCGCCATGAGCGATTGCTGATTGATTGCCGTACAGGCCTACTCAGTCCCCTGGAGGGTCCAGTGGAGCGGGGCTATGCGACGGCTGTGGCGCGACGGGCCTGCCGCTTCACGCCTGAACAGAACGCATGAGCATCGGCATCTGGATCCTGGGGGATCAGCTGTCCCAGCAGCAGTCAGCCCTGGCAGATCTGCAGCAGAGGCTCGG
>VGQS01000008.1 GCA_016882285.1 Cyanobacteria bacterium K_DeepCast_35m_m2_155 | reverse complement strand
TCAAACAGCAGCCAGCCCCACAGCACCGCAAAACCCACCTGCACGTAACTGATGGTGGTGGCGCGCGCCGCCGGCAGGGCCATGAGGGCACGCGTGAGGTTCACCTGCCCCAGCTGGGTGAACACCCCCACCCCCAACAAAGCCAGCAGCTCAGGTCCGCTCGGCATTACGGGATTGAGCAGCACCGGCGGCAGGCTGAGCACCAGCGCCACCAAGGGGAAATAAAAGACGATCACCAGCGGATGCTCGCTGTGGCGCAGGGCGCGCACACTGACGTAGGCCAGCGCCGTGCACAGCGCCCCCAGCAGGGCTACCGCCACAGGCAAGAGCGGCAGTGCCGCAGCTGGCGAGCTCCCCAGCCAGCCATGCAGCAGCTGGGGCGGCTGGGCCAGCAGCAACACCCCCAGCCAGCCCAGGGCCATGGCCAGCAGAACCCGCCGCCCGATCGGCTCCCCCAGATGCAGCCAGGCCAGCAGCGCCGTGAAGGTCGGATAGCTGTACTGCAGCACCGTGGCCGCCGCCAGGGGCAGCTGGGCCAAGGCCTGATAGACGCACAGCAGGGCTAGGGTGCCGATCGCTCCGCGCCAGATCAACAGGCCCTTGCGCTGACCCCAGGGATTGACCCCAGCACGCCGCAGCAGCAACCAGCTCAACACGAGGCTCACCACAGCCCGGGCCAGCACCACTTCGACAGCGGGGATGCGGCTGCCTGCGAGCTTCACGCAAACGCCCATCAAGGCAAAGGAAAAGGCGCTGGCGACCATCTCGAGGGTCGCGGTTCGCGTTGGCGAAGGCGGCAGCATCACCCCATCGAAGCACCGTCAAAAGCGGCCTAGGTTGAGGGCCCAAGAGCTCACGGCACCCCCTTGCGCCCTCAACGCCTGCTCCTGGCCGCCGCCAGTGTGGCCGCCTTGAACCTGTCTGGCACGGGCGCTGCAGCAACAACCCAGGTTGGCGGCAACATGAAAGACCAGCTGATCTTTCACTTTTGCGGCAGAGCGATGAAGGCCGATTTCAAGACAGCCGGCAAAACTCCCCCCAAGGGCATCGTGGAGTTCACCTGCGGCTGCGTGGTGCAAAAGATCAAGGCCCGCGCCAGCATTGAGCAGGCCAAGACCATCTGCAAAGCCCAAGCGCTGCAGACCTATCCCCAACCTGAAGGGCCTTGAGCCAGCCGCGTCTCCACCCCCGCACGATTGAAGCCGTCAAGGAGCGGGCCGACATCGTTGATGTCGTGGGTGAGCACGTGGTGCTCAAAAAGAAGGGCCGCGAATTCGTCGGCATCTGCCCGTTTCACGACGACAAATCGCCGTCGATGACGGTCTCACCGGCCAAGCAGTTCTATTACTGCTTCTCATGCGGGGCCGGCGGCAACGCCATCAAGTTCCTGATGGAACTGCAGCGCACCAGCTTCAGCGAGGTGGTGCTGGAGCTGGCGCGCAAGTACCAGCTGCCGATCGAAACCCTCGACGGGCCCCAGCAGGAGCGGCTGCGGCAACAACTGTCGCGGCGCGAACAGCTGCACCGGGCGCTCACCCTGGCCTGCGGCTTTTTCCGCAGCAACCTGCAGCAGAGCGAAGGGCAGGCAGCACTCGACTACCTCAGAACCAACCGGGGCCTGCAGCCGGCCACGATCGAGGCTTTTGAGCTGGGCTACGCGCCCGATCGCTGGGATGGCCTGCTGCAGCACCTGCAGCAAGTCGAGGGGATCGAGCCCGCCCTGCTGGAGGCCGCAGGCCTTGTGGTGCCGCGCAAGGGGGGCGACGGCTTCTACGACCGCTTCAGGGGCCGGCTCATGGTGCCGATCAAGGACCGCCAGGGGCGAGTGATCGGCTTCGGCGGACGCAGCCTCGATGGCAGCGAGCCCAAGTACCTCAACTCCCCTGAAACGGAACTGTTTGAGAAGGGCAAGCACCTGTTTGGACTCGACAAGGCAACCGAAGCCATCCGCAAGGACGACCGGGCCGTGGTGGTCGAGGGTTATTTCGATGTGATCGCCCTGCACGCCGCCGGCATCAGCAATGCCGTGGCGGCGCTGGGCACCGCCCTGAGCAGCCAGCAGATCACCCAGCTCTGCCGCTGCTGCGACAGCAAGCGGCTGATCCTCAACTTCGATGCCGATGGCGCCGGCGTGCGCGCCGCCCAACGGGCCATCGGCGAAGTGGAGCAACTGGCCCTGCAGGGTCAGCTGGAGCTGCGGGTGCTGCAACTGCCGGCGGGCAAGGACCCCGACGAGTACCTCAAGGCCCATGGCGCCGGTGACTACCGCGCGCTGTTGGATCAGGCACCGGTGTGGCTCGATTGGCAGATCGAACAGGTGCTGGCCGGGCTTGACCTGAGCCGCTCTGATCAGTTTCAGCAGGCGGTCACCGGCCTGGTGGCCCTGCTGGGCAAGCTGCCGGCAACGGCCGTGCGCAGCCGCTACCTGCAGCAGGTGGCCGAACGCCTTAGCGGCGGCCAGGCCCGCCTGGCCCTGCAGCTCGAAGACGATCTGCGCCAGCAGGTCAAAGGCCAGCGCTGGCATGGCCGCTCGAGCCGCTGGGAGCAGCCGGGCGATGCGGGGGTGCGCGAGCGGGCCGAAGCAGAAGTTCTGCGGCTCTACCTGCACTGCCCCGGCGAGCGCGCCGCGATTCGCCAGGAGCTGCACCGCCGCGAACTCGAAGACTTCGCCCTGCAGCACCACCGGCTGCTGTGGGCTGCGATCAGCAGCCTCGAGGAAGACAACCTCGGGCTGGGGCAACTGGAGGCGATCAGCCGAGGTGCCGCTTCTGGAGAGGCGCTCGCCGATCTCGATCTACCCAGACTGCTGGGCGATCAGCTGCTGATCGAGCAGAGCGAGCTGCTCAACCGCCTCACCCCGCTGCTTGAACCCAGCGAGGTGCAACGGGCAGGCCTTGAGCAACCGCAGCTGCACTTGCGCGGAGCGGTTGCGGTGCTGGAACGCCAGAAGAGCCTCAAGCGCTGCCGGCACCTGCTCGATGCCTGGAGCAGCCAGAGACTTGAAACCCTCGAGCGCTGCATCGCCCGCCTGCTCGATCGCGGTCAGACCAACAGCGACCCCAGCAGCAGCGGACCCAGCAATCCTGGACTCGACATGGAAGCGCGCATCGACGCCCTGTTTGCCGAGCTCAACCGCGACGCCCTGCAGTTTCAAAGCCTGTACTACTCCGAGCGCAAGCACGTCGCCCACCTCGACGAGCAGCGCCGCTCAAGGCTTCAAGAGGTTGCTAGCAGCGAACCCGTCGACCCGTTGCCAGCCTGAGGCGCTGTCAAAACAGGCCCGCCAACGCACACTGAAACCAAGATGCCACGCTTGGTGAAGCACACCGTTCGATCGACCCCAGCCCTGAGCACCCTGCTAGGGGCCTGCGTCATGGCCAGCAGCGTTGCCTTGGCCCCAGCACTGGCCCAGGGCCTTGTGCCCGACAGCCAGGTGCGCGCCATCACCACTGCCCGCAACGCAGCCATCACACTCAACGGTGGTCTGGGGGTCTACAACCCAGCCAAGTGCATGTTTGAAACCACCAAACTCACCAACCCCTGCCTGATCAGCAACGATCAAAACGGCTACGTCTTCCGCTTTCTCGGCGGTGCACCGGGCTGGCAGCCTGAAAACCTGCCGCCCACCCTTCAGACTGAACTGCGCGTCTCAACCGACGGACGCACCGTGCTGCAGACCATCTACAACGGAGCACCGCAGCAGTAAGCCATGGCCTGTCCCCGCTGCGGCTGTCGCATGCTGAGCAAAGCGGGCGGGGGCGGGAGCCGGCTGATCTGCTCTGACTGCCGCTCGCCGCTGAGCGGCCAGCGTCCAGCTGGCGAGGTGAGCGCCAACCTGGCCAGCCGCAGCAGACAAATCAGCACGGCGCTGCTGGTGCTTCTGTTTGCAATGACCGCATCGGTGCTGATGACCCTGAAGGATCAGGGAGAGCTGCCGTTGCTGAGCAGCCAGGAGCTCAGGCTCCAGGGGCGCCAGCCAGACGCCGCTCCGCTGAGGCGCCTGGCGCGTCTGCGCGCTCGGGCAGGTGGCGGCAGCGACTGAACCATCTGGTGAAGCCCAACGGCGGGCTGCAGACTGGAGCCCATGAACAGGAATCCGGCAGCCCGCTCCTGGAACCGCCTGCAGCACTGGCGGCATCGGCTCACGGTGCCGCAGTTCACCGCCGTGACCGGCCTGCTGGTGATTGCGGTGGGCACCTTTGTGCTGGCATCACCGCTGTGCTCCACCGACGCTGTGGGGTTGTGGGAAGCGCTGTTCACCGTGACCTCAGCCATCACGGTGACCGGGCTGTCGATCATCGATGTCGGCCGTGATCTGACGCCGGTGGGCCAGGTGGCGCTGGCCGCGCTGATCATGGTGGGCGGCCTGGGGTTGATGGCCATCACCACCTTTTTGCAGGGGTTTGTGCAGGGCCGCAGCGGCCTGCGGCAACGGCTCGACAAAGGCCGGGCACTCGATGAATTTGGCGTCGGCGGCATCGGGCCCACCTTTCACCAGATCCTGATCACCGCCAGCTGCCTGATCGCCCTGGGCACGGTGATTCTCTACAGCTTCGGCTTCACCGACATCGACAACAGGGGCGCACGTCTCTGGGCCGCCCTCTTCCACTGCATCAGCGCTTACAACAACGCTGGCTTTGGCCTCTGGGCCGACAGCTTGGAGGGCTACCAATTCAACGCTGTGGTCTGTGGCGTGATTGGCAGCTTGATCGTGATGGGGGGGATTGGCTGGAGGGTCACCAACGACCTGCTGGGCTTTCGGTTTCGCTTCAGACGGCTGCGCAACTTCAGCCTGCACACCCGCCTGGTGCTGCGCTCGAGCGCACTGTTGATCGGCATCGGCGCCCTGGGGTTGCTGCTGACCGAACAGTTCGCCTCTGACGGGGTCATGCAGCGCCTCAGCCTGCTGCACAAGCTGCAGGTGACGATTTTCCAATCGATCACCACACGCACCGCGGGCTTCAACACCGTGCCGCTGTCGGTTGAGACGATCTCCGATGCAGGCCTGCTGATGATGATCCTGCTGATGTTCATCGGCGCCAGCCCCGGAGGCACCGGCGGCGGCATCAAAACCACCACCTTTGCCGTGCTGGTGGGGGCCACCCGCTCGACGCTGCAGAACCGCGAGGGCGTGGTGATCCGCAACCGGCTCATTCCCGCCTCCGTTGTGCTCAAGGCCGTGGGCACGGCGCTGGCTTCGGCGGGGTTTGTGGTGCTGATGACCTTGCTGCTCGGCATCGGCGAAACCACAGGGGGCAGCCGCGCTGGCGAGGGGTTCAGCTTTTTGGAAAACCTGTTCACCTGCATGTCAGCCTTCGGCACCGTGGGCCTTGATCTGGGGATGACGGCCAACATTGGCCGCATCGGTCAACTGGTGCTGATGGTCTGCATGTTTGTCGGCAGGCTGGGCATCCTGCTGGTGCTCTCGGCGCTGTACGGCAACCGCGCGCCAACCCGCGTGGGCTACCCGCGCGAAGAGGTCTACCTCTGAGCGGCGCCACTTAATACGAATTTCCGACCTGTTTGCCGTGTTAAAACGGCGTCTATGGCCGAGCTCTTCTCTGCAATCACGCCATCGGGCTGGATCACCCTGGCGATCCTGCTGGGCTCAATCGTGCTGTTCGTTGGTGGCTGGCTTGCCCCCGAGGTGACGGGGCTGCTGGCGGCGGCACTGCTGATGGCTTGCGGTGTCCTCAAACCCAGCGAGGCCGTCGCTGGCTTCGGCAGCCCAGCGCTGATCACCCTGATGGGGCTGTTTGCCCTCTCTGCAGGGCTGTTTCGCTCAGGGGCGCTCGACCGGCTGCGCGCGCTGATCGGCTCCGATGCGGTACGCAGCCCCAAGCGCATGATCACCTTGATGGTGGCGGCGGTTGGGCCGGTGTCGGCGTTTGTTCCCAACACGCCCATCGTGGCTTCCTTGCTGCCGGTGGTCGAAGGCTGGTGCCAGCGGCGCGGCATCTCCCCCTCGAAGGTGCTCTTGCCGCTGTCGTTTGCCACGGTGCTGGGTGGCACGATCAGCCTGCTGGGCAGCTCGGTCAACCTGCTGGCCAGTGAAGTCAGCAGCAAGCTGGGCTACGGCAGCTTCGGTCTGTTTGAGTTCAGCGCCATCGGCATCGGCGTGTGGCTGGTGGGCGGCGTGGTGATGGTGCTGCTGGCCGATCGTCTGTTGCCCGACCGCGGCCGCAATGACGACGATCTTGTTGGCAGCCTCGCCAGCAGCGGCTATCTGACCGAAGTGCGCATTCCAGCCGGCTCGGAGCTGGTGGGTCAATCCCTGCACGGCAGCCGCCTGCAACGGCGCTTTGACCTCGATGTGCTCGAGCTGCACCGCGGCAGCGAGCGCTTTCTGCCGCCCCTGGCCGACCGCACCCTGGTGCTGGGCGATCGGCTGCTGCTGCGCTGCAGCCGCGAGGACCTGCTGCGCCTGCAGCAGGACCACACCATTGAGCTGGCGCCGGTGCCCGATAGCCCGCGCGACACCCCAGCCGACCAGCAGAACAACCAACGCATGGTCGAAGTGCTGCTGCCAGCAGGCTCAACCCTGGCGGGCGACTGCCTGCGCGATCTGCGCTTCAGGCAGCGTTACAACGTGACTGTGCTGGCCCTGCGCCGCGGCAATGCGGTGCTTCGGGAGCGCCTGGGGCGGGCCCAGCTGCGCGAAGGCGATGTGCTGCTCCTGCAGGGTCCCAAAGATGCCATTCGCGGCCTGCAGGCCAGCAACGACCTGGTGGTGCTGGAGCAACTCGAAAAGGATCTACCCACGGTGAGCCGCAAACGGATGGCACTGCTGATCGCCGGCCTGGTGATCGTGCTGCCCACCTTTGAGCTGGTGCCGCTGGTGGCCTCGGTGCTGCTGGGCACCGTGGCCATGGTGGCGGCAGGCTGCCTGAGGCCTGGTGAGCTGCAGCGGGCGATACGCCTTGATGTGATTCTGCTGTTGGGTTCGCTCGCGAGCTTCAGCATTGCCCTTGAAAAAACAGGGCTCGCCAGCGCCCTGGCCCAGGGCTTGCTGACGAATCTGAACCATTGGCCGGTCTATGGGGCCCTGCTCGTGGTGTTTCTGTTCACCACCCTGCTGACGGAAGTGATGAGCAATGCGGCCACCGTGGCGATGCTGATCCCCATTGCCGCCCAGCTGGCGGTGGGTTTGCAGCAGCCACCGATGGCCTTCATCTTTGCGGTGCTCTTCGGTGCCAGCCAGAGCTTTTTGAGCCCGGTGGGCTACCAGACCAACCTGATGGTGTTTGGCCCAGGCCGTTACAGGTTTCTGGATGTCGCTCGCTACGGCGTGCCGTTGACGTTGACGATGACTGTGCTGGTGCCCTGGTTGATCTGCCGTCAGTTCGGGCTCTGAGCTTTGCGGGCTCGGAACCACAACAGGCTCTCCCAGGCCAGGAACACCATCACCAGTGGCAGACCCAGCACCAGAACGGCCGCTCTGAAATTAAACAGCAGACCACCTGCCCCGGTGACCTCAAGCAACTGATCGCCGAGATAGAGCACATAGAGCGCAACCAGCAACAGGCCCTCGCGGCGCTTGATCACGCCGCCACTCCAAAAAATCGGCAAGCAGGCCAGGATCGAGACGACCATGATCGGCATGTCGCGATTGACCAGGTTCGGCTCAGCGAGCAGGCCCTCCCCCGAAAAGGTGGCGCAAAGGCCGAGGATCAGCATCAGATTGATGATGTTGCTGCCCACCACGTTGCCGACAGCGATGTCGGCCTTGCCGCGGTTGGCCGCCACCACCGAGGTGACCAATTCGGGCATTGAGGTCCCGGCCGCGACGATCGTGATGCCCACGACCGACTCAGGAATCTGCAACAGCGCTGCAGCAGCCTCGGCCCCGCGAACCAGCACCTGCGAGCCAATCACCAGCAAGACCAACCCTGCTGCGAGCTTGAGCACCGCCACGGGGATTGAGCTTCGATCTGCCTCGTCAAAGTCGTCGGCTTCATCGGGGGTCTCACTGGCTGTGCGGCACTCCCAGACGATGTTGATCACCAGTGCCATCAGCAGAGCCAGTCCTGCCTGCCAGTAGACACGCCCCCCAGCGGCCATCCCCCAGACCGCCATGGACACCGCCAGCAGCAGCGGCACATCGCGGCGCACCAGCCGGCTCTTGACCCGCAGCGGCATCACCAGGGCACTGAGCCCGAGCACCACCAGCACATTGAAGATGTTGCTGCCCACCACGTTGGCCACAGCGATGCCGTCGTTCTCCTGAACCGTCGAGATCATGCTGACGAACAGCTCAGGAGCGCTCGTGCCAAGCGACACCAGCGTCAGGCCGATCACGATCTGCGGAATCCCAAGGCGTAAGGCGATGGCGACCGAGCCGGCCACAAAAAATTCGCCGCCACCGAACAGCAGCAGGATGCCGACGATGATCTCAAGCAGGCTGGGCAAAAACGGCATCACAAACCGAGCAGAACTGCACCAGCCACTTGGCCAGGGCCATGACGAACCCCGCCAACGTATCAAGCCAGTTGCCGCCTGCAGCAACCAACTGCTGGCACGTTCACCTCAGGCAACACGGATCGCTCTCCCTGAGACAGGCGTCAAGTCGGACCAGGCCTCGCAAGCTGAACCCAACCATGACTCGCCACAAGCAGGGGAACAGCCCCAGCGAGCGGGCATGAATCACGTCGAAGAATCTTTGCGCCTTGAAACATCAAGGCTGTAAGCATTGTGTTGCTTGAGATACAGATCGATCGCGTCGATCACAACAGCGCCGAATGACTTTTCTTCAACAATAGCGAGCAATCGCAACGCGCGATGCATGTCGTCCTCCACAGAGATTGTGATCCTTCGCATCGAGGCAGGCAATTAATCGCCAAACAAACATTTTTAACACCAATAGCTCACATCAAGGCATGTAGATGCATCAGCAGAAAAGCAGATTTACAGCATTTCAGCCATCTAAAGCCAAACCGATACCTGTTCTCCTCGGCTCATCGGCCGACGCGCCTCAATGGGCCACAGTTCTCTTGCCGTAGTCAGGATCAATCCAGCAACGGGGCAACGGCTCTCCCGAAGGGAAGCGAAGCTCGCACTTCAGAAACGACTGGGGATCCTGAATCTCTTCTCCAGCATGAAAGCGCCCTTCCACCAAGGGCTCAAACGGATCCAGCAGATCCTGCAGTCGCTTGATCTGCACAAGGCTCCCATCAGGGGTGTAGGTCAAAAACATCCGATCGACTCACCAGAGACCACCTGCCAACTGTTTCCCTCTCAAGCCCCCCGGCACCTGCTCGCGGCAGTAGTGCTGCGAAGACACGTCGCCACGCCGCATTGCCGCAGCAGCCACCTGCCGCCCGCCCAGCCGCCGCTTAAACGCAGTGGGCATTGACCTGAGAGCTTCTTTGGCCCTGCTCAAGGACGCCCAGATCAAGGCGCGCATCGACAACCTGCGCCAACTGGTCGACGAACAGGTCATCAGCGAAAGCCAGTACCAGAAGGCGCTCAAAGCCCTGTTCGGCCCTCTCTTTGCTGTTGCCAGCCCCAGCACCGACGCGGCTCGCCGCGGCCTCAGCGTGAGCGTGCCTTCAGCGAGCGTGGACCACCGGGATCTGGGCCAGGCAGGTGGTGGCGGCTCGCGAGAGCCGTGAGCGACGCATGGCCCAGGCGGGCTGCAGGCCGCAGGCGGCCCACTGCACAGCGCCGCGGCCATAGCGGCAGTTGAGAGCATCGATCACCGCCATCAGCCGCTCGCGCCGGCGCTGCTGACCAGGCGTCAACGGCACCAGTAGATGGTGCTGCAGCAGATCGTCACCCTGAAGCTGCTGCAACAGCACACCGGCCTTGTGCAGCGGCTTGCCGGGGCGAAACAGGCGGGCGGTGAGCGGCAGCGCCGCCGCCAGCAGCACCGCCGTGTCGTTGCTGGCCACGGGCAGGGTGACGGTGGCGGCCTGGCTGTACAAGCTGGTGCCGTTGAACGGGCTGCTGCGCACAAACACCGTGATCGATCCGGCGCGCTGCGCCTGCTGCCGCAGCTTCTCGGCGGCGCGCACCAGATAGGTGGCGACAGCCTCGCGCAACGCCTCGGGGGTCTCAACCGGCCGACTGAAGCTGCGGCTCACGCAGGTTTCCTGCTTGGGCGGTGGCTGCAGCACCAGCGGCAAGCAGGCGTGGCCGCGCAGCTCCTGTTGCAACCGCAGGCCCACCACACCGCACTTGCGCCTGAGCTCACCGCTGGGCATGTCGCGCAGGGCCCTGGCATCGGCCACCCCCCGCAGGCGGCACCAACGCGCCAGACGCCGGCCAATGCCCCAGACATCGTCGATGGCGACGCTCGCCAACAGGGCGTCGGGATTGTGCTCACTGGCGAGATCCAGCACACCGCTGCGGCCCGCATCGGCCTTGGCGGCCTTGTTGGCGATCTTGGCCAGCACCTTGGTGGCGGCGATACCGACCGCCACCGGCAACCCCAGATAGCACTGCACCTCGCGCTGCAGGGCCCGGCCCCAGCCCGTGAGATCGCCCCCCGCCGGCCGGTGCAGCAGACCGAAGGCTTCGTCAATCGAGTAGATCTCCAGCTCTTCGACCCAGCGCTCCAGCGTGGTCATGAGCCTGTGGCTCATGTCGGCATAGAGGGCGTAATTGGAGCTGCGCACCACCACCCCCTGGCGCTCAAGCTGCTGGCGCAGCTTGAAATAGGGCATGCCCATGGGAATACCCAGGGCCCTGGCCTGGGCGCTGCGCGAGACGATGCAACCGTCGTTGTTGGAGAGCACCACCAGTGGCCTGCCCACCACCGCCGGATCCACCACCGCCTCGCAGGAGGCGTAGAAGTTGTTGCCATCAATCAGCACGATCGCCGCGGCCATGGCAGCTCACAGGCGGCGGATCACATGGCGCACCACCCCCAGCAGCTGGTGATCGCCATCAGGCTCAAGCGGCAGCAGCGGATAGGCCGGATGGGCCGCCTGCAGGGCCAGCCCACCGCGCCGGTGCACCAGGCGTTTGACGGTGAAACCATCGTCCAGACGGGCTACCACCACATGACCAGGCCTGGGCGGCAGGCCGCAGTCGAGCACCAGCAGATCACCGTGCCGAATGCCGGCGCCCTGCATCGATGGGCCGCTCACCCGCAGCAGCAGCGCCGAGGCTGGATCACGCACCAGCCAAGCCGCCAGATCAACACCCTGCGCCACGGCCGCCCCCAGCAAACCCCTCTAAATTAGTACACTTGAACCACTTTTGAAGCTGACAGGCTTGGGTGCCGGCGCCAAGCTGACCTCGCAGCGTTGCGCAGCCAGCCGTGAGCCAGCCCCATCACCCCGCATCCGCTCCGTGGAGGGCAGCAGCCACGCTGATCGGGCTGACGGTCGCAACCAGCGCCCTGATCAGCGCGCCGCGCAGCGCCCAGGCCGAAGAACCGGTCCGCGCCACGTACCTGTGCAGCGGAACCTTTGATGCCAGCGAGGTGCGCGCCCTGTTCTTCAACGCAGCCCCCAGCGAGGTGGTGCTGCTCACCGGTACAGAAGGAGCCTCAAGGCTTCTGCAACAGCGCTCGGGCAGCGGAGCCCGCTATGCAGACGGCGACGAGGTGTTCTGGGTCAAGGGCGATCAAGCCACCTGGCGGCGCGGCAAAGCCAGGGTCTTGCAGTGCCGCACGACGGGCGAACTCAGTTCAGGCTCCCCGGCGCCCACTCGGTGATCAGACGCTCGAGCTTGACCAGCTGATAACGGTTGTGCTCGCTGGGGTGATGCTCGTAACGCAGGCGCAACTCCCGCAGCTGAGCCTCCAGAGCATTCAGAACGGGATGGTTGTCATTCACACGCGCACCGCGCTGGAGACAGTTCAAATCTTAAGCGAAAGCGAAGAAGGGGTGCCTGCGGGGGCGCGGCAATGGTCGCAAACGCGACCAAAACCAGGCAAAGTCGCATCAATCGTCACAGTTGCCATGGGCCGCACCACCCCCCGCCAAGCCGGCCGCCAGAACAAGGACAAGCAACCCTCGCCCCTGGTGATCAAGCTGCAGATCGCCGGGGCCGTGTTTGTGCCGATGTTGCTGCTGGGCCTGTGGCTGCACCGCCAGGGCTTCTGGTGAGGTGATGCACCGCATGAATGACCACCCCCCAGATCAGCAGGTGGGGGTCATCGCCGTTGAGGGCCAGCGGCGGCAGCAACGGATCGTCAGCCACCAGGCGCCAACGCGGCGCACCGCCCTCGAGGCGCCGCAGCAGCAGCTGACCACCGTGCACCACAACCACCGTCGAGCCGCGGCGGGGCGTCACGCTGCGATCCACCACCAGCAAGTCACCGTCGCTGATACCACTGGCGGCCATGGCTTCGCCCTCGACCCGCAGAAAGAACGTCGAACTCGGATGGGGCACCAGCTCAACGTTGAGGTCGATCGAAGCCTCGACATAGTCGGCCGCAGGGCTGGGAAAACCAGCGGCCACCGCCTCAAGGGCCAAGGGCAACAGCACGGGCTCAGCCACGGGCAACACAGGGCCCAGCAGCGTGAGCTCAACACCTCGGCAGGCAGCCCCCTGCGGCGGCAAGCCCCGCTCCCGCAACCAGCCATGCGACCCAGCCATCAGCACCTCAACGCACACCAGTTCACAGTACTGATGTACTGGCGGCTGTAGGGGCTCCTTGGAGGCTCAGCCGAAGCGGGGCTCCTGGCCTGGCACCAGCAGGCTGTGGCGATGGGGCAGGTTGCCGAAATGCTCGCGGGCCAGCGCCAGCACCTGGGCCTCGCTGAGGGCCGAAGCATCGACGGTCTCGATCGCCACAAGGCGCTCGACAAGCCCGGGGTGACGGGTCTGCAGATGGCGCAGCAGCACGCTGCGCATGTCGCTCTCACCGTGGCCGTGGCCCAGCAGCAGTACGGTGCCGGCCGCCTCGATGGCAGCAGCGATCTCCTCGAGATAGGCGTAATCGAGCGGCGCCCGCTGACCGGCGATGTCGCGGTCATGGCGGTGGCTGAGGCGCTCGCCGGTGCCCCACAGACCATGGGGATGGAGCACGGCGTGGTCGATGGCATCACCATCCAGGCGCCAGAGGCGGGCCTGGTGATGGTCCAGCACCAGCACCAGGCGCAGGGCCTGATCGCCGCGGGGTCCTTCGGGCACAGGGTGGGGCCGGGCGGGGCTGATACCGGCAGCATGCAACAGATGACGCAGACGCTCGATCGCCTCGGCGTCGAGGTCCCCCTGGCGCAGGCCGCAGCCACCGCTGTGAATCCAGCTCACAGGGCCGTGGGCGAAGCGCACCTCGAGGCGCCCACCCTGACGCCTGAGCTCGGCGCCGAGGGCTTCAAGCAGCGATTCGACCTCGGCGAGCCTGAGGTTGTGGGTGATCGGATGCACCCAGATCGTCTCGAGCGTGCGCTGGTGATGGCGACTGAGCAGAGGCATCGTCAGGGCGGGCAACGCGACTGCCTCGATGCTGACAAGCCTGGCGATGGTTGACGCCAGCGCGGACTCAATCCGCCCAAGGCCAGAACAAGCATCGATACCTATGGTCAGCCGCGCCAGGGCGGTTGATAGTGATGGGACCGACACGGAGGCCCAGCAATGGATGACACTCCACCCCGCCAGCCGTCAGGAGTGCGCTGACCGCAGGCCCCTGCTCCAACAGTCTTGTCCTGATCTGCGGTTCCCCGGTTCACGAGAACCACCCGATGCATCGCCCTAGGTGCCCCCGGGTTTACGGGAGCCGATCCTTGGACACCATGGCCCCAGGTGCCGCCTTGAGCAGCTCCGAAGCGAACTGAACGATTCGAACATCCGCGACGCAACCAACTCTTGGTGACCAGCTGCCTGCGGCATCACCGCGGCAACCACCCGTTGAGGCCCGTTCGGCCATCGCGTCACACCGTTCCATTGGCGTTTCACTGACTCACCCGGGTCCGGTGCCACAGGCACCGGACCTTTTGGTACTTGAAGCGGGCATCGCGCCGCTCTAGGTCTCACCGCAACCGCGGCGCAACAGCTCGCGCCGCAGCTCGAGCAGCGGACCGCTCGCTGGAGCCTCGGGTGCATACAGCAGGCTCCAGGCCAAAGGGACATCGCCTGCGGTCAGTGCGGTGTGCACCGCAGCAAGCCACGCCTGCGGCGTGCCAGCAAGACGCTGGATCAGCTCTGCGGTGGCGGCAAGCCGGGCGGCGCTGGCAGCACGCAGCCGCACATGGGCATAGGCATCGGCGGCAGCAGCCAGCGGCTGCAGGCGCAACACGACCTGCTCACCCGGCAGCAAGGGGGGCAGCGGCCAATCGAGTGGCCTGGGCAGGGCCTCGCCGGGGGGTGCAGTACGGCTCCAGAGCACGCGGCCGCCGGGCGCTTCGATGCGCACCTGCTGCAACGGTTCAACCACCAGCAGAGCGGGCGTCGCCGTGGGCACATCACCCACCGCATCACCCTCATCGAGCGATTCGACCCGGGGAACCAGCACGCACACCTGGGTTGCCTCAGCCTGCCTCACCCGGGCGGCCACAGGCCCGCTTGGGGCCATGGCGGCCAGGACCAGCAGCAGGGCCAGCAGAGGCAGACGCCGTGGGGGCATGGGCCACGGCATCAGCAGCAGGAGCCGTTGCTCTCGAGGCTGAAGGGCAGCCCACCGCCGCAGCCGGCAAACAGACCGAAATGCCGCGCAAAATCGCCATCAAAGGCGAAATGATCCGCAAATCGGCTCTGGCGCAGCATGCGGAAGGTGTTGCCGCACACCGGCACGCTGCGGCCGGTCTCGAAGTGGTGGTGATCGTCGAGATCGAAGGCCTCAGGGTTGCCGGCCGCGTTGCCCAGGTAACGCACGGTCTGACCGTGGTCTTCGCAGGCGTCTTCGAGCTCGGCAATGTTGAACAACCGGTAGGTGGCCGAAAAAAAGCGCGTAGCCCCAAGCCGGGCCACCAACGCGGGATCGCTGATGCTCAGCGGCCGGCTGCTCACCAGACGCGGGTCGGCAAAACCGCTCTGGCGGGCCACACGCAGAAAATCATTCCAATAGAGCGCGCCAGAGAGGCACTCGCCGTAGAGCACCGGATCGTCTCTGAGGGCCGGATCGATGCGCCGATCGGCGTACACATCGGCGAAGTAGAACTCGCCGCCGGGCTTAAGCAGGCGCCGCACACCCGCGAGCACCGCCCCTTTGTCGGTGGCCAGGTTGACCACACAGTTCGAGACCACCACATCGAAGCTGGCGGGCTCAAGATCAAGCTGATCGAGCTGCTCGATCAGTCCCTCGAGAAAGCGCACATTGGCGTAGCCGAACTGCTCGGCATGCCAACCCTGGTGCTGCAGCGCCACGGCCAGCTGCTCAGGGGTCATGTCGACGCCCACCACCTGGCCAGCCGGGCCCACCAGCTGGGCCAGCAGATAGACATCGCGGCCACTGCCGCAACCCAGATCAAGCACCCGGGCTCCTTCAAGCACAGGCGGTGCCACCAGACCGCAGCCGTAATAGCGGGCACTCACCTCCGGGTGAATGCGCGCCAGCAGGGGCTTGAGGGCCGGCGGCACAGTGGTTGCATCGCAACAGGCGCTGGTGCGCAGATCGGCGCTGCCGCTCAGGGTGCTGCCGTAGTACTGGCGCACCGATTGCTGCAGGGTCTCGGCTTGGGCTGCAGACATGGAAGCTCCCGATCAGCTTTGACGATGTTGACGGATCGAGATGCTGCAGGGGGCAAGCTGCACCGCGCACTCAACTCAGGGCTCCGCCACAGCTCGAACCGCTGCCGGCCGTGCAGCCGAAGCAATGCGGTGCCACGGCGATGCTGCGTCCCTGCGGGTCGATGTCGAGCAGATCGCGCATGTGCAGTGCCCCTGCGGCCGGGAGGCCCTGCATCTGGTTGAAATCACAGTCGTACAGCAGGCCCCGCCAGTCGACGCTGATCAGGCTGCGGCACATCACCTGAGCGAGGTTGGCCTGGTTGTGGCTGCGCTGCAGCAGCTGCTGGTAGGCCTCGAGCTCACCACTGCGCTGCAGCTGCGCCGCAAAGCGGGCGATCGGCATGTTGGCCAGGGCCAGCAGGCTGTTGAAGCTGATGCCATAGGCCTGGCCCAGGTGGCGGCGATAATCGGCCTCGAGCTGCTGCTGCGGTGGCGGCAGGCTGGGCCCCTGGGGGTTGAAGACCAGATCGAGCACCAGATCGGAACCTGGCCGGCCATAGCCGAGGGCATTGAGCTGCTGCAGGCCAGCGATGCTGCGGGCGAACACGCCACTGCCGCGCTGACGATCGACGTTGTCTTCCAGGTAGCAGGGCAAGGAGGCCACCACCCGCACGCCCTGATCAGCCAAAAAAGCCGCTAGATCCTCCTGCCCCGGTTCGCTGAGGATCGTGAGGTTGCAGCGATCGATGACCGCCACGCCCAGGGCGCGCGCCTGGCGCACCAGCGCGCGAAAGCCGCCATGCAGCTCCGGTGCACCACCGGTGAGATCAAGGGTGCCGATGCCCCGCGCCGCCAGCACCGGCGGGATCAGCGCCAGGTTTGCGGCGTCCATCATTTCGGTGCGGGTCGGGCCGGCATCGACATGGCAGTGGCTGCAGGCCTGGTTGCAGCGGTAGCCCAGGTTCACCTGCAGGGTGGTGAGGGCGCCGCGCTGCAGGGGCGGGAAGGGCTCCAGACGCACAGAAGCCACGGTTGCCGTCATGCTTAGGCGCGTCACTGGAGCTCAGTTTGGCGTTGCACCCGATCGGCGACCTGCTGGTCATCACAGCCAGCAACGGTGAGAACCTCAAGCTGGCCGTGCGCTTTGCCG
Source organism: Cyanobacteria bacterium K_DeepCast_35m_m2_155 (assembly GCA_016882285.1). Classification (GTDB taxonomy): domain Bacteria; phylum Cyanobacteriota; class Cyanobacteriia; order PCC-6307; family Cyanobiaceae; genus RGUW01. The sequence goes on along the minus strand of VGQS01000008.1, from coordinate 22,407 downwards.
CCGCGGCCAAGGCCCAGGGTCAGAGCGCTGCGGTGCTTGATCTGACAGCTGTGGATCTACCCCTGTTCACACCCCGGGCCATGGCGGCCGGCACGCCGGTGGCGCTGGCGGGCCTGGAGGCCCAGCTTCAAGGCGCAAGCCGCTGGGTGATCTGCGCGCCTGAGTACAACGGCTCGATTCCACCGGTGCTCACCAACGCGATCGCCTGGCTGTCGGTGCAGGGCGATGACTTCAGGGCCCTGTTCAACGGACGGCCGATTGGCATCGCCACCCACTCGGGCGGCGGCGGCCACACGGTGCTGGCTGCGCTGCGCCTGCAGCTGGCGCACCTGGGTGCCCATGTGGTGGGCCGTCAGCTGGTGAGCAACAGCGCCAACCCGGCCAAGGACGAGACGATCGCCGACCTGCTGCAGCGGCTGCACCGCCTGCAGCCAACGCCATGACGTCGAGCACCGCCGCCAACCTGCTGTTTCGCCCCGCCGCTGAGCGCTTCCACAGCCAGCTTGACTGGCTCGACAGCTGGCACACGTTTTCGTTCTCGAATCACTACGACCCGGCCTGGATGGGCTTTGGGCCGTTGCGGGTGATCAACGACGACACGATTGCGACGGGGCGGGGCTTCGGCATGCACCCCCACCGCGACATGGAGATCATCACGGTGATGGTCGAGGGGCAGCTCAATCACCGCGACTCGATGGGTCACGCCGAAGTGCTGCGCGCCGGCGAGGTGCAGCGCATGAGCGCCGGCACCGGTGTGGTGCACAGCGAAGTCAATGAGGGTGATCAGCCCTGCCGACTGCTGCAGATCTGGATCGAGCCCAGCAGCGCAGGCATCGCGCCGGCCTATGAGCAACAGCCCTTTGCCATTGACGACAGCTGGACGCCGCTGCTCGATCCCGAGCGTGCCGGCGGGGCAATGGCCATCCACCGGCCCGTGCAGCTGTGGCGTGCCAAACCTGGGTGCGGCACCTCCTTGCCCCTGGAGATGCCGCCGCAGAGCCAAGGCTGGCTGCAACTGATCGATGGCCGTGGTGAGGTGATCCTTGGTGCTGAAGTTGGTGCTGGGGCAGATCCGCTGCCACTGCAACGGGGCGATGGACTGGGCTTCAGCACCCACCAGGGACGCTTTACAGCCGGACCAGAGGGGGCCGATCTATTGCTGTTTGCGCTGCGCTGATCCTGTCTTGTCGCCTGAGGCCGTCAAAGACTGAAGATGGCTTGTGGCCTGTGGCCTGTTGAGCCGATGCTGAACCCACCCCGCGGTTATCTGACCCTGGCCTGGCTGGGGTTGATCGGCAACATCCTGGTGTTGCCGTTGGCCATTGCCGCGATCCTGGGCGATCGCCCCTGGCAGGCGGCCAACATCGCTGTGGGGGCAGGTGGCGTGCTGCCGACGGCGGTTGTTGGCATCGTGGCCAGCATTGCCTTGCTGCGCTGGCGGCGCTGGGGTCAGATCCTGGCCATCGTGGCGCTGGCCATGGCGTTGGCCGTGGGACTGCCCTATGGAATTGTGCGCCTCGTGCTGGTCGAGCAAGGCCGCCTCGCCACAGCCGTGGGATCGGTGGCGGTGTGGAGCTCCTGCACAGCGGCTCTGGTGTACTGGTGCCAGCCGGCGATCCGCCGCTACCTGAGTTAACCGAAGATGTTGTGAAGACGACAGACCGATGGCTTCAAAGCGCACATGATGAAGTCATTGGACGGCTGTTGATTTCACAGACACGATGGAAGGCAATGTTTTCGCAGGTCTGAGCGGCTCTGCGATCTCCAATCAACGCGATCGCCACTACCGCTTGGTGGATCAGCAGGGCTCCCCGCACCCGGTGCTTGACGATCTCTACGACTCGCTTGACGCCGCCTGGGAGGAAGCGCGTTGCTGGTGGCAAGAGCAGTTCGGCAGCGAGCGCGGCCCGGTCGGCATCGGCATCGAGGTGAGCACCGGCTGCGGCAGCTGGCGGACCCTGCGCCACCCTGGCAGCTGAATCAAGGCCACGTCGCCGTCAATGTGGGCGGCGGCAGCAGCGGCGGCAGATACGGAGTCGGATCGATCGCCACAGGCTGCTTGCCATTCAGACGCAACTCAAAGTGAAGGTGAGGCCCGGTGGCCGTTCCGCTCATGCCCACCGTGCCCAGGGACTCAGCCTCGCCAACCTGTGCCCCAACGGACACCGCGATCTGCTCGAGATGGGCATACAGCGTCTGCAACCCATCGGCATGCTCGAGCATGACGGTGAGACCATAGCCGCTGATCGCTTCAGCCAACACGACCCGGCCAGCCAGCGCTGCGAGCACGGGTGTTCCGGACGGTGCGGCGAAGTCAACCCCGGTGTGCATGCGCCAAGCCCTGCGGCTCTCTGAGTAGCGCCAGCCCCAGGGATCTATCTGCAGAGCCACCTCTGCCAGGGGATAGGCCAGCTGGGGCATCGACCAACGCGCTGCAGCAAGCTCTTGGCCAGCCAGCAGCTGGGCAACCGGCACCTGCCGGGGCACCTCAGCTGGCATGCCGGCAGCCCCCTCAAAGGCCTGGGCCGCGCCACGGCTGTGCAGCAGCAGCGGAGCGCTGAGCGCAGCCAGCGCTGGCAACCACAGCTTTGCGTGACGGAACGTCAGAACCGATCGGGCATGTAGATCCGCAGGGTGCCGTATCCAAGCGGGGTTGGCGAGGGGTTGGGCCCACTCGGGAACGCTGTCACCTGGAACATGTAGGTGTCGGCCATGGCGGGGTTGTTCCAGGGCTTGAGGGAGACGGTGACCGTGCTGCCTGGCGCCACCGGCTCAGGAAAGCTGATCGAAAACGTGCGGCTTTCGGCATCGAAGCTGGCCTCCACCGGCACCGCTGCACCCTGCTGCCTGGGCCGCCCCATAAACGCGCGGGTGGCAGCGACATTGAAGGGGAACGTGCGATCGACCCCGCGGGTCTGGGTGATCTGCAGACCACCCAGCGGGGCCCCCGCCTCTGGATCGAGCACCACACTGAAGTAGTACTCGGCAAAGGGCTCCCAGACCGTTGTGTAGTAGCTGATCAGATCGACCGACCAGGGCGGCTTGGTGAAGTAGGTCTTGCCACGCAGCTCAAGCGCGCGGGCGCTCGAACTGGCCAGCAGCAGGCCCAGCAGCACGGTGAGCCGCATGGCCCAACGGCGGGCGGCTTGTGACTGGATCGCCGAGCTGTTGGCCTGAACCATGGCACCTGGGGCAGCTGCGCCGAAGCTAGACACGCCCCACAAACGGGGCAGGATCCTGATCGCGGCGATGCTGCTGCGTCAGTGCTGGCCCCTGGGCTGTGGGGGTGCCGGGATCGCGCCCTGCCGTCGCTTCCAGCGCCGCTCGCAGCAGCCGGGCGGCGTGGAGGTCCATGTCACGCGGCACGCTGATGCGATCGCGCAGGTAACGCAGCCCCGCGGCCGTACCCACGGGAGGAACCGATGGGGCCTCAGCCATCAGAGCCATCAAGGCGCTGCGCAGCGCCGCATCAAGAGCCACAGGATCAGAGCCCGTAGCGCTGGCCATGCGGGTCACCAGGGCAGGGGCGTGACGCACCACCCGCGCCACCGCCGCAGCGGCAGCCCCATCACTGGCCGCCTGCGACGTTTCAGGGTCTGGCAGGGCCACTGGCCAGAGGCCGGCATCGATACGTGCCGCCAGCTCGTGCTGCTCGGCGCTTGGGCAGGCGTAACAGCCACCCATCTGGGGCGGCAGATCATGCACGTGGGTGTGGAAATCGCTCTGGGTACCGCGGTAAGTCGGGCGCTGCTCCAACGCGGCAAACCAGCGGTCGATGGTGGGGTGCTCGTGGCGCAGCAGAAAACCCTTGTAATAGGCAAGGCTTGCGTTCATGCGTTCGAGATAGGGCACAAACACCAGATCAACGCTGGCCGGTTCCGCACCCAGCAAAAAAGGTCCTCCAGAAGCCTCCAGAGCGGACTCCATGGCTACGGCATAGCGCTGAAACTGTTGCCTGCAGCGCTGCTCGGCCGCCGCATCAAGGCCGGGCGTACACAGCCACTGGCACCAGGCGCGAAACAACAGCCGCTCCAGCTGCCGCAACTGCAGCACCTGCGGCTGGTCGAGCGGCCAGGGCCCCAGCGGACCAAACGCCTGCTCGAGGGCCGCCACAATGCGATCGCTCTCGGTGATCAAGCGGCCGTCGAGCTCAAGCGCCGGCAACATGCCCGAGGGCACCCGCTGGGTGTACCAGGGTTCCTTGGTCCCATAGCAGAACATCGTGACCTTGCGGATCCGGTACGGGATCTGGCGTTCTTCAAGCCACAGCCAGATCTTCTGGCAGTAAGGGCACCAGGCGTGGTGATCGCGGTAGAGGGTGACGCGCACCTGGGCCTCAGGCTCGCCGAACAAGCGCAACGTGGCCTGGGCATTGGTGGGCCCATGGATGCGCTGGTGCTGGAGTGCTTCGCCTTCGGCTCCACCGGCCCAATGGCGCAGGTCAGCCCAGCTGGGTAAGGGATCGGGGCAACAGGCGTCCATGGCGGCTCGCTGGCCAGAGCAGTGCGGCGCAGTCTGGCGGCTCGCGCTCGCCCCAAGCAGCTGCATAGGATCCGCATCGATTTACAGCGAACTCCATGTTCGACGCCTTCACCAAGGTCGTTGCCCAGGCTGATGCCCGCGGCGAATTCATCAACGCCGGTCAGATCGATGCTCTGGCTGCCATGGTTGCTGACAGCAACAAGCGCATGGATGCCGTCAACCGCATCACCTCCAACGCTTCCGCGATCGTCACCAACGCTGCTCGCGAACTGTTCGCTCAGCAGCCTGCGCTGATCGCCCCCGGCGGCAACGCTTACACCCACCGCCGCATGGCCGCCTGCCTGCGCGATATGGAGATCGTTCTCCGCTACATCACCTACGCCGCCTTCACCGGTGACGCTTCGGTGCTGGAAGACCGTTGCCTCAACGGTCTGCGTGAGACCTACCTCGCCCTCGGCGTCCCTGGCGCTTCGGTGGCAGAAGGCATCCGCAAGATGAAGGACGCCGCTGTCTCGATCGCCAATGATCGAGGCGGCATCACCCCCGGTGACTGCTCCGCTCTGATGAGCGAAATCGGCACCTACTTCGATCGCGCTGCCGCTGCTGTCGCCTGATCGGCGTCGCAGATCAGTTCAAGCAAATGCCTTCAATGTCCCTGGCTGCCTTGGTGGTCAGGGATTTTTTAGTGCTCCGGTGGCGCTGCCATGGCAGCCGGCCTGGGTGCTGCAAGGCAGCTCAGCTGCAGGCCTGCGCGCTGAGCATCAGCACACAGTGCAGAGCGCGTCGCTGCACTCAGGCGCACGTTGCCTGAGCAGATGAGATCCCAACTCTGCGGCTCAAAATGGGTCTGCAACCAGAGCAGCCCAACGATCGATCGTGGCTGCATGAGGTAAGAACCTTCGAGCTCGAGAAGCGCCAGATCGGTCATGGACCAGCAAAAAGGCTCCCCCCAGTACAGAGGAGGGAGCCCAGTGCTGACGTCGCCGTTGTAACCGTTCAGCCGTTGTTGACCTGATCGGCGGCCTGGTCGACCTGATGGTGGTAGTGCTGGCCGCGGTACTGCAGCTCAACCTCGGTATCCACAGCGGCGGCTTCATGGCTCAGGGGAGCCTCGAAGTGCTGGCCGCGGTACACGTGCTCCACCGGGGCGGTGGGCAGCTGTTCATGGGTGGCGTTGTCATAGGCAACGCCGCGGTACTGGAGCTTGGTCATGGTCTCGGGCCTCGAAGGGTCGGGGTTTGAAGTCCGCTTCGTGGGAAGGAGCGTTGCTTCGCCTTGCGGGGGGCTACTTCCGGTGAACCAGGGCCCGGGGGCGGCTCACCCAACGTTTTGTCCTTCGATGCAAATGTACCCAAAAGAAACTGTTCATAGCGAACATATTGCCCGTTTCTTTACAAAAATGGTCTTCTTTGTGTAACTCTCTGGACATCCAAGGCACCCAAAGCCCTGTGAGGGCAAGCCGGCAACTGCGGGGCAGTTTTCTGTTTTGTATAACCCGTAACCGAATTAGTGCACAGGCTGACGAATGATCAGAACCGTCCGGCGGTTTATCCGTCGCCCACCCAAACCTCAAACATGACCGTTGCCTCGCCTCAGCCGCGGCAGCGCCAGCCGAGGAGCATGCAGCAGGCCAGCCTGCTCGAAGCTCCAGCATTGCTGTTGCGCAAAGTCCGTGGGCTGTCCTCTGCCCGCTCTTTGACCTGGCTGGCCTGCGTGCCCATTGCCCTGTTCGGCCTGGGCCTGTTCAACCTGGCAGCCCATGCGACTGAGCTCCCCGAGCTCAACGCTGGCTTCCTGGCGAACAACATGTTCCTGTTCGTGTGCGCCGTCCTGGTGATCTTCATGAACGCCGGTTTCGCCATGGTCGAAGCCGGAATGTGCCGCCAGAAGAACGCCGTCAACATTCTGGCCAAGAACCTGATCGTCTTCGCCCTGGCGGTGACGGCGTATTGGTTCATCGGCTACAAGATCATGTACAACGCCGATTGGGTGATCCCCGGTTGGCTCAAGTTCGGCGGCTTGTTCTTCGATCCCACCGTCACCCCCGAAATGGTGACCGACGGTTCGCTGGTTCCCAGCATCGACTTCCTCTTCCAGGCTGCCTTTGCCGGCACCGCCGCAACGATCGTTTCGGGCCTCGTGGCCGAGCGCATCAAGTTCGGCGAGTTTGTGATTTTCTCGCTGGTGCTGGTGGGTTTCCTGTATCCCATCGCCGGTTCCTGGCAGTGGAACTTCCCCGATGACGCCGGTGTGGGCGGCGGTTGGCTCAACCAGCTTGGCTTCATCGACTTTGCCGGCTCCACTGTGGTGCACTCGTTTGGCGCCTGGTCCGGTCTGATCGGCGCCATGCTGCTTGGGCCCCGCATCGGCAAGTTCGTCGATGGCAAGACCCAGGCCATCCCCGGTCACAACCTCTCCATCGCCACCCTGGGCTGTCTGATTCTCTGGATCGGCTGGTACGGCTTCAACCCCGGCTCCTGGCTGTCGATGGGTCCGGAAGTGCCCTACATCGCTGTCACCACAACCCTCGGCGCGGCCGGCGGTGGCATCGCCGCCACCCTGGTGAGCCAGTTCACCGGTGGCAAGCCTGACCTGACCATGACCATCAACGGCATTCTTGCCGGTCTGGTTGGTGTGACTGCTGGTTGCGACGGATTCTCGATGCCTGCTGCCTGGGTGGTCGGCTTCATCTCCGGTGTGATCGTGGTGTTCTCGGTGGCCTTCATCGATGGCCTCAAGATCGACGATCCGGTTGGTGCCTTCTCCGTGCACGGCACCTGCGGCATCTGGGCCACCCTGGCCGTGGGTCTGTTCAACGTTGACAAGGGTCTGCTGACCGGCCATGGCTTCAGCCAGCTGGGTGTTCAGATCATCGGCGTGCTGGCCTACGCGGTCTTCACGATCGTCACCAGCCTCATTGTCTGGTCGATCATCGGAGCCATCTTTGGTGGCATCCGCGTGACCGAAGCCGAGGAAAAAGAAGGCCTCGACATCGGCGAGCACGGCATGGAGGCCTATCCCGATTTCGCATCGGCCAAATAGGTTCCCGCCACGTCGTCCCTGCAGCACCCACCGAACGGTGGGTGCTTTTTTATGGCTTCAAGCGCAAGGCGGCCGCAGGGTCAGGCACACCAGCGATCTAAACTGCCGGCACGGCTTGAGCTGGGTTCGACACCTCAATGCGGCCCTGGATTGCGGTAGTGAGCGCCCCTCTGCTGGGGGCAGGTCTGGCCTGGGCGAACAATCCACCCCCTGTGGCTGAGCCGCCGGGACCGGTCTTGCCCCAACTGCCGCCTGCAGGCAGCAACAGCAGCCTGCAGGCGCCGCTGAGGCCCGATGTGCGCAGCCTGCCTCAGCAGCAACCCCGCAGTTTTGACGCCTCGCTTGATGATCTGGTCCGCCAGGGTGTGGTGACACCCCAGGAGCGGATCCGGTTTCGCCAGGGGGCCATCGCCACACCCTTCGATGTGCCGGCGCACCAACAGGCCTGCCGCAGCGGCGCCCTCTCGGCGCAGGAGTGCCGAACGGGCGTGGTGCTGCGCTGGCGCGGCCGCTACGGCGGCGGCTCGCTGCTCGGCAACGACCTGCGCCGGCTGGGTGCCGATGGCCAGCCACTGCCACCATTGACAGTACCGGTCTCAGCCCTGCTGTCCGGTGCTGGGGGCAACTTCAGGCTGGCCGACGTGTTCGGCGTCACACCGCGGCCTGCGCCGATGCTTGGAAATGGCAATCGCCGCTTGCTGTTTCCCCTGATCGGATCGGCGGCGACCAGCAGCAACTTCGGCTGGCGGTTGCATCCGATTCTGGGCAGCTGGCTGATGCATGCCGGAAAGGATCTGGCCGCCCCCGAGGGCACACCTGTCGTAGCGGCCCTGGGCGGGCGCGTGGTCAGCAGCGGACTGGCCGGGGGCTACGGCCTGGCCATCGAAATCGAGCATCAGCGCCCGCGCCGCCGCACGCTGTACGGGCACCTCAGCGAGCTCTATGTGAAAACCGGTGAGACGGTGCGTCAGGGCGAGGTGATCGGCCGCGTGGGCAGCACGGGGCTCAGCACCGGGCCCCACTTGCACTTTGAACTGCGGCTGCCGGGCAGTGGCGGCTGGGTCGCAGTCGATCCCGGTGACCTGGATCCCGGCAGCGGCGCCAAAGGCAGTGATGCCATCGCCTTGCTGCTGGGCGAGTTGCTGGCCAGATTGGAAAGGCCGATTGCACGCCCCTTATGAGCCAAGCGTTGTCCACCACAACGCTCAACCTCAATCTTCTGGGCGATTGGCAGCCGCCGGCCGATCGCCGCGATCCGATTGCTGTCCTGGAGCAACAAGAGATCGATCGCCTGCCTTGGCTGGTGCCGGTGCGCCACAGCCGCATGGCCCAGAACGCCTTCGCGTTTTACCGAGGCACTCCAGCGGTGATGGCCCACGACCTGGGCCATGCCCCCAGCAGCGGGCTCGAGGTGCAGCTCTGCGGCGACTGCCACCTGGCCAATTTTGGCTTCTATGGCTCACCCGAATGGCACCTGCTGTTCGACATCAACGACTTCGATGAAACCGTGCGGGGTCCGTTTGAGTGGGACCTCAAACGGCTGGTGGCCAGTGCCGTGCTGGCGGCCCGCGCTCTCAAGCTGCCCGCTGAGCAACAACGCCGTGCTGCCAGACGCACGGCCCGCTCGTATCGCCACGCGATGTGCGCCCTGGCAGCCCAGCCCTTGCAGCAGATCTGGGCGCAACGGATCGACATGGAAGCTTTTGTTGCCGAGGTCGGGCATGAGCCGTTGCGGCGCCACCTTGAAAAGGTGAGCGCCAAGGCCAAAGCCCGCACCAACAGTGAAGCGGCGGGCAAACTCTGTGAGTTCGGCCCCGATGGCGCGCTGCAACTGCGCCACGATCCACCCCTGATCTGGCGCCATGCCCTGCTGGATCGCCACTGGACCGCCGACATGCACTGGCGCGAGTTGGTGGATGAAATGCTGCTGAAGTACATGGCTTCGCTACCGGCGGAACTGCAGCATCTGATGCACCATTTCAGGCTCGCTGATGCGGCACTCAAAGCCGTGGGGATCGGGTCGGTGGGCACCCGTTGTGCCATCGGCCTGTTTGTCGGCCATCACCCTGACGAGGTGCTGATCCTGCAGAGCAAGCAGGCCGAGACATCGGTGCTTGGGCCTTACGCCAGCAGCCCGCCACCGCCGCATCACGGCCAACGGGTGGTCGAAGGCCAGCGGCTGATGCAAACGGCGAGCGATCCTTTCCTGGGCTGGAGCACAGGCGCCAACGGCCGCCAGCATTACTGGCGCCAACTGCGCAATTGGAAAGGCGCTGTGGAGCTGGGAGCCCTCGATGCCAAAGGCCTGGAGCTCTACGGCGAGCTCTGCGGCAAAGTGCTGGCCAAAGCTCACGCCCGCTCTGGCGATGCCCGAGCCATCGCTCACGTTGCAGGGGAAGGCAAGGTGTTTGATCGGGCCATGGAGAACTATGCCCTGGCCTATGCGGATCAGTCAGAACGTGACTACCGGATTTTTTTGCAGGCCATCCAAGAAGGTCGCCTGCAAACCGGACTGATCTTCTGAAGCTGGCCCATCAGCGCAGAGCTGCAATCAACCCGCAATTCGCCCGTCACTGAAGTGAATCACCTTCTCGGCGCGGGCGGCCACGTCGTCTTCATGGGTGACCATCACCACCGTGATGCCGCTGCGGTGCAGATCATCAAAAATGTCGAGCACTTCGGCGGTGGTGCGTGAATCGAGTGCCCCGGTCGGTTCATCGGCGAGCAGCAGCGCCGGGTTGTTGATGATGGCCCTGGCAATGGCAACCCGCTGCTGCTGACCACCTGAGAGCTGGTTGGGCTTGTTGCCCAGTCGCTGGGCCAGGCCCACGCGGCTCAGGGCGATGCGAGCACGCTCCTGACGCTCGTGGTGGGGCACACCCGCGTAGATCATCGGCAACACCACGTTGTCGAGGGCGCTGAGATGGGCCAGCAGATGGAACTGCTGAAACACAAAGCCCAGTTCCCGGTTGCGCAGATCGGCCAGCTGATCATCATCCAAGCTTTCAACCGGGGTGCCATTGAGCCGGTAGCTGCCGGATGTGGGCCGATCCAGACAACCAAGAATGTTCATCGCCGTGCTTTTGCCGGAACCGGAGGCACCCATCACAGCCAGATAGTCGCCGCGATTGACCGTCAAGCTGAGGTGATCGAGGGCGTGCACCTGACCCTCGCCGCTGCCATAGACCTTGCAGACATCGAGCAAGGCAGCAACGCAGCCTTGCTCGAGCGGCTGGGGGCGAGCGTCGCCGCGCTCTGATGCATTCAACGGAGCGTGCACGTCAGCCCAAAGGGAGGGCAGCGTTCACCGCAGCGATCGCCTGTTGCAGCATCGGTGTGCCGCTCACCGCCTCACCGGCCCAGTTGAACAGAGGATTGGAGAGGATGCCACCCACCGCTGTGGCCACCACACAGGTCACCAGTGCGGTGCGCAGGGCGGGCATGCCGCGCAGATTCCAATGCAACTCTGGGTAGGCCTTGACCACATCAGAGGCATCCTGAGGCTCTTTAACGACCATCATTTTGATGACCGAGATGTAGTAATAGATCGAGACCACTGAGGTGACCAGACCCACCACAACAAGCAGATATTGATGATCCGCCCAGCCTGCGAAAAACAGATAAATCTTGCCGAAGAAGCCCAGCATCGGTGGTATGCCGCCCAACGACAGCAGACAGAGGCTCAGGCCAAGGGTGATCAGGGGATCCTTCTGATACAGGCCCGCATAATCCGAAATGCGATCTGAACCTGTGCGCAGAGAGAACAGAATGATGCAGGCAAAAGCCCCCAGATTCATGAACAGATAGGCCGCCATGTAGAGCACCATGGCGGCGTAGCCCTCCTCGGTGCCGCAGACCAGTCCGATCATCACGAAGCCCGCCTGGCCAATCGAGCTGTAGGCCAGCATGCGCTTCATCGACGTCTGGGCCAGGGCGACCACGTTGCCCAGCACCATGCTCAGCACCGCCAGCACGGTGAACAGCAGCTTCCACTGGGCCGAGAAGCTTTCAAAGCAGCCCACCAGAATGCGCAAGGCCAGAGCAAAACCGGCCGCCTTGGAGCCCACCGACAGGAAGGCCACCACCGGGGTGGGCGAGCCCTCATACACATCGGGCGTCCACTGGTGGAAGGGCACCGCCGCGATCTTGAAGGCCACCGTGGCCAGCACGAACACCAGAGCCAGAGCCGCCACAGGGGTGGTGCTGCTCTGCAGCGCCAGGGCCACCGCATCGAGGCCAGTGGCGCCGCCCGTGAGGCCGTAGAGCAACGAGGCGCCGTACAGAAACACCGCCGCCGCCGCCGAGCCCACCAGCAGATACTTGAGCGCCGCCTCAGAGCTGCGGGCGTCACGCTTCATGTAGCCCGAGAGCAGGTAACTGGAGACCGACAGGGTCTCGAGGCTCACAAAGATGCTGACCAGATCGGTGGAGCCGCACAGCAGCATCGCGCCGAGGGTGGCCGCCAGCAGAATTCCCGCATATTCGCCCAGGGGGGTGCCGCTGCGCTCGACGTAGCGCCAGCTCAGCATCAACGAAATCAAGGTGGAGGCCGCCACCACAGCCCTGAAGGCAATGGCCAGGTTGTCAGCCAGGAAGGCGCCCAGGAAGGACGGTTCAGCCGGGTTGTTCCACTGCAGGGCCAGCAGCACCAGGGCACCGCCTAGGCCGCCGTAACAAATGGGCGGAACCCAGCGCGTGGCGGCCTGTTCACCGGCCAGGTCCACCAGCAGGCTCAGCAGCAGGGCAACCAGAACCAGTCCCTCTGGCGCGATGGCACCGGCATTGAGCTGGAGCGACAAGGTGCCGATGTCCACCAGGGAAAACATGCCGTTTTGCTGCGGCTGACTGTAGCGGCGCTGATTGCCGCATCAGTCAGACCCACCTGGCTTTGGCCAAAGAAACCCTGCAGAGGGTTCGCCGGTGCGATAAAGAGGGAAGCGGTTCAGCGCCTGAGCTGTGGGTCACACCCTGGTCATCGTCGAAAGCCCAACCAAGGCCCGCACCATTCGCGGCTTCCTGCCCAAGGACTTCCGGGTGGAAGCTTCGATGGGCCACGTGCGCGACCTGCCCAACAACGCCAGCGAGATTCCCGCGGCCTTCAAGGGCGAGAAGTGGGCCAACCTGGGCGTCAACACCAGCAACGACTTCGAGCCCCTCTACGTGGTGCCGAAGGACAAAAAGAAAGTCGTCAAAGAGCTCAAGGACGCCCTCAAGGGTGCCGACCAGCTGCTGCTGGCGACTGACGAAGACCGCGAAGGCGAGTCGATCAGCTGGCACCTGCTGCAGCTGCTGGCGCCCAAGGTGCCGGCCAAGCGCATGGTGTTCCACGAGATCACCAAAGAAGCGATCGGCCGCGCCCTCGAGCAGACCCGCGAGCTCGACATGGAGCTGGTCCACGCCCAGGAGACGCGGCGCATTCTCGATCGGCTGGTGGGCTACACCCTCTCGCCGCTGCTGTGGAAGAAAGTGGCCTGGGGCCTGTCGGCCGGCCGCGTGCAGTCGGTGGCGGTGCGCCTGCTGGTGCAGCGCGAGCGGGCCCGTAGGGCCTTCAAAAGCGGCAGCTACTGGGACCTCAAGGCCCAGCTCGGGCAAAGCGGCGGCAGCTTTGAAGCCAAATTGAGCCACCTGGCCGGCGAGCGGATCGCCGGCGGCAGCGACTTTGATGAGAGCACCGGCGCCCTCAAAACGGGCAGCAAGGTGCGCCTGCTGGCCGAGGCCGATGCCAGAGCGCTGCAGCAGGCCATCGAGCAGGCCGCCTGGCGGGTGGCGGCGGTTGAAGAAAAACCCACGGTGCGCAAGCCCGTGGCCCCCTTCACCACCAGCACCCTGCAGCAGGAGGCCAACCGCAAGCTGCGGCTCTCGGCGCGCGAGACCATGCGCACCGCCCAGGGTCTCTATGAGCGCGGCTTCATCACCTACATGCGCACCGACTCGGTGCACCTGAGCGAGCAGGCGATCAACGCCGCCCGCAGCTGCGTGGCCGCCAAGTACGGCAAGGACTACCTGAGCCCGGCCCCGCGCCAGTTCTCGACCCAATCGCGCAACGCCCAGGAGGCCCACGAGGCGATCCGGCCGGCCGGGGAAAGCTTCAGGGACCCGGGGGCCACGGGTCTCGACGGCCGTGATCTGGCCCTCTACGAGCTGATCTGGAAGCGCACCGTGGCCAGCCAGATGGCCGACGCCAAGCTCACGATGCTGGCCGTCGATCTGGAGGTGGACGGCGGGGCCCTGGGCACTGCCAGCTTCCGCGCCAGCGGCAAGCGCATCGACTTTGCCGGTTTCTTCCGGGCCTACGTGGAGGGATCCGACGATCCCGACGCGGCCCTGGAAGGCCAGGAGGTGCTGCTGCCGGCCCTTAAAACGGGCGATACACCCGCCTGCAACGGCGTCGAGGCCCTGGGCCACCAGACCCAGCCCCCCGCCCGCTACAGCGAAGCGGCCCTGGTCAAAATGCTCGAGAAAGAGGGCATCGGCCGGCCCTCGACCTACGCCTCGATCATCGGCACGATCGTGGATCGGGGTTACGCCACGCTGCAGAACAACAGCCTCACCCCCAGCTTCACGGCGTTCGCGGTGACCGCCCTGCTCGAGGAGCATTTCCCCGATCTGGTCGACACCAGCTTCACGGCCCGCATGGAGGGCAGCCTCGATGAAATCGCCGCCGGCAAGGAACGGTGGCTGCCCTATCTGGAGGGCTTCTTCAAGGGCGAGACGGGCCTGGAAACCCAGGTCGCCCAGCGCGAGGGTGACATCGACCCCGGAGCCTCACGCACCGTGGAGCTCGAGGGTCTGCCCTGCGTGGTGCGCATCGGCCGCTTCGGCGCCTATCTGGAAACCAAACGGGTTGCCGATGACGGCACTGAAGAGCTGCTCAAGGCCACCCTGCCCCAGGAACTGACCCCGGCCGATCTCGACGCCGAGCGTGCCGAGCTGATCCTCAAACAGAAGGCCGATGGGCCCGAATCGCTCGGCGAGGACCCCGAAACCGGTGATCAGGTCTATCTGCTGTTCGGTCAGTACGGCCCCTATGTGCAGCGCGGCCAGGTCAGCGATGAGAACCCCAAACCCAAGCGCGCTTCGCTGCCCAAGGGAGCCAAACCCGAGGAGCTGAGCCTTGAGGACGCCCTGGGCCTGCTGCGCATGCCGCGGCATCTGGGCGAGCACCCCGATGGCGGCAAGGTGCAGGCGGGCCTGGGCCGCTTCGGTCCCTACGTGGTGCACGACAAGGGCAAGGGCGAGAAGGACTACCGCTCACTCAAGGCCGAGGACGATGTGCTGGCGATCGGCCTGGCGCGGGCGCTGGAGCTGCTGGCCATGCCCAAGAAGGGCCGCGGCGGTCGCACCGCCCTCAAGGACCTCGGCACCCCCCAGGGGGCCGACGAAGCCGTTCAGCTGTTTGACGGGCCCTATGGCCTCTACGTCAAACAGGGCAAGGTGAACGCCTCGCTGCCCGAGGGCACCACCGCCGAGACCATCACCCTGGAGCAAGCGGTAGAGCTGCTGGCCGCCAAGGCCACAAGCGCCAAGGGCAAAGGACGCGGCAAGACTGCCGCAGCCGGCAGCCGAAAAGCCAGCAGCAGCAAACCCTCCAGCGCCAAACCCGCCGCCAAAAAAGCGCCGGCCACAACCAAAAGCGGGCGTCTGCGAGCCAGTGCGGTGCGCATCATCCGCGCCGCCGACAGCTGATGGCCCAGGCCGCCTCACGGGTTACCCCGGCAGTGGCGGCACTGCTGACGCTGCTGCTGGGAAGCTGCAGCGGCACGCCCTTTGGCGATCAGCTCGCCCGCAGCTTTTCGGCTCCCGTTCAGGAGCCCGGCGCCACAGCACCTCAAGCAACTCCCAGCCCGCCAGCAGCGAAGGCCAAGCAACCCGCGCCAGCAGCACCCAACGCGCCTGATCTGCCACGCCCCGAACCGGCCCGCAAGCCGCAGGTGATGCCACCGGCGCCCTATCGCATCACGATCCAGCTGCCGGCAGCCGATCCATCGGCCCCGGCCGAAGTGGTCACGGAAGCCTTGCGCAAGGCCGGGGTGCCCTTTGAGGTGGAAATGATTGAGCGGGTCAATGCCAACGCTGGATCGACACCGGCGCCGGTGCCCGCACCAGCTGCAGCGCCCAGACCCGCACCAGCGCCCAAGACCCGTTGATGGGCAGCCAGCACAAGCCCCTGAGCCAAAGCCAGGCGCGAACACTCACCGAAACGGCCTATCTGGCCTCGGCGACGGCCCTGCTCTGGATTGCGCTCTACTACCTGCCGGTGGGCAGCCCCCTGTTCAGGCTGGCGCTGCCCTTGCCGTTGGCGCTGCTGCAACTGCGCCGCGGCTGGCGCTGCGCCATTGAAGGCCTGGCCGTGAGCGGGCTGTTGCTGGTGGCGCTGATGGGACCGATCCGCGGTCCATTGGTGCTGTTTCCCTATGGCGCTCTGGCGCTGTGGCTGGGTTGGTGCTGGCGCCGGCGCACCAGCTGGTGGTGGAGCTGGGGCGTGGGCAGCGTGATCGGCGCCGCCGGTTTTCTGGTGCGGGTGGCCGTGTTGTCGGTGCTGGTGGGTGAAAACCTCTGGGTGGTCATCACCAGCGCCGCCGCCGGGCTGCTGGAGCGGCTGCTGGGCCTGGTAGGCCTGGCTGGAGCGATCGATCTGCTGCAGGTCCAGATCGCCGCTGTGCTGCTGGTCTGGGTGCAGAACGGCATTGTTGTTCTGGCGCTGCATGCTGTCGCCTACTGGATTTTCCCAAGACTCAAAGCGCCGATCAGTGAGCCCCCCAACGCCCTGCGCGCGTTGGTGGCGCTCGACCCGCTCTAGGTGGAGCTCACCCCCTTGCTGCTGCTGGCGGGCACCGAAACCGCCGCCATTGAGGGGATCTCGGCCGCTGGTGCCAGCGCGCCATCGCGGCAATTCACAGCAGCAGCCGACGCCGAGCTGCTGCTGCTGGGGCCGGCCGCCCCTCGGGTGCACGCCCTGCCCCCGCTGCCAGCAGGGGTCAGTCCAGCCCTGATTGGCCATGTGGTGTTGCGTGAGCTGGAGTTGCTGCAACGCCTGCAGGTGATCGACCTGGGGGCCCCCGTGGCACCAGCGGTGCCGCACCTGCGGCTGCCCGAGCCCGAAAGCAGCGGTCCCGCCGCTTGCCTGAGCAGCGGCGCAGCGATGCCCATGCTGCGGGTCGAGCGCCTGTTGCAGCGGGCAGATCGCTTCTGCCAGCACTGGCCAGCCGGGTCACCCGTGTTGGTGTGTGAATGCGTTCCCGGAGGCACCAGCACGGCCCTGGCCGTGCTCGAAGGTCTTGGCATTGCGGCCGTTGGGCTGGTGGGCGGCAGCCTGCGGCAGCCCGTGCATGGACTCAAGGCCCAGCTGGTGCAGCGGGGCCTGGCGGCTGCCGGACTGCAGCCGCAGGCCGCAGCAGCCCTGGCCGACCCCGCACGGGCCAGAGCGGTGCTGGCAGCGGTGGGCGATCCGATGCTGGCCCTGGCTGCTGGCCTGTGTCTGAACCTGGCGGGCCAAGGGCATCAACTGGTGCTGGCCGGCGGCAGCCAGATGGCCGCCGTGCTGGCCCTGGCCCTGGCCCTGGCCCCAGAGGCAGCGCGGCAGCACCTGGCCGACCATGTCCAGGTGGTGACGACGGCCTGGGTGCTGAGCGATCCGGGCAACGACCTGGGGCTGCTGCTGGCGCGCATCGGCCAGCGCTGGGGCGTGACACCCCGGCTGCAGGCATCCGGCCTGCGCTTTGGCAGCTGCCGCAGCCCTGCCCTGCGCGACTACGAGCGCGGCTTCATCAAAGAAGGGGTCGGCGCCGGCGGGCTCGCCTGGCTGTGGGAGCAGAGCGGCCGCAGCCCAGAGACGCTGGCCGCTGCCTGTGATCGGGCGATGGAGAGCTGGGCGAGCGGCTGAGGGCTGCTCAGCTGTGGCCTGCGCTTGGGCCTTAGGGTCGGCTTTTGCGAGCGCGCATCGTGCTGAGCCGCCGCCTGGTGTTGCAGGGCGCCCTGGCTGCCGCTGGTCTCACGGCCCTGCATGGCTGCAGCAACCGCCAGGGACCCCAATTGCTCAGCACAGTGGGCGCCATGCCGAAAGCCTGGCTTTCAGCGCTGCCCAGCCCGTGGAGCCTGAACGATCAGCTCCAGAGCGACCAGATCATCGCCCTGCTCGATGGGCGCTCAACGCGTGCCGGCCTGGTCGCCCTGAGCGACGGCTGGGCCAGCAACCTGAAACCACAGCTTTGGCAGCCGATCAAGGCCGACAAGCTGCTGGCGCGGCTGGTCGCATCAGCCGCAGCGGTGAGCCGTCTCTATGGCCCGCCCGATGCTGCACCACGGGCCTACCCCTGGGCCTTTAGCCCCTGGGTCGTGGCCCTGCGTCACCACAGCGAACTCGTCCAGGCGGCAGCGCAGAGCTGGGAGGTGCTGCTGGAGCCGCGCCTGAAAGGACACCTGGTGCTGCCCTCGAGTCCGCGCATCTGCATCGAACTGATGGGGGCTGATCCCAGGCGGGTGCGCCAGCTCAGGGCTCAGGCGCTGGCCTACGACGAAGCGCAGGCACTCAACCTGCTGCTGGGCGGCGACGCCCAGGCTGCTGTGTTGCCCTTGCAACGGCTGGTGCCGCTGCTGCGGCGGGACCCGCGCCTGCAGGTGGTGCTGCCTGCCAGTGGAGCACCATTGAGCTGGCAACTGCTGCTCAGACCCGCCTCGACCCAGGAGCCATTGCCGCTGAGCTGGATGGAGCAGATCCTGGCGCCGCCCCTGCTCAGCCGCGCTCTGCAGGGGGGCTGGGTGCCGCCGCTGCCGCGGCCTGAACTCGAGGCCGCCGCAGCCGGACTTCCCCTTTCACTGCGGGAGCTGGTGCTGCCGCCCGCGGCGGTGCTGCAGCGCTGCTGGAGCCTGCCGCCGTTGCCGCAGGAACAACGGCTGCAGTGGCAAACGCTGTGGGATGCGGCTGCGCCCTAATCCCACAGACGACGGCCCGGCGCTGCAGCCAGGCGCTGGTGCGTGTCAGCGAGCAAACCAGGGATGTCGAGGCCGAGGGGGCAGCGCGGCAGGCAGGC
Organism: Cyanobacteria bacterium K_DeepCast_35m_m2_155; assembly: GCA_016882285.1. Taxonomy (GTDB): domain Bacteria; phylum Cyanobacteriota; class Cyanobacteriia; order PCC-6307; family Cyanobiaceae; genus RGUW01. The sequence continues at coordinate 3,853 of VGQS01000008.1, read as the reverse complement.
ACCACAGCTGGCGCAGGCGCTGGCATTGACGGTTTCCCACCAGTGGCCAGCGCGGTTGATCAGGTTGTAGCGCTCGGCGGCGAACACCTCCATGCCATGGCCCACGGCCAGGTTGCGCAGCCGCAGCAAGGCCGGGATCGGCACCTCGTTGGGGCAGGGCAGACAGGCACGGCACTGGCCGCAGCGCCCCGCAGCCAGGCGCTCTCTAGCCGCTGCCTCAAGGTTGGCCAAGGCAGCGCGGTGTTCCGGTGCAAGCCAGCTTCCACCGGCACTGGCGCTGGGGCCGGCCAGGGCGTTGGCCCAGGCCAGATCGCTGGGCTGCTCAGCCCCCAGGGTCAAGGTGGAGACCCCCTGATCCAGCAGAAAGCGGTAGGCCAGCTCCAGGGGGTGATGCGGGGCGCAGTCGGCCAGCAGCTCAGGGGGCGGGTCATACAGCCGGCCGCCCTTGTCAGCCGGCGAAATCGCCATCACGCCGATGCCGTCCGCCAGGGCGGCGCGGGCCACAGGCAGGCGCGCCTGATCAAACAGATGCAGGTGCAGGCTGCAGAAGCGAAACTGCCCCGACGCCAGGGCCGCTTCAATCAGCTCGGTGCTGCCATGGCTGCTGAAGCCGACCTGTGCCACCAGCCCTTCACCCAAAGCCCAGGCCAGCAACTCGGCACCGGGCCCCCTGGTGGCCCAGCTCAGATGGTCGCTGCGGTTGATGCCGTGCACGGCCAGGCCTGCCAGCTGGGGCACGCCAAGGCGCTTGAGCATGGCGCAGAGCTGCTGCTTGGCCTCAGGCAGCTCAGGGCCCGGCATGATCTTGCTGGTGATCAGCCAGCCCCCCTCGGGAGCGATCGCTTCGCGCTCGAGCACCGCCAGGCCCTGCCCCAGAAAGGTTTCGGCCGGCCCATAGGCCGCCGCGGTTTCGATGTGGTTGATGCCCGCTGCAGCGGCAGCACGCAGCACGGCCTCCATCTGGGCCGGGCCCGAGAGGGCCCGCATCGTGCCGAGGCTGAACGGTGAGACCGCCGCCAGATCGCCGAAGCGTCTACGCACCGGGGGCGGCGGGCTCGTCGGGTTCGTCAGGCTCCGGGGCATCGCCGCCGGCATCGAGCAGGGCTTCCGGCTGAGCCTTGCTCAGATGCCGCACCAGATCGGCGGGGGAGGTGCTGTCGAGGAAACGGCGGAAATCCTCCCGATCCTCGGCATCGGCTTCGGCATCGACGGGGATCGAGGCGTCAGCCACCACCTCCTCCAGCATCCAGATGCCACTGCCGGTGCGTAGCGCCAGGGCGATGGCATCACTGGGCCTGGCATCAAGCTCCTGCTGCTGACCCTCCTCAGGCCCACTGAGCTTGAGCACGGCGCGAAAGGTGCTCTCTTCGATGGCGTGCACGATCACCCGCTCCAGCACCAGATGGCCGGCCTCGAGCAGGCTCACCATCAGGTCATGGCTCAGCGGGCGGGCGGGCTCCTGACCGCTGAGTCCGGCCAGGATGTTCTGAGCCTGGGCCTGATCGATCCAGATCGGCACCTGGCGCCGGCCAGACGGATCGCGCAGCAGCACGATCGGGCTACGGCTGGCCGCATCCAGGGCGATGCCCGCGACGCTCATCTCGACCATGGCAGCCGTGCGTCCTCTGCCCGATTATGGCCAGCATCTCCCCACTGCGGTGCTGCCATGTTCACCGGACTGGTGCAGGCCATCGGCACACTCAGGCGCGATGGCACCCAATTGCGCATCAGCTGGACGGGCAGCGGCGCGCTGCTGCAGCCCCTGCAGCTGGGTGACAGCGTGGCGGTCGATGGGGTCTGCCTCACCGTGGCGACGTTGGCGAGCCAGGGGTTCAGTGCTGATGTCAGCGGCGAAACGCTGCAGCGCACCACCCTCGGCAGCAAGGCCGAACGGGGTGAAGCCGTCAATCTTGAACCCGCCCTACGCCTGGCCGATCGCCTCGGCGGGCACCTGGTGAGCGGTCACATCGACGGCACCGCTCAGGTGGTCGCCATCGAGCAACAGGCGGACGCATGGCGTCTCGCCTTGCGCTGGCGAGAGCCCCGCTTCGGCCGCTACATCTGCGAGAAAGCGAGCGTGGCGGTCAACGGCATCAGCCTCACCGTGGCCGGCTGCTCAGACGACGGGCAGGACTTTTGGATTGCCGTGATCCCCCACACCTGGAGCCACACGACCCTGCAGCACCTGCGCCAAGGCGATCTGGTCAATCTGGAAGCCGATCTGCTCGCCAAGTACGCCGAACGCCTGTTGACGTCGAGGCAACAGAGCGATGGGCCCTCCTCAGCAACGGCCCCGCACAGCAGCATCAACGAGAGCTGGCTGAACGAGCACGGCTGGGCCTGACAACCACAGCGCCCATGACTACGTTCAAAGAGTTCTGGATGCAGACCATGGCGAGCCACGCAGACCTCGAACTCACCTCAGCGCAGGGACTGCGCGCCTTCACCATGGCCGAGGGGATTGTGCTGCTTGTGCTCGGGGTTCTGGCCTTGGTGTTTCCTGTAATTGCTTCGGCCTGGGTCACCGTGATCGTGGCCATTGCCTTTGCCGTCGGAGGCATCGTTGGCTGGATCAGCACCCTTTCACGCGCCCGCCGGCTGAGCCGCTGGCACTGTTTCTGGCGGCTGGTCACCTCCACCCTGTTTCTGGTGGTGGGCTTCTGGATCATCCAACAGTTCAGCGCCGGTCCACTGAGCGCTGGCCTGCAGGTGGCTGCGCTGGCCTATGCGATCGGCATTGTCTTTCTCGTTGAAGGGGTTGTGGCGACGCTGGTTTCGCTCTCCCACACCGATCGCCGCGGCTGGGGCTGGGGCCTGGCCAACGGCGTGGTGACCCTGATCCTCGGGGTACTGATCTTGAGCATGAAGGCCTGGGGCCTGCTTTCGGTGCTGGGGATCCTGGTCGGGATCAGCTTTTTGTTCAGCGGTCTTGACTTGCTGGCCTTCAGCGCCGCATTCCACAGCGACGGCGACTGAAGCACCTCAGTCAGCGGCAGCATCAAGCGGTGAGAGCCAGATCGAACCGGTCTCCTTGTGCAGTTCGATCTTGAACTCCTGGCCGGGCTCCAGGCCCATGCGGCGGGTGTAGGCGTTGCCGATCAACAGGTTGCCGTTGCCGTGCACCCGCGTGCGGAACTCGGCCTGGCGACCCTTGGTGCCGTGACCGCCCGTTGAAGAGACGGCCGGAAGCACATAGCCCTTGGCCTCGACCAGAGCCCTGTAGAAACTCTTTTTGAGCAAGCGGCCACTGGGGCCCACATAACCGCAGGCGCGTGCAATCTGGTCTTCGGGCCTGTCACTCAACGAACGCGCCTTATCCAACAAGGCCTGACCGACCAGCATCGTGTTGGAGCCAGCTGCTCCTGGGTCCCTGTCGTATGCCATGGCTGGAACGCGTGCCCAGGGCTGGAGTGACTATGCCGAAATTGTGCCGATCAACCATGGCCATCGGCAAGGGCCAGCGGTGACAAGTATCTTGTTGCTGATCCAATCAGCAACGCAGACCGTCCGAGATCAACTCAAAGCAGGTAAAGAATGCCGTACAGCACAACCCAGATGCCATCAACGAAATGCCAGTAGAGCTCGGCGGCTTCCAGGCCAAAGTGCTCGCTCTGGCTGATCCGCCCGCCCGGGCGGGATTGCCACCACACAATCAAGATGCAGATCACCCCAAGGGTGACGTGCAGGCCATGAAAGCCTGTGAGGGCATAAAAGGTGCTGGCAAACAGGTTGTCGCGCAGTCCGAAGGGCAACGAAAAATATTCGACCATCTGTCCAGCCAGGAAGGCCGCACCCAGGCCGCCACTCAGCAACAACCAAAGGCGGCAGGTCTGCATGGCTCCGCGGCGGCAGC
>VGQS01000007.1 GCA_016882285.1 Cyanobacteria bacterium K_DeepCast_35m_m2_155 | reverse complement strand
TAAGCCAGAGCGGCACGGCCTGGTCGAGCACAAAGCTGTCGCCGTTGATCGTCACCCGCAGGCGCCAGCTGCCATCACCGTCGCGCAGGTGTTGCAGGGGGGCGTCGAGCAAGAGCCAGTCGAGCAGCAGGGGTTCGGCCCCATTGGCTGCATCAGGGCTGACCGGCAGCAGCTGCGGGCTGCCTGGCGCTGGCAGGCTCTGGGGGTTGGCAGCCAGCTGATGCACACGAATCTGCTGCGCTGCTCCAGGGCTTTTGACTGCTTCACCCCAGGGACGGGCGGCGTAAACGGTGATGCGATGGCTGCCCGGGCTCAGGGGCTCCTGGGGGATCACCAGCGAGCGTTCAGGGCTGGCATCGGCTGGTTGCCAGGGTGCTGCATCAGCTCCGCTGATGCGTTGCAGAGCCTGATCATCAATCTGCACCACCACATGGGCGCCCAGCCCAAGGGGGCCGCCATCGGCTAGGGGCCAGTCGCGCACCTTGAGCTTGAGCTGCCAAGGCCCATCGGCCAGGGTTGCTCCATCGCGGGGGCTGAGGATCTCAATGTTGGGTGTGCGATCGGCCAGCGCCTGCTGCAGCTGCTGCACGGCGACAGGGGGCTGCACCTCCTGCAGGCGGCCTGCGGGAGGCTGCGGCGCGAGCAACCGCTCTGGTGTTGCGCCTGCCTGTTCTGGCCGGCCCAGCGATGGCCAGCTGAGCCCCCAGGCCGCCTGGCTTGGCTGCATGGGCAGCAGCAGAACGCAGCAGGCCAGCAGACTGGCCCACAGCAACCTGATCAGCCCGGCGACACCAGGGGCGGGTCTTGCGGCGTGCGGTGCTCGAGGGGCCGGCATCTGGCCTTGAGGGACTGCAACGGGATCCACTCATTGTGCGCGCTCATCGAGCCGCAGCGGTAGCTGTGTGAATGTTGAGTGGATTGTGGCCGGCTCGTTGTTAATCAGTGCTCCGAAGTACAGGCTAATGATTAGCTTTCGTGCCATAAGTGATGTTTTTATTCGTTTTCTTTCTCTCCGGCAAAGCCCAGTCTTGGCCTGCTTTGCGCCGGGATTGAACCTTTGTAACTGCACCCCCAAAGGGCTTGCTTAACGCCTTTATAGTTCGCGCAGCGGTCCCCTACCTGGGGCCCAAGCTCCAGTCGGTGCAAGCGGTTTCACAATTTTGTGGTCCGTTTCGACTGGTGCCCATGAACGGCAGTCGGGTTCGCTCGGCTGGTGCGCATGGGGCCCAAGAGGTGTGAGCAGCGTCATGCCGCGCACGCCGTCCAGGGGTGGACCCTCCACCTCGATTCCGTCCCTCGAGGAACCACTCGATGACCATCAGCCCACCAGAGCGTGGGAAAACGGCGAAGGCCATGGTCGACCGGAACCCTGTTCCGGCCACGTTCGAGCTTTTTGAAAAGCCCGGGCATTTCGACCGGACCCTCGCCAAAGGTCCCAAGACCACAACCTGGATCTGGAACCTCCACGCCAACGCTCACGATTTCGACAGCCACACGAGCGACCTCGAAGAGGTTTCTCGCAAGATCTTTTCGGCCCACTTCGGGCACCTGGCCGTCATCTTCATCTGGTTGAGCGGTGCGTTCTTCCATGGCGCCCGCTTCTCCAACTACGCCGGATGGCTGGCCGACCCCCTGCACGTGAAACCCAGTGCACAGGTGGTCTGGCCGATCTTCGGCCAGGAAATCCTCAATGGTGATGTCGGTGCCGGCTTCCACGGCATCCAGATCACCTCAGGTCTGTTCCACATGTGGCGCGCCTGGGGTTACACCAACGAGACCCAGCTGCTGGCAACCGCCATCGGCGCCCTGGTGATGGCAGGCCTGATGCTCAATGCAGGCGTCTTCCACTACCACAAGGCCGCTCCCAAGCTCGAGTGGTTCCAGAACGTTGAGTCGATGCTCAACCACCACCTGGCAGGTCTGCTGGGTCTGGGATCCCTCTCCTGGACCGGTCACCTGCTGCATGTGTCGCTGCCCACCACGCAGCTGATGGATGCCATCGATGCCGGCCAGCCGCTGGCCCTCAATGGCAAGACCATCGCTTCGGTGGCCGACATTCCGCTGCCGCACGAATTTCTCAACCAGGACCTGCTGACCCAGCTGTTCCCCGGTTTCGGTGCTGGCATCAACGCCTTCTTCACCGGCAACTGGGCCGCCTACAGCGATTTCCTCACCTTCAAAGGTGGGCTCAATCCTGTGACCGGCAGCCTCTGGATGACCGACATCGCGCATCACCATCTGGCGATCGCGGTGCTGTTCATCGTTGCGGGCCACATGTACCGCACCAACTGGGGTATCGGCCACAGCATCAAGGAGATCCTTGAGGGTCAGAAGGGTGATCCCCTGCTGTTCCCCGCCAGCAACGGCCATGACGGGCTGTTCGAGTTCATGACCACCAGCTGGCATGCCCAGTTGGCCGTGAACCTGGCCCTGCTCGGTTCGCTGAGCATCATCGTGGCGCATCACATGTATGCGATGCCCCCGTATCCCTACATCGGTGTGAGCTACGCGACCCAGCTGTCGCTGTTCACCCACCATGTGTGGATCGGTGGCTTCCTGATCGTCGGTGCCGGCGCCCACGCTGCCATTGCCATGGTGCGTGACTACGACCCCGCCAAGCACATCGACAATGTGCTGGATCGGGTGCTCAAGGCCCGTGACGCCCTGATCAGCCACCTCAACTGGGTGTGCATCTGGCTCGGCTTCCACAGCTTCGGCCTGTACATCCACAACGACACCATGCGTGCCTTGGGCCGTCCCCAGGACATGTTCAGTGACTCGGCCATTGCCCTGAAGCCCGTCTTCGCGCAGTGGATCCAGGGTCTGCATGCCGCCGCCGCCGGCAGCACCGCGCCCAACGCCCTTGCGGGTGTGAGCGAAGTGTTCAACGGCGCTGTGGTGGCTGTGGGCGGCAAGGTGGCCGCTGCACCCATTCCCCTCGGCACGGCGGACTTCATGGTCCACCACATCCACGCCTTCACGATCCACGTGACGGTGCTGATCCTGCTGAAGGGTGTGCTGTACAGCCGCAGCTCACGCCTGGTTCCCGACAAGGCGAATCTGGGCTTCCGCTTCCCCTGCGACGGCCCCGGCCGTGGCGGTACCTGTCAGGTGTCGGCTTGGGACCACGTGTTCCTTGGCCTGTTCTGGATGTACAACTCGCTGTCGATCGTCATCTTCCACTTCTCCTGGAAGATGCAGAGCGACGTGTGGGGCACCGTCAATGCCGACGGCACCGTCCAGCACATCACCAACGGCAACTTCGCCACCAGCGCCATCACCATCAACGGTTGGCTGCGTGATTTCCTGTGGGCTCAGGCCGCACAGGTGATCAACAGCTATGGCTCGAGCAGCAGTGCCTACGGCCTGATGTTCCTGGGAGCGCACTTTGTCTGGGCCTTCAGCCTGATGTTCCTGTTCTCTGGCCGCGGCTACTGGCAGGAGCTGATCGAGTCCATCGTCTGGGCTCACAACAAGCTGAAGGTGGCTCCGGCCATCCAGCCCCGTGCGCTCTCCATCACCCAGGGCCGTGCGGTCGGTGTCGCCCACTATCTGTTGGGCGGTATCGCGACCACCTGGTCCTTCTTCCTGGCCCGCATGCTTGCGGTCGGCTGACCTTTCCTCACCTTTCCCAATGGCAACGAAATTTCCTTCGTTCAGCCAGGGTCTGGCACAGGACCCGACAACCCGCCGTATTTGGTACGGCATTGCCACGGCTCACGATTTCGAGAGCCACGACGGCATGACCGAAGAACGGCTTTACCAAAAGCTGTTCTCCACCCATTTCGGTCACCTGGCCATCATTGGCCTCTGGGTTTCGGGCAACCTGTTCCATATCGCCTGGCAGGGCAACTTCGAGCAGTGGGTCGCCGATCCTCTGCACGTGCGTCCGATCGCTCACGCGATCTGGGATCCGCACTTCGGCCAAGGAGCCATCGCCGCCTTCACCCAGGCCGGCGCCAGCTCCCCTGTGAACATTGCCTATTCCGGTCTGTACCACTGGTGGTACACGATCGGCATGCGCACCAACGCCGAGCTGTACCAGGGATCCATCTTCATGATGATCCTCTCGGCCTGGGCCCTGTTCGCCGGTTGGCTCCACCTTCAGCCCAAGTTCCGGCCTTCACTGGCCTGGTTCAAGAACGCTGAATCCCGTCTGAACCACCACCTTGCGGTGCTGTTTGGCTTCAGCTCCATCGCCTGGGCCGGTCACCTGGTCCACGTGGCGATTCCTGAAGCCCGCGGTCAGCACGTCGGCTGGGACAACTTCCTCTCGGTGCTGCCGCACCCCGCAGGTCTGGGTCCCTTCTTCACCGGTAACTGGGGCGTCTACGCCCAGAACCCCGACACCGCCTACCAGGTGTTCGGGACCTCTGAAGGCGCAGGCACCGCGATCCTGACCTTCCTGGGTGGCTTCCACCCCCAGACCGAAGCCCTGTGGCTCACGGACATTGCCCATCACCACCTGGCGATCGGCTGCCTGTTCGTGATCGCCGGTCACATGTACCGCACCAACTTCGGTATCGGTCACTCGATCCGCGAGATCCTCGAAGCCCACAACCCGCCCAAGGGCACCCCTGGTGATCTGGGCGCCGGCCACAAAGGTCTCTACGACACCATCAACAACTCGCTCCACTTCCAACTGGGTCTGGCCCTGGCCAGCCTCGGTGTGGTGACGAGCCTGGTGGCGCAGCACATGTATTCGATGCCGTCCTATGCGTTCATCGCCAAGGACTACACGACGCAGGCTGCCCTCTACACCCACCACCAGTACATCGCCATCTTTCTGATGTGCGGTGCCTTTGCCCACGGTGCGATCTTCTTCATCCGTGACTACGACCCCGAAGCCAACAAGAACAATGTGTTGGCCCGGATGCTCGAGCACAAAGAAGCGATCATCAGCCACCTGAGCTGGGTGTCCCTGTTCCTCGGTTTCCATACCCTGGGCCTCTACGTTCACAACGATGTGGTCGTGGCCTTCGGTACCCCCGAGAAGCAGATTCTGGTTGAGCCCGTCTTTGCTCAGTTTGTCCAGGCCGCTTCAGGCAAGGCGATCTACGGCATGAACGTGCTGCTGTCGAACCCCGACAGCCTGGTGAGCAATGCCCCTGGCCCCGGCGCCGTCTGGCTGCCCGGCTGGCTCGATGGCATCAACGCCGGCAACAACAGCCTCTTCCTGCAGATCGGTCCTGGTGACTTCCTGGTTCACCACGCCATCGCTCTGGGCCTGCACACCACCACCCTGATCCTTGTGAAGGGTGCGCTGGATGCCCGCGGCTCCAAGCTGATGCCCGACAAGAAGGACTTCGGCTACTCCTTCCCCTGCGACGGCCCCGGCCGTGGCGGTACCTGTGACATCAGTGCCTGGGACGCCTTCTACCTGGCTGTCTTCTGGGCCCTGAACACCGTGGGTTGGCTGACCTTCTACTGGCACTGGAAGCACCTCGCCATCTGGCAGGGCAATGTGGCTCAGTTCAACGAATCCAGCACCTATCTGATGGGCTGGTTCCGTGATTACCTGTGGCTCAACAGCTCCCAGCTGATCAACGGCTACAACCCCGCTGGCACGAACAACCTCGCCGTCTGGGCCTGGATGTTCCTGTTCGGGCACCTGATCTGGGCAACCGGCTTCATGTTCCTGATCTCCTGGCGTGGTTATTGGCAGGAGCTGATCGAGACCATCGTCTGGGCTCATCAGCGCACCCCGCTCGCCAACCTGGTGGGCTGGCGTGACAAGCCTGTGGCTCTCTCGATCGTTCAGGCCCGCGTCGTCGGTCTGGCTCACTTCACCGTGGGCTACTTCGTGACCTACGCGGCCTTCCTGATCGCCTCGACCTCAGGCAAGTTCGGCTGATCCAGCCGCAACGACAACCCTCGAAGGACGCATCAACCCCGGCGCAAGCCGGGGTTTTTTGTTGGTGATGGTTGGCAGGCCCAACGCCCACCTGTTGTCGCTGCGGCCGTCGCCAAAACGTTTGCCTGAGCGCAGCTAGTTGCCATTGGCGATGGCGTAGTTGCCGATCACATAGCGCCAGTCTTCGCAGCGCAGTTCATCGCCATCGGTGGTGCCGCGCTCACCGCGCAGGCAGCGCAAGGTGGCGGCGTGGCCGATCCGTTGCTGCTGCTGTTGCTTGAGCTCCTGCTGCTTGTCTGCGCTAGGAGCTGCCGCCGGTGGTGCAGACCCTGAGCCCTTGGGGCCGCTGCCCTGAGGCGTCTCATGACGGCAGCCGGCGTTGAGCAGCGCCAGCGTGATGGCCGCTGCCATGCCCATCAGCGGCGCGATGGCCTGGCGTCTGCGCTGGTGCATGGTGCGGGGCGCGTTCACGGGAGCCTTCTGCCACAGCTCCAGTGTGGCGCTGCGCTTGGTTTCACGCCGCGCTGGGAGCCTGCCAGGCTGCGTGCGCATCAAAAAAGCCCCGCTTGTCGGCGGGGCTTGCGGTCTTGCTTGGTGTTGGATCGAGCGATGGCTGGCCTCTGGGCTCAGCCCACACTCCAGACGCCACCAGCAATCTTCACCAGCGGAGCTACAACGGCGGTGCTGGCCAGGAACCAGGCAAAGGCGGCGCCACCGCAACCACCCAGCCAGAAACCGCTGGCAAATTCTGCCCAGCCGGCCTTGGTGAACAGATCAGCAGGAGGGTTGTCGATCGTGGCGTCAGCCGGCTGCACATTGGGGCCAGTGCCGGCGGTGCCGTAGATCGAGAGGCACACCGTCAGGATCGAGACCAGACCGATGGCGGCCAAAAGACCTGCGGTGCTGGCGTACTCGGTCGCGCGCAGCGGGCCGGTGATGGCAAAGGGGCCATACAGGAAGAACCCATGGGCCATTCCCACTTCAAGGCCACGCCGGTTGGGCGACAGCGACGGGCGATAGGCGGGCAGTGCGTTGAGGAACGCCCGTGTGAAGTAGCTGCTGTTGACGGGTGTAGCCAGGTTGCCGACGGTCGGGTCGGCCACAGGGGTGACGGTCATTGGGTTCAGAGGGTGTGCTGAATCGCTGAGCGGTGCTCAGTTGCGGGCTTCGATCACGTTGAACAGAAGGGCCATCGCCACTGCCGGGCCCACGATCCCCACCAGGGGAATGAACACCGAAGGCATCCAGGCAGCAGCAAAATCTCCAGTCATGGCACAGGCCAATGGGAATCAGGCGTACTGTACGGAGCATGTTTTGAGCCATCCGCTTGCTTCTGGCGGGGCGACATAAAAGTTCAATCCATGCAGACCCCGCTTGCCCTTGGTGCCTCACTGCTCGCCGTGCTGATCTGGTTGATCAGCCGCCGGCGCCCCCAGCTCTCAGCGCAGCCAAGCGATCGGCTCACAGGGGGGGGTGGCAGTTCGCCCCTGGCCAGGGTTCTGAGCGTCACGCCACCGGCAGCGGCCCCATCGGGCCCTCTGGCGAAGCCGGTTGCTGCCGCAGCCCCGGCTGGCCGCCGTTTGCAGCGGCTGCGGCAACTGTCTGTGTCGATGGGCAAGGACCCCGGATCGCGATTGGCGGTGATGCAGGAGCTGCAGGTGCAGCCCGATCGCCGCGCGCTGACCCTGATCAAGCGCGGTCTGCGCGACAGCAATCCTGCTGTGGTGTTGGCCGCTGCGTCTGCGATCAATGCTTTTCGTGGTCGCCCGGCGCCTGCCCCTGCTGATCAGCCCCGTTTGCCGCGCAATGCTGCAGCGTTGGCGCGCAACGTGGTGCGCACCCGGTAGATCGGCCGGTTCTGGCTTTCGTGATAGGTGCGCATCTGCAGCTCGGCCAGCAGGCCGAAGCAGAGCAGCTGAATGCCGCTGAGAAAGCTCATCAACCCCATGAGCAGCAGCGGCCGGCCGCCGATCTCGGCTCCCAGCAGCTTTTCGACCACCAGCCACAGCACCGTGATGCCACCGACGCCGATCGCGCCAAGCCCGGCGAGGCCGAACACGTGCATCGGCCGGGTCAGAAAGCGCTTCATGAACCAGACCGTCAGCAGATCCATCAACACCCGGATGGTGCGATCGATGCCGTAGTGGCTGCGGCCAAAGCGGCGCCTGTGGTGACGGACCCTGACCTCGGCAATGCGGGCGCCTTCGATGAAGGCCAGGGCCGGTAAAAACCGGTGCAGCTCGCCGTAGAGGTTCATGTCATCAATCACCTCGCGGCGGTAGGCCTTCAGCGAGCAGCCGTAGTCGTGCAGCTGAACACCGGTGACGCGGGCAATCAACCGGTTGGCCAGCTTGCTGGGTAGCAATCGACTGAGTGCCGCGTCCTGGCGCTGGTGGCGCCAGCCGCTCACCAGGTCGTAGCCCTCATTGAGCTTGCCGAGCAGCTGCGGAATGTCGGCAGGGTCGTTCTGCAGGTCGCCATCCAGGGTCACGATCACCCGGCCGCAGCTGGCATCGAAGCCTGCGGCCATGGCGGCGGTCTGGCCGTAGTTGCGCCGCAGCAGCACAGCGACGAGCTCATCGACCCGCTCGCTCAGTTGCGCGAGCTTGGCCGGGGTGCCATCGCGCGAGCCGTCGTCGACCATCACCAGCTCAAAGCCAAGCCCCAGGGGCCTGAGCACGCTGAGCAGCTGCTCCACCAGGGGCTCGAGCGAGTCCTCCTCGTTGAACAGCGGCACCACCACCGAAAGGGCCAGGTCCGTTGCCATGGCGTGACCCTACGCGGGCAGTGCGCTGCCGTCATGGCAGCGCACCACGCGACCGGCGCCACGCAGCTGCCTGCGGTAGTGGCTCGCAACCGGATCTGGGTTCTGGGGGGCGAGATCATCGATTCCCAGCCCGCCGCGGCCATGCTCCTGCCCCGAGCTGTGCAGGTAGCGCCCCTCGCCGAGATGCAGGCCCACATGGGTGCAGCGCTGCGGCAGGCCAAAAAAGATCAGATCCCCAGGCAGTAGGGCATGCAGTACCCCTGGCCGCACGGCCACCGGTTGGCAAAAGCGCTCTTGCAGGTAGGCGTCGCGGGGGATCCAGATGCCGGCTGCGGCAAAGGCGCGTTGCACCAGCCCAGAGCAGTCGTAATCGGGACCCAGACTGCCGCCCCACAGGTAGCGGTTGGGCAGCGCCAGTGCCGCTGTGGCAAAGGCCAGCACCGCCGGAATCTGCCGCGCAATGGTGGGCCCATCGAGCAGCTGCTGGGGGCGGCGCGTCGCCAGCTGGGCCGAGCCCAACAGAGCGTCAGGTTCGATCCAGCACGGGTAGCCGTCGTCAAGCAACCGTGCCCGCAGCCTGTGGAGCCCCGCAGGGCGCGGCAGCAGTTGCAGCTGCCGGCCAGCCCAGGCCTGGGTGGCCAGCCCCTGGCCGCTGGGGCGGCTGTAGCCGTTGAGTGGCCTCAGCAGCTCCCAGACCGTGCCGGCATGCAGCAGTTCAACGGCAGCCAGGGTCCCTAATCTCACCGCAACAACAGGCCTCTGTGATGGCGTTCTACAACCCGGATCCGGCCATGGGCCAGTGCCTGGCGGATCTGGTGCGTGCGCTGGAGCTCGATGGCCGCCCTGGCCTTTCAGAGCAGGTCTCGATCACCTGGCTGCGCTATCCGCAGTCGTTGGTCGATGCGGCGGCCGCCTCGGATCCCCAAAGCCACTGGAGCCTCCCCTGGACCGGCGCGTCGTGGCGCGGTGATCAACTGCGTTACCCCGCCAGCGTGGTGAAGCTGGTGTATCTGGTCGCGGCTGAGGCCTGGCGCCAGCAGGATCTGCTGCGTGCCGATCCCGAGCTCAACCGCGCCCTGGCTGCGATGGTGATGCACTCCAGCAACAACGCCACCGCGTATGTGCTGGATCGGCTCAGCGGCACCACCGGCGGACCTGAGCTCAGCGGTGAGGCATGGGCGCTGTGGTGCGAGCAGCGCCAGCTGGTCAACCGTTGGTTGGCCTCGTTGGGCTGGCCAGAGCTGGCTGGTTGGAATGCCTGCCAGAAAACCTGGGATGACGGTCCCTATGGCCGCGAGAGGCAGTCCTATGGACCAGACAACAGCAACATCAACCGCTTATCGAGCGATGGTGTCGCCCGCCTGCTGCACGCGGTGATCGCGTCGGCGGTGGTCTCACCGCCGGCCTGCGCGCGCATGCGCCAGCTGCTTGAGCGCAGTCTTGAGACTGCAGGGCGTGCTGCCGATCCTGAGAACCAGGTCGATGGCTTTATCGGTGAGGGCCTGCCTGCCGGCGCCAGGCTGTGGAGCAAGGCCGGTTGGATGAGCCGCGCCCGCCACGATGCGGCCTATGTCGAGGCCGATGGCATCGCCCCGACCTTGCTGGTGGTCATGAGCGAGGGTCAGGCGTGTGCTGCCGACGAGGGTTTGCTGCCCGAGCTGGCCGCCCGGCTCAACCAGCTCGGCTGAGCGATCGGGGCAACGACAACCAAGCCAGAGCAGCTCCCCAGATGGAGGGGAGACTCAGGCAGACACCGGTAAGAACGGAGAGGGAGGGATTCGAACCCTCGACAGAAGTTGCCTCCTGTAACTCCTTAGCAGGGAGCCGCTTTCAACCACTCAGCCACCTCTCCAGGGGCCGCAGTGAGCTTATCAGTGAGCCCCCAGACTCAGGCGCGGTAGCCGGTGCTTGAAGCCGCAGAGGATCTCCCAGGGGATTGTGCCGCAGCGGGAGCTCCAGTCTTCGGGCGAAATGCTCAGCCCCTCGTCATGGCCCAGCAGGGTGACCACCGAGCCCACCTCGAGCTCGGGGCAGTCGGTGGCATCGAGGATCAGCTGGTCCATGGTGATCGCACCCACCTGGGGGATCGCCCTGCCGTGATGCAGGGCACTGATCGCTCCTGAGAGCTGCCGCGGCACCCCATCGGCATAGCCGATGCCCACCACCGCCAACCGTGAGGGTCGGCTGGTGCGGAAGCGGTGCCCATAGCTGACCCCCACGCCGCTGCCCACCTCGCGGATCAGGCTGACGCGGGCCCGCAGTTGCATGGCCGGCCGCAGCGCTGAGGAGGCGCTCAGGTGCTGGGCGGGGCTGTGGCCGTAGAGGGCCAGCCCCACCCGCACCAGGTCGTAGTGCAGCTCTCGGCTGCGCAGGGTGCCGGCCGAATTGGCCAGGTGGCGGCAGCCGCTCGCCAGTTGTTGCTGGCGCAGGCTTGCGAGCACCGTTTCGAAACGCTGCTGCTGGGTGGTGGTCAGACCATCGTCGTCGGCTGGGGCTGCATCGGCGCAGGCCAGATGCGAATAGATGCCGGCCAGCTGGACATCGGCCAGCTCATGAATCGCTGCCACCAGCCGCGCCCCCTCCTGCCAGTCGATGCCAAGGCGGGCCATGCCGGTGTCGAGCTTGAGGTGCACCAGCATGGGGCGTCCCGCGGCGGCGGCCAGGTTTTGGCACAGCAGCGCCTCGCGCATGCCGCTGAGGGTCGGCATCAGCTGCCAGCGCAGGCAGCTGCGCAGCTCTTCGGCCTGAATCAAATTGCCCAGCACCAGGATGGGGGCCGACATGCCGGCGCGCCGCAGCTGCACCCCCTCGGCCAGGGTGGCCACCCCAAAGCAGCTGGCCCCACCGGCCAGCGCGGCCTCGGCCACCGGTACGGCCCCATGGCCGTAGCCATCGGCTTTGACCACCGCCATCAGGCTGCAGCCGTGTGCCAGAGCCCCCACAAGGGTGGCGGCGTTGTGGGTGATGGCGCCGGCATCAACCTCCACCCAGGCCCGCTGGCGCGAATAGCCCGCCTCATGGGGTTCGGGCTCCGGTGCCAGGGGGAGCGTGTTCATGGCCTCGTTCGAGCCCAAAGGGTAAACCTCAGCACCATCTGTTTCTTGCCAGCGCCCTTAGCATGCCGTGCATCTTGGGAGCTGGCATGAGCCAGGTTCTCGTCCTCAATGCCTCGTATGAGCCGCTGAACATCACCAGCTGGCGCCGCGCCATGGTGATGGTGCTCAAGGGCAAGGCAGAGGGCGTCGAGCATGATCCCAGCCGCGCTCTCCGGCCGGATGTGTTGCTGCCCACGGTGATCCGCCTGCGCCAGTTCGTGCGGGTTCCGTACCGGCCCCTGCCCCTGACGCGCCGCAACGTGTTTCAGCGCGATGGCCATCGCTGTCAATACTGCGGCACCACCAAGGAACCCCTCTCGATTGACCATGTGCTCCCGCGTAGCCGCGGCGGAGCAGACAGCTGGGAGAACGTCACCACGGCCTGCTTGAGCTGCAACGTGCGCAAGGGCAATCGCACCCCGCGCGAGGCCGCCATGCCCCTGCGCCATGAGCCGCACCGGCCGCTGAGCACCCTGAGCTTTGAAGCCACCCGTCAGATGAACGCCGGACGGCACGGCGAATGGGCCAAATACGTGATCGGTCTGAGCTGAGCTTCGCTTGATTCAGCCCAGGGCAGCCTGCTCTGCCAGCTCCTCCAGCTGGCGGTTTTGATCGGCCGCAATGCAGGCTCCGATCAGGTCGGTCAATTGGCCTGCCAGCACGGGTTCAAGCGAGAAATTGCGCCCCAGCCGGTGGTCGGTGACGCGGTTGTCTTTGTAGTTGTAGGTGCGGATTTTTTCGCTGCGGTCACCGCTGCCCACCTGGGCCAGCCGGTCAGAGCGCTCGCGCGCGTTGGCGGCGGCCAGTTCGCGCTCGTAGAGCTTGGCCCGCAGGATCTCCAGGGCCCGCTCGCGGTTCTGCAACTGGGAGCGCTCCTGGGTGCAGAACACGCGGATGCCCGTGGGTTTGTGCAGCAGGTCAACGGCCGTTTCCACCTTGTTGACGTTCTGCCCGCCGGCGCCGCCTGAGCGGGCCGTGCTGATCTCCAGATCGCCTGGATCGATCTGCACCTCAACGGGATCGACTTCAGGCATGACCGCCAGGGTGGCGGTTGAGGTGTGCACCCGTCCCTGCGATTCGGTGGCAGGCACCCGCTGCACACGGTGCACGCCCGCCTCGAACTTCAGCTGGCTGTAGACGCTCTCGCCTTTGATGGCCAGGATCAGCTCCTTGTAGCCACCGAGATCGGCCTCCGAAGCGCTCACCGGCTCCACCCGCCAGCCCACGCTCTGGGCGTAACGCTCATACATGCGGGCCAGATCGCCGGCCCAGATGGCGGCTTCATCGCCACCAGCCCCGGCGCGGATCTCGAGCATCACGCTGCGTTCATCGCGGGGGTCGCGCGGCAACAGCGCCAGGGTGAGGCGCCGCTCGAGCTCGGCGATGGCTTCGCTCAGGCGCTCGAGTTCTTCCTGGGCAAGCTCCTCCATCGCAGCATCGCCGCGATGCTCTTTCAGCAGACGTCTGGCCTCGACCTCTTCGGCGCGGCAACGGTGCAGCTGCTCCTGGTCAAGCACCAAAGGTTCCAGCCTGGCCCGTTCGCGGGCCAGGTGCTGGAGCTGGGCTGGGTTGGCCGCCACAGCGGGGTCGGCCAGCTGGGTTTCGAGGGTCTCGAAGGTGCGCCGCGCCGCCTCAAGGCGATCGTCGAGCAGTTGCGATTCCACGGTTGTGGAGGTTCAGCTCAGGTGCGGCTCAGGCCTTGGCCGGAGCTTCCTCGCTGGCTTCCGTCGTCTCTTGTGAATCAGCGCCTTTGGATGGGGCGGCCTTTTTGGCCCCTGAGGCTGAATCACCACCACCCATGCCGTACTTGCGCATGAAGCGATCCACGCGACCTTCGGTATCGAGGATCTTCTGGGTGCCTGTGTAGAAGGGGTGGTTGCCACTCCACACGTCGACGTGGATCTCAGGCTGGGTGGAGCCAGTGGTCATCACCACCTCTCCATTGCAGATCACCTTGGCATCGGGATACCAGGTGGGGTGAATGTCGGCCTTCGGCATGACGGATAGGAACGAGCTGGGAAGCGAAGCGAGCTGAAGGATCAGCGCTTGGAGAACTGAGGAGCTTTGCGGGCTTTCTTCAGGCCGTACTTGCGGCGCTCCTTGGCGCGGGGGTCGCGGCTCAGGTGGCCCTCGGTCTTCAGTGGCTTGCGGTTGTCGGGGCTCAGATCGCACAGAGCACGGGCTGCACCCTGTTTGATGGCATCGGCCTGGCCGGTGAGGCCGCCGCCGCGAACGTTGACCAAAATGTCGTAGTCGTTGGCCAGACCCAGGGTCTGCAGGGGTGCCTTGACGGCAGCCAGGTACACCGGGTTGTAGTTCAGGTAGTTGTCACCGGGACGGCCATTGATGGTGACCTGCCCCTTGCCGGGCACGATGCGGACACGGGCAACAGCTGTCTTGCGGCGACCGGTTCCCCAGTAGACGACGGTGTTCGGGCTCATTGGGCGGAAGCGGAAGGATTGAGGGCGAGAACGGTGGGCTGCTGGGCGCTATGGGGGTGCTCAGTTCCGCGGTAAACCTTGAGCTTGCGGAACAGCTGACGGCCCAGGGCGTTGTGGGGCAGCATCCCCTTGATCGCCTTTTCGACGATGCGCTCAGGCAGGCGGGCCTGCAGGTGGGCAAAGGTCTCGGTCTTCATGCCACCCGGCCGACCTGAGTGGCGGCGGTACAGCTTCTGGGTCGGCTTGTTGCCGCTCACCCGGATCTTGTCGGCGTTGATCACGATCACGAAGTCACCCGTGTCGAGATGGGGGGTGTAGCAGGGCTTGTTCTTGCCCCGCAGCACCTGAGCCACCTCACTGGCCAGGCGGCCGAGGGTCTGGTTCTCGGCGTCAACCAGGAACCACTGGCGCTCGAGGGTGTCGCTGGACGGTAGGGGTGTCTTGTTCATGTCGCCGCGTGGGGTCCGGTCGTTGCCGGGCCGGTGATCGGAATGCCGTGCTGCCTGGTGTCGAGCCTGGCAGTAGGACCTGGATTGACCTTACTTCCCGGCCGGTCAGGGCCTTGAAGCAAGGGCAATGGCCGCTCTCTCGACCCGTTGATGGCTGCAATCTGCAGCGCTGGTGGTGGAGGCGGTCGGCAGAGGGCCCGAAGGCTCTGCAGTGACGCGGAACTGACGTTGCAATCTGTCGCTGAGGCCAATTGCCTGAAGCATCCAAAACCCAAGCCCCAAGGCTGAAGGTGTTCCAGAGTCAGGCAACCGGATTCAACGGTGGATCACAAACATCCAGCTGAAACCGCGGTTGACAAGCGTAACACTCTGAAGGTTCAAACACAGCCTGGGGATAGCCCACCTCCAGCAGGCACAAGCCCTGGGCTGGAGCAGCTTCTTTGATGGCGCTGCGTTGCTGGCTTCGCCAACGCTGCAGCAGCACTTCGGGTGTCAGGCGTGCTTCGCCCACAGCCACCAACTGCCCCATCAACAGGCGCACCATGCCGTAGAGAAAGCCGCTGGCCTGCAGGTCCACACTGATCAGATCGCCCTGGCGCAGCACCTGCACCTGCTGCAGCGTGGTAATGCCGTTCTGGCGCCGGCTGCCGGCGCGCATGAACGCCGAAAAATCGTGGGTGCCGAGCATGGCTTGCAGCACCGCCTCCATGGCGTCGGTGTCGAGCCGCTGCTGGTAACGGTGCCAGCACCACGACTGCAGAAACAGATTCGGCAGCCGGCCGTTGTAGAGCGTGTAGCGATAGCGCCTGTAACTGGCGCTATAGCAGGCATGCCAATCGGGCTCTACGGCACGGGCGGCTCGCACACGAATCGTTTGTGGCAGCCGTCCATTGAGTGCTTTTGGCCAGCGCTGCGGGGGGATCGGCCCCGCGCAATCAAAATGCACCACCTGGGCGGCGGCATGCACCCCGGTGTCGGTACGCCCTGCTGCCACACACAGCGAAGGCCCTGCGGGATCGAGTTTCCCCAGGGCCTCTTCGAGGGTCTGTTGCACGCTGGGTGCATTGCGCTGGCGTTGCCAGCCATGAAAGGCTGAGCCGTCGTATTGCAGGCAGAGGGCAATGCGCCGCAGAGCCGTCGTCCCCTCAGACCAGTTCGATGATCGCCATTTCGGCGTTGTCGCCGCGGCGGGGCACGGTGCGAATGATGCGGGTGTAGCCGCCATTGCGGTCCCCGTAACGCTCTTGAGCCTTATCAAACAGCGAGTGCACAAGCTGCTTGTCGTAGATGTAACCGATGGCCCGGCGGCGGGCAGCCAGGCTGCCGTCCTTGGCCAGCGTGATCATCCGCTCGGCTTCGTCACGCAACGCCTTGGCGCGTGCCTTGGTGGTGGTGACCCGGCCCTCGCGAATCAGCTGCGTGGTGAGCCCGCGCAGCATGGCTTTGCGTTGGTCGGCAGGACGTCCCAGCTGGGGAACTCGGCACTGGTGTCGCATGGTCTCAGGGGGGTCGGCGGATAGGTGGCGAAGCCGTTAAGGAGGCAGGCCTCAGACGCTGGTGCGGCTCTGGGGCAGGGTGATGCCGATGCGCTCGAGCGCTTCGATCACTTCATCGGCCGATTTGGAGCCGAAGTTCTTGATTTCGAGGAGATCCTCGTAGCTGAAGCCCATCAGATCAGACACGGAGTTGACCTGAGCGCGCTTGAGGCAGTTGTAGGCCCGCACGGAGAGATTGAGTTCCTCCAGGGGGATCTGTGCCTCGGCCGAGGGCTCGGGCTCCAGGCCAGGCTCATCCACCATGGTGAGGCTGGCCAGGGGCTGAAACAGCGCAATCAGCTGGTTGGCCGCCTGGGCCATGGCGTCATCGGGGGTGATGCTGCCGTTGGTTTCGATTTCAAGGCGCAGGCGCTCGCGGGCTGAGCCGCCCTCGCCTACCGCCGTTTCATCAACGCTGTAGTTGACGCGCTTGACGGGTTTGAACACCGCATCGATCTGCAACAGATCGATGGCGCTGGTGTCTTCGGCATGGCGATCGACGGGGCGATAGCCAACGCCACGCTCGACGTGGACCTCCATTTCGAGGCTGTGACCCTTGGCGACGGTGGCAATAGCGCGGTCACCATCAATCACCTGCACCTGTGAAGAGAACTGCAGGTCAGAAGCCTTGACAGTGGTCGGGCCATTGACCGACAGACGGCCGATCTCCAGCTCACGGTTTCGGCTGTTGACAGCGATTTCCTTGCAGTTGAGCAGGATGTCGAGGACGTCTTCACGCACACCGGGGATGGTGGCGTATTCGTGATTGACACCACCGATTCTCACCGCGGTGATGGCACTGCCTTCGAGTGCACCGATCAACACCCGTCGCAGGGAGTTGCCCAGCGTGGTGGCCTGACCCCGCTCAAGCGGGCCAATCAGGAACACGCCGGTCTGGGAGCGGTCGGCAGCGACCTGGTGCTCGATGCGATCGATTTGGTACTGCAGCACGGTCGAAAGGGGGCAAAAAGGGTTGAAGCGCCTGGGGCGAAAGGGTCGTCAGACGCGACGACGCTTGGCGCGGCGGCAGCCGTTGTGGGGCAGTGGAGTGACGTCGCGGATCAGGGTGATTTCAAGGCCGGCCACCTGCAGGGCGCGAATGGCGGTTTCACGACCTGAGCCAGGACCACGCACCAAGACTTCGATCTGACGCATGCCTTGCTCGAGCGCACGGCGGGCGGCGGCTTCAGCAGCGGTCTGGGCGGCAAAGGGAGTTCCTTTGCGGGCGCCTTTGAAGCCGCTGGCGCCTGCGGAGCTCCAGCTGATCACTTCACCAGCGGTATCGGTGATCGACACGATGGTGTTGTTGAACGTGCTTTGAATGTGCGCAACACCGTTGGGCACATTGCGTTTGGCCTTTTTGGGACCTGATTTTTTGGCGGGCTTGGCCATGGAGGGAGGCCTGCACGAAGCAGGAGGTGATCGGGAGAACGGAGAACGCTCTGGTGACGCATCGACCGTCCGTTGGGACGGTCAGGCGGCAGAGCGGTGGGGAAACGCAGCTGGAGATCTGCCTGGGCAGAGCAGCGCTGGTTTCGCGTAAGGCAGGCCTTACTTCTTCTTACCGGCAACGGTTTTGCGGGCGCCACGGCGGGTGCGCGCATTGGTCCGGGTGCGTTGACCACGCACCGGCAGGCCGAGGCGATGGCGACGGCCGCGCAGGCAGCCGATGTCCTGCAGACGCTTGAGGGCCATGCCCTCCTGGCGGCGCAGGTCACCTTCGAGGGTGAAGCCCTCAGCGGCACCGCGCAGTTTCTGCACATCGGCGTCGCTGAGATCCTTGACGCGTGTATCGGGATTCACGCCTGTTTTGGCGAGAATTTTCTGAGCACGCGTCAGGCCGATGCCGTACACGTAGGTGAGGGCGATTTCGACCCGCTTGTCGCGAGGGATATCAACGCCGGCGATCCTTGCCACGTGGGATTTGAAGTCGAAAGGTTCAGTGTTGGAGCTGCCCAAGGGGGCAGCGGCAGATCAGGATCAGCCCTGACGCTGCTTGTGCTTGGGGTTGGCGCAGATCACCATGACCCGGCCGTGGCGACGAATCACCCGGCACTTGTCGCACATTTTCTTGACTGAGGCACGCACCTTCATGGGCGTTGTGCTCTCCGAATTTGCAAACCGCCAACCTATCACATGGGTCAACCACCCAAGCTCAGGTCGGCTCATGCCAGCAGGGCTTCAATGCGCGCAGCGATGTCATCGACGCTGCCAGCGGCATCAACGGCTTCCAGCAGGCCCCGCTCACGGTAGTAAGCAATCAGGGGAGCGGTCTGCTGGCGGTAGACCTCGAGCCTGTGGCGGATCACATCGGCGTTGTCGTCGTCGCGTCCGCGACCCAACAGGCGCTGCATCAGCAGCGCATCGTCGAGCTCCATAAGCACCACCAGCTCAATGGGCTGACCGAGCTCGTTGAGCAGGCTGCCAAGCGCTTCGGCTTGGGTCAGGTTGCGGGGGAACCCATCGAGCAGCCAGCCCCCGCTGCTGTGATGCTCGAGCCTGCTGCGCACAATCGCCAGCACCAGGGCATCGCTGACCAGCTCACCGCGGGCCATGACCGCCTGGGCTTCAGCCCCCAGGGCCGTACCGGCAGCGACTTCAGCGCGCAGCAAATCGCCGGTTGACAGGTGCAGAAGGCCGCGGCGACTGGCGAGTTGCTGGGCTTGTGTGCCCTTGCCGGCGCCCGGCGGGCCAAGAAACAGAAGGCGTTGTTTGGTCACAGTTGAAACAAGATCAAAGAAGCGTTGCCACAACGAGGCTGCGGCCCGGTCACTGCCGCACCATGCCCTCGTAGCGCTGGGAGATCACATAGGTCTGCACCTGTTTGGCGGTGTCGATGGCCACGCCCACCAGGATCAGCAGCGATGTGGCCCCAAGGCCCTGAAAGGTGCGCACCTGGGTGGCACCTTCAACGGCCGATGGAATGATCGCCACCGCCCCCAGGAACAGACCGCCCAGCAAGGTCAGACGGTTCTGCACGGCGCCGAGGTACTGGGCCGTTGCCGAACCTGGCCGCACCCCTGGAACCGCAACCCCACCGCGCTTGAGATTGGTGGCGATGTCGATCGGGTTGACCGTCAGCGAGGCGTAGAAGAAGCCAAAACCCAGAATCAGAGCGAAGTACACAAGGGCGTACAGCCAAGGGGTGCTGCTGTTGGGGTTGAGCAGGCTCGCCACCTTGATCAACCAGGGGCTGCCGGTGATGTTGGCGATGGTCAGGGGCAGGAATACCACCGCTGAAGCAAAGATGATCGGCATCACGCCGCCGGCATTGAGCTTCAGCGGCAGGTAGCTCTGGCGGGCAGCAAGCAGGTTGGCGCCACCGACCTGGCGTTTGGCGCTCACGATCGGAATGCGGCGGTTCCCCTCTTGCACAAAGATGATCCCGACGATCGTGACCAGAAACACCGCGGCCAGAACAACGATGCCACCGACGGTGCTGCGGTCACCGCTCTGGGCGAGCTCGATGGTGGAGCCCAGGGCTTTGGGCAAGGTGGCGACGATGTTGACAAAGATCACCAGGGAGGCCCCCTGGCCGATCCCCCGCTCAGTGATCACTTCACTGATCCACATCACCACCATCGAGCCGGTCACCAGAGCCAGGGCGGTCTGCACGACAAAGACAGGTTCTGAGAGCCCTTCGGTCGCGTATTGCCGCAGGATCAGGGCGAACACCGTGCTCTGCAGGATCCCCCAGCCGAGCGCCACGTAGCGCGTGATCTGCGCGATTTTGCGCCTGCCGGCCTCACCTTCGTTTTTCTGCAGTTCTTCGAGCTGCGGCAATGCTGCGGTGAGCAGCTGAATGATGATCGAGGCGTTGATGAACGGCAGGATCCCCAGGGCAAAGATGCCCAGCGTGGAAATGCCCCCGCCGGTGAAGATGTCGAGAAAGCCGATCAGCTGACCGCCGCGCTGCAGAAAGTCCTGAAAGGCGACCCGATCGATGCCCGGTACGGGGATGTAGATCCCCAGGCGCACCAGCAGCAGCAGCCCCAAGGTGGTGATCACCCGCTCGCGCAGTCCTTTGGACTGGAAGAGCTGGCTGAAGATTTCCCCGGCGCTGGGGTTGCGTCCCCGGCTGACAAGCATGGTGTTCGCGAATGAGGGAGTGATCAGAAACGGCTGCACGCGCTGTTGCGGCGCAGGCCGCAGCTCAGTGCAAAAAAGCCGCCTGCCAGGCAAAAGGGCCAGCAGACGGCTACGACCCTAGGCCGGCGTGAAGGCCTCGGTTCAGGCGGTGATTTCGCAGCTGCCTCCAGCCGCTTCAATCTTGGCGCGGGCGCTGGCGGTAAAGGCGGCAGCCTGAACCGTCAGTTTCACCTTGAGTTCACCGGTTCCAAGAATCTTGAGGGGATGCTTGGGGCTGGTGACAATGCCGTCTTTGACGAGCGAGTCAAGGCTCACGGTGCTGCCCGCCTTGAGCTCTGCAAGCTTGGCGACATTCACCACGGTGAAGGCCTTGGGGTTCACCAGCGGGAAGTGCTTGAGCTTGGGCACCCGGCGGTACAGGGGCATCTGGCCGCCTTCAAAGCCTGGGCGGGTGGGACGACCTGAGCGGGACTTCTGGCCCCGCATGCCAAAGCCGCAGCTGGCGCCTTGGCCAGCGGCGATGCCACGGCCCTTGCGCAGTTTGCGGCGCCGTGCGCCGGCATTGGCCTTGAGAGATTGGAGATTCATCGACATGGGGTGGGACCTCAGGAGTAGATCTGCTCGAGGGAGATGCCCCGCTCCTTGGCGGTCTCCTTGTGGGTGCGCAGCGCAGCCAGGGCTTCCATGGCGGCGCGGGCGTTGTTGAGAGGGGTCTTGGAACCCAGGCGCTTGGCGAGCACGTTTTTGATGCCGGCCAGCTCGAGCACCGTGCGGATCGAACCGCCCGCAATCACACCCGTACCGGGGGCAGCCGGACGGATCAGCACGCTGGCAGCGCCATCGCGGCCGTTGCTGAGCGTCGGAATCGAGTTGTGACGGGTCAGGGGCACCTTGACCAGATGCTTCTTGCCGTCAGCCACGCCCTTGCGCACAGCACCGATGACGTCGCCGGCCTTGCCGACGCCAACACCGACCTGGCCGCGCTCATTGCCGACAATGACGATGGCGCGGAAGCTCATCTTCTTGCCGCCTTTGACGGTCTTGGAGACCCGGCGGATTTGCACCACCCGCTCCTGCCATTCGGAGTCGCGCTCCTGGCCGCCGCGGCGGTCACCGCGGCCGCGGCCCCCGCCACCGCGGCGGTCGCCGCCACGGCCTTCGCCGCGTCCGCCGCGGCGTTCCTGCTGACCTTCAGCAGCTGCC
The DNA here is from genome assembly GCA_016882285.1 of Cyanobacteria bacterium K_DeepCast_35m_m2_155. Taxonomy (GTDB): domain Bacteria; phylum Cyanobacteriota; class Cyanobacteriia; order PCC-6307; family Cyanobiaceae; genus RGUW01. The sequence goes on along the minus strand of VGQS01000007.1, from coordinate 19,776 downwards.
GGCACATCAGATGCGGCCGGAATGTCGTTCGTTTGAACTTGGTCGTTGGTTTCGGTCATGGTGAGAGCAGGGATCAGAACTGAAGGCCCGCTTCCCGGGCGGCGTCAGCCAGGGCCTTGACCCGGCCGTGGTACAGGTTGCCGCCGCGATCGAAGACCACCTGGGAGATGCCCTTGGCAAGGGCACGTTTGGCGACGAGCTGCCCCACCGCGACTGAGGCGTCGCAGGTGGCGCTGGTCTTGATGCTGGTGCGCAGATCCTTGTCGAGGGTCGACGCGGCACAGAGCGTGCTCTGCGCTGCGTCGTCGATGAGTTGCGCGTAGATGTGGTTGTTGGAGCGGAACACGGCCAGGCGTGGACGCTCGGCGGTGCCGTTCAGGTTGCGACGCAGGCGCCGGTGGCGCTTCTGAGTCTGCTGTTTGCGAGAGAGGGAAGACATAGGAATACGAAGGGGTGACGCTCGCTCGGGCCTTATTTCTTACCGGTCTTACCGGCCTTGCGCAGGATGCGCTCACCTTCGTACTTGATGCCCTTGCCCTTGTAAGGCTCTGGCGGACGAATGGCTCTGACTTTGGCGGCTTCATTGCCCACCAGCTCCTTGTCGGCACCGGAGACCGAAACGGAGGTGTTGTTTTCGACGGCGAAGGTGACGCCATCGGGGGGCACCATTTCGATCTGGTGGCTGTAGCCGGCGCTGACCACCAGCTTTTTGCCCTGAACCGCGGCGCGATAACCCACGCCGACGATCTCGAGTTTGCGGATGTAGCCCTGGCTGACGCCCTCGACCATGTTGGCCACGAGGGTGCGGCAGAGACCGTGGCGCTCACGCGAGCGGCGGCTGCTGTTGCTGGGGGAGACCACCAGAGTGTTGCCGTCCTGGGCGATTTCGACGCCGTCCGGCAGGGTGCGGCTGAGTTCGCCCTTCGGCCCCTTCACGGTGACGGCGAGGCCATTGAGGCTCACGCTCACCTTGTCGGGAATCGGAATCGGTGACTTACCAATACGTGACATGGTTCAACCTCCCAGGATCAGTAGACGTAGCAGAGCACTTCGCCGCCGACGCCCTGCTTGCGGGCATCGCGGTCGCTCATCACACCTTTGGAGGTGGAGATGATGGCCACCCCAAGGCCTCCGAGGACCTTGGGAAGCTGACGGTTGTTTTTGTAGATGCGCAGGCCAGGCTTGCTCACCCGCTGCACCGAGCGAATCGTGGGCAGACGGTGCTTGCCGCTGTACTTGAGTTCGAGCACCAGTTGCTTCTGCACGCCGTCGCCTTCTTCGCTGATGCCTGCGATGAAGCCTTCCTGCTGCAGCACATTGGCGATGTTGCGCAGCAGCCGTGAGGCTGGGATCTTGGTGGTCTCGTGACGCTTCTCACTCGCATTGCGAATGCGGGTGAGCATGTCTGAAATCGGGTCGTGGTTTGCCATGGTCGTGTCCGGAAGAGGGCTCAGTTGCTGCGGAACGGCATTCCCATCTCGCGGAGGAGGGCCCGGCCCTCTTCGTCGTTACGGGCTGTGGTCACGATGGTGACGTCCATCCCCCGAATCGCATCGATCTTGTCGAAGGAGATCTCAGGGAAGATGATCTGTTCGCGGATGCCGAGGGTGTAGTTGCCCCGACCGTCAAAGCTCTTGGGGCTCACGCCGCGGAAGTCGCGAATGCGTGGCAGGGCCAGGTGAATCAGGCGCTCCAGGAAGGCGTACATGCGATCACCGCGCAGGGTGACAGCGACGCCGATCGGCATGCCGGCGCGGATCTTGAAACCGGCGATGGCCTTTTTGGCTCGGGTCACCACGACCTTCTGGCCGGTGATGTTGGCCAGTTCGGCGATCGAGGCTTCCAGAGCCTTGGCATTCTGGGCGGCTTCGCCGAGACCCCGGTTGACGGTGACTTTCACCACCTTGGGGACCTCATGGACGTTGGAGAGACTGAGATCTTTCAGCAACTTGGGCTGGATCGTCTCCCGGTAGCGCTGTTTCAGTGACATGACGGGGGAGGGGGCGAGCGCTTCTGGGCGTTGTCAGAAGCTGGGGTGAACAGGAATGGAACGGAGTGGAAGCAGATCAGAGATGGGTGCGATCTGTGTTCGGCGATGAACGGTCAGTTCGCGTCTGATCCCTCAATCGAGGATTTCCCCCGTCTTCTTGAGGCGGCGCTTTTTGGTGCCGTCTTTCTCGACGACGATCTCCACGCGGCTGGCCACCTGCTTGGTGGTCGAGTAGAGCATCACGTTGGAGGCATGCAGAGATGCTTCCTCGGTGACGATGCGGCCGGTTTCGCCCTCTTGCGTGGGCTTGACGTGGCGGGTGCGCAGGTTGATGCCCTGCACCACGATGCGGTTCTCGTAGGGAAGGGTGCGCAGGACCTCACCGGTCTTGCCCTTGTCCTTGCCGGCGATCACCTGCACGGTGTCACCCTTCTTGATGCGCATCTTGATGCGCACAGGCGTTTTGGCCTTGGGGGTTGCAGTCGCCATCTCAGATCACCTCCGGGGCCAGGGACACGATCTTGGTGAAATTGCGCTCACGCAGTTCACGGGCGACAGGTCCGAACACGCGGGTGCCTTTGGGGTTGTTGTCGGTCCCAAGGATCACAGCGGCGTTGTCATCGAAGCGGATCGAGTTGCCGGTTTCGCGGCGCAGGGTGGCCTTGGTACGGACCACAACGGCTTTGACGACATCAGACTTCTTGACACCCATGTTGGGCATGGCGTCCTTGACGGCAGCCACAATCACATCGCCCACGTGGGCGTAGCGGCGGTTGGTGCCCAGCACGCGGATGCACTGAATACGCTTGGCGCCGCTGTTGTCGGCGACGTTGAGGAAGGTTTCCTGTTGAATCATTGGATCGGCCTCCTCAAGAGTTGGTGGAGGTGGAGAGCACCTCGGCCACGGTCCAGCGCTTGGTGCGACTGAGGGGCCTGGTCTCGGTGATGCGCACGCGATCGCCCACCTTGCAGGTGTTGGCTTCGTCGTGAGCCTTGTAGCGCTGGGTGCGGCTCACCGTCTTTTGATAGATGGGATGGGGGAAGCGGTTCTCCACCGCCACGACCACCGTTTTGTCCATCTTGTCGCTGACGACAGTTCCGACCCGTTCCTTGGTTGCCATGGGAATTTCGGGGGGTATCAGGAGGCTGAAGTGGCCGCGGAGGCCTCGCGCTGACGCTCGCTCTGCACCGTCAGCAGATGGGCCAGCTTGACGCGGGCCGCTTTGAAACGGTGAGGGTTTTCGAGCCGCCGGGTGGCTTGCTCGAAGCGCAGGGTGAACAGCTCGCGCCGGGTGGCATCGATCTGTGAGTTGATGTCGCCGTCGGTCAGCTTGCGCACATCGGCGATGGAGGGGCGGGCCATGGTCAGGACTCCACTGCAGTAGCGAGGGCTTCCTGATCCGCCAGGGTCAGGAACTTGGTTTTGACGGGCAGCTTGTACTGCGCCAGTCGCATGGCCTCTTTGGCGATTTCTGGGGTGATGTCAGCACCGCCCATCTCAAAGAGAATGCGGCCGGGCTTGATCACGGCCACCCAGAATTCCGGATTGCCCTTACCGGAGCCCATGCGGGTTTCGGCGGGGCGCATCGTCACCGGTTTGTCCGGGAAGATGCGGATCCAGATCTTGCCGCCCCGCTTGACGTAGCGGGTCATGGCACGACGGCTGGCCTCGATCTGGCGCGAGGTGATCCAGCCGCACTCCTGCGCCTGCAGGGCGAATTCGCCAAAGGCGATGGTGTTGCCGCGGGTGGCGATACCGCGCATGCGGCCTCGCTGTTGCTTGCGGAATTTGACGCGTCGTGGACTCAGCATGATTTAGGCCTCCTGATCACTCCTCGTTGGAGCGGTCTTCGAACTGTTGGGGCCGCCGGCTGGTCCGGCGTTGGGGTGCAGCACCCACGGGGACCTTGTCGGTCTGACCGGGGAGCACCTCACCTTTGAACACCCACACCTTGATGCCCAGCACGCCATAGGTCGTGCTGGCCACCTTGGTGGCGTAATCGATGTCGGCACGCAGGGTGTGCAGGGGCACGCGGCCTTCACGGGTCCATTCGGTGCGGGCGATTTCCGCACCGTTCAGACGGCCGGCCACCATGATCTTGAGGCCCAGCACGCCGGCCCGTTGGGCCCGCTGCACGGCCATGCGCATCACACGGCGGAAGGCAACGCGTTTCTCCAGTTGCTGGGCGATGTACTCGGCCAGCAGGAAGGCGTCTGCATCGACACGCTCGACTTCGACAACGTTGATCCGCACCTGGCGGTTCTTGTCGCCAAGCGTGGTCTGAATGCCGCTGCGCAGCTCCTCGATGCCGCTGCCCTGGCGGCCCACCAGCACGCCGGGGCGAGCGGTCTTGAGCTCAACCTCGAGCTGATCGGCCTTGCGGGCGATCAGGACGTCGCTGATGCCAGCGGCGCCGTACTTCTTGTGCACGAACTTGCGGATCCGATCGTCCTCCTGCAGGAGGGTCGGATAGGTCTTGCTTGGTGCGTACCAGCGGGAGCGGTGGTCCTGGGTGATCCCCAGGCGCAGGCCGGTTGGATGGATCTTGTGTCCCATCGGTCGGTGTCCTCGGGGGTCAGGTGGTGGGAGCCACAGCAATGCTGATGTGGCAGGTTTGTTTCTTGATCGCGTAGGCCCGGCCTTGGGCGCGGGGCCTGAAGCGCTTCATCGATGGGCCCATGTCGGCCCAGGCCTGGCTGATGACCAGCGAAGCCGGATCCAGACCCATGTTGTGCTCCGCGTTGGCAACCGCCGAGCGCAGCACCTTGGTGATCGGACCGGTCGAGCGGTAGGGCATGAACTCGAGCATGATCAGCGCCTCGCGATAGCTGCGGCCGCGGATCTGGTCGAGCACACGGCGCACCTTGGAGGCTGAGCCGCGAATGAAGCGCCCGTGGGCAAGTGCCTGGTTGGCAGTGGTGTTGGCCATGGCCTCAGCGTCCTCCTTTCTTGTCCTTGATGTGGCCCTTGAAGGTGCGCGTGGGGGCGAACTCCCCAAGCTTGTGACCCACCATTTGTTCAGTCACGTACACAGGCACGTGTGACTTGCCGTTGTGGACGGCAATGGTGTGGCCGATCATCATCGGCAGGATGGTCGAGGCCCGCGACCAGGTTTTGATCACCGACTTGTCGTCGGCGGCGTTTTGCTTTTCAACCTTGCGCAGAAGGCTGTCGGCAACAAAAGGTCCTTTTTTGAGTGAACGTCCCATGGCGGTTCAGGCGGAGAGCAAAGCGGTGTTGGTCATCAGGAATCGCGTCCGCCACGGCTCCGTTTGGAGGTGCGGCGACGTTTCCGCAGCACAAACCGATTGCTGGGCTTGTTCCGCTTGCGGGTCTTAAGGCCGAGGGCCGGTTTGCCCCAGGGGGTCACCGGACCACTGCGGCCGATCGGGGCGCGGCCCTCGCCACCACCGTGGGGGTGGTCGCAGGGGTTCATCACCGAACCGCGCACTTCAGGCCGGCGGCCCAGCCAGCGCTTGCGGCCGGCTTTGCCGAGGCTGGTGTTACGAACCTCGCTGTTGCCGACTTCGCCAAGGGTGGCGTAGCACTCGCGGCGCACCAGGCGCACCTCGGTCGAGGGCAGCTTGAGGGCGACGTAGTCACCCTCTTTGGCCATCACCTGGGCGCTCGCACCGGCGGTGCGCACCATCTGGCCGCCGCGACCGGCGTAGAGCTCCACGTTGTGAACGCTCGAGCCCAACGGAATCGCCGACAGCGGCAGGGCATTGCCGTTCTCGATCGGTGACTCCGGTCCTGAGACGACCTGCTGACCCACTTCAATCCCCGCCGGGGCCAGGATGTAGCGCTTCTCGCCATCGGCATAGAAGAGCAAGGCCAGGCGGGCGTTGCGATGGGGGTCGTAATGGATTGCGGCCACCTTGGCGACGACGCCGTGCTTGTCGCGGCGGAAGTCGACGATGCGGTACAGACGCTTGTGACCGCCGCCGCGGTGGCGGCAGGTGATCACACCGCGGTTGTTGCGTCCCTTGCGGCGGTGTTTGGCCACCACCAGGCCGCGCTCGCGCCCGCGACCGGTGACTTCAGCGAAGTCGCTGGCCACGCGGGTGCGGGTGCCGGGGGTGGTGGGGCGGTAGTTACGGATTGCCATGTCAGTTCAGACCCCTCAAGACTCAGGGAACAGCTGGATTGCGCTGCCCTCGGCCAGACGCACCACGGCCTTTTTGACCTGGGCGCGCTTGCCGGCGAAGCGTCCCACCCGGCGCGAGCGACGGGGTGGGTTCATGGTGCTGACGCCGACGACTTTGACGTCGAACATCGACTCGACCGCCGCCTTGATGTCGGGCTTGGCGGCGCGGTGATCCACCTCAAAGGTGTACTGGTTCAGCTCGAGGGCACGGGTGGCCTTCTCAGTGATCAGCGGCTTGCGGATGACATCCGCGAGCCGGCCAGAAAAACGCTCAGCCATCGCCGTAGACCTCCTGAATCTTTGCGAGTGCCTCCTCGCTCACCACCAAGGAGTTGGCGTTGAGCAGATCGAACACATTGAGCTGATCGGCGGCGATCAGCTTGACCTTCTCAAGGTTGCGCACCGACAGGCGCACCGCCTCGGAGGCGTTGTCGAGAATCACCAGCACCTTGGCGCCAGGGGCGATGCCGAAGCGACCAAGAGCTGCGGTGATCTCCTTGGTTTTGGGTGCCTTGAGCTCAACGCCGAAGCCCTTGACCACGATGAGGTCGTTGACACGGCTCATCAGCGCGGTGCGCAGGGCCAGACGACGTTCCTTGCGGTTCATCGCCAGGGTGTAGCTGCGAGGCTTGGGGCCGAAGACCACACCACCACCCGGGCGCAGGGGGGTGCGGATCGAGCCCTGGCGGGCGCGACCGGTGCCTTTCTGCTTGTAGGGCTTGCGGCCGCCGCCGGCCACTTCGGCGCGGGTGAGGGTGCTGGCTGTGCCCTGACGGGCATGGGCCAGTTGCCGCACGACGGCGCGATGCACCAGGTCGTTGGCCGAGGTTTCCTTGGCGACCTTGAGGTCAAGGCTGGCCTTGCCGGCCTCTTTGCCCTGCCAATCGCGAATTACACAGTTAGCCATGGTTGATCTCCTCCTCAGCTACCTGACTTGGCGCCGACCCGGTTGGCCGGACGGATGTCGAGCAGGGCGCCGGGCTTGCCGGGCACCGAACCCTTGACCACCAGCAGATTGCGCTCGACGTCGATCTTCAGGATCGTCAGAGCTCGGGTGGTGGTTTGCTTGCCGCCGTAACGGCCAGCCATGCGCTTGCCGGGATAGACGCGTCCCGGTGTCGTGCCGGCGCCGGTCGAACCTGGCTCACGGTGGTTCTTCGAACCGTGGGTCATGGGGCCCCGGCTGAAGCCGTGGCGCTTCTGGTAACCAGCGAAGCCGCGGCCCATGGTGTCACCGCTGACGTCCACCTTCTGGCCTGTTTCAAAGGCCGAGACGGTGACGCTGGCGCCGAGCTCGAGACCATCAACGGAATCAACTCGGTATTCCTTGAGGTGGCGCAGCAGCTCGTCTCCCGAGCGGGCCAGGTGGCCCTTGGCGGGTTTGTTGACGAGCTTGTCGCGGATCTCGCCGAAACCAAGCTGAACAGCGTTGTAGCCGTCGGTGCTTGCGCTCTTGAGTTGGGTGATGCGGCAGGGACCAGCTTCGATCAGGGTGACCGGTATGGATCTGCCCTCGTCATCGAAGAACTGGGACATGCCCAGCTTCTTCCCGAGGATGCCAATAGACATAGGACCGAGAAAGACGCCAGCTGAACAGCCAAAAGCGCGAAGGCGATCGGCGGTGCTGAACGCGCCACTGGTTTCAGGACTTGCAGTTTTGAGGGCTTGTCGCCGCACTACCCGCATCCGTATGAACGGAAGCGGGGCCTTGGAATGACAGAGACTTCAAAAGGGCTAGCAAGACCAGATCAGTGCCACTGATCAGCGCGGCTGAGACTTGCTTGAACCGGGCAGCTGACAGAGATCGTTGAATGATCTTTGTCGCCGCGGCGCTCGAGCAGTTTCTCGACAGTGTCCGTTGAAACCCTTGCGGGATCAGCTTGTCCTGTGCGGGCCGTGGACAGTCACCACCACTGGTGACTGTGTGCCGCGATCTGGAGGCCCGGCTAGCGGTCGGGCACAGATTCACAGCACAGTCAGCCAACATACCCCATGGGTTGTCTCCCTTCCCTGTCGAATCTGCTGAGCGGCTGCCGTGACCAGGGCCCTGCCCCAGCTGCCAGACTGCTGCGGTGCCAAGCGATACAGGTCATGCCCCTGCTGCTCTCCGGTCGCGGTTTCAAGCAAGAACTGGAGCGCTGTGGCGCCCTTGCAGTATTCGCGCCACTGGAGGGCGGCGCCGAGACCCGGCTGCTGCGCCGCATGCGGGCAGCTGGCTATCGGGCTCAGCTCACCTCGGCCCGGGGGCTGGGTGATCCTGAGGCCTACCTGTTCAGCCTTCATGGCGTGCGCCCACCGCACCTCGGTCATCAGAGCGTTGGCCGCGGTGCCGCAGTCGGTGAGGTGCAGCGGGTGATGCCTCAGCTCGGCGCTCTGCTCGAAGGCAACGCCCCCGTCTTGTTGTGGCTGCTCGAAGGCCAGGTGCTCTCAAAGGCTGAGCTCAGCTCCTTGCTGGCGCTCACACGCCGTGAGCCCCGCTTCAAGCTGGTCGTCGAAATGGGCGGTGCCCGTGAGCTCCGTTGGCAGCCCCTCGAGCAGCTTGTTGCAGCCTGAGCAGGCCCTGGCCCAGGGCCGCTGGGTCAAGTTGATCTGCGGGGCGAGCAATCAGGATCTCGCTGCGATCGAGGACCTTGCCGGGTTGTATGCCCTGGCCGGGGTTCAGTGCATCGATGCCGCAGCCGATCGCGGTGTGGTGGCCGCGGTCAGGCGCGGTATGGCCTGGGCCCAGGGTCGCGGAGCTGGCGTCCCCTGGTTGATGCTCAGCCTCAGTGATGGACCGGATCCACACTTCCGCAAGGCCTGGTTTGACCCGGCATGCTGCCCTGCCGATTGCCGCCGGCCCTGCGAGCGGGTTTGCCCCGCTCTGGCGATCGGCGTTGCCGCCACGGGCCACGAGGGCGTGCTCGAGGAGCGTTGCTATGGCTGCGGCCGCTGTCTGCCGGCCTGTCCGCTGGGCTTGATCGAGGAGCGCTCGCAGGTGTTGGCTGCAGCCGATGTGCCGGCACTGCTGGCCGAGTTGCAGCCCAATGCGCTGGAGCTGCACTGCCAGGCCGGTCGCCTGCCGGCCTTTGCCCAGCGTCTGGAGCAGTTGGCTGCCAGCGGTGTACCCCTGCAGAGGGTGGCGGTCAGCATGGCGCCAGCTGCCGCTGCGCCGCCCGACGCTCTGGCTCAAGAGCTGTGGGCGCGTTTCGCCCTGTTGCGTGCAGCGGGCTTCAGGCCCCTGTGGCAGCTCGATGGCAAGCCCATGAGCGGTGATCTGGGGCCGGCGCCGGCCCGCGAGGCCGTGCGGCTGCTGGCGCGTCTGGGCCGCTTGGCTCCGCCAGGGCCTCTGCAGCTGGCTGGTGGCACCAATGCTCAGACCCATGCCGAGCTGGATCGCCAGAATCTGCGCGCCAGGGCCGCAGGAGTGGCCTTTGGCGGTGAAGCACGGCGGCGCTTGCAGCCTTGGTTGCAGCAGGCCCATCAGCGCGGGCTGCGGTTGCTCGATTGCGCCGATCTCTGGCCCGATGCTCTGCGGCAGGCCCAGGCCCTGGTGGAGCCTTGGCTTTCCCCTGGACTTGGATTGATCCAGGGCTGTTGACGAGCGGCAGGCCGCTATGGGTAACTAGCAGGACGCCGGCGTCGCCGAGCGTCCATTGGGCCGTCGCCAAGCGGTAAGGCAGCGGGTTTTGGTCCCGCCATTCCTAGGTTCGAATCCTAGCGGCCCAGTTTTGACCCATCGTCCCCTGCTGGTCTTCGATTTCGACGGTGTGCTGATCGATGGCATGCCTGAGTACTGGTGGGCTGCCCGGGGGGCCGCTGAGCAACTGGTGGGCCCTCTTGGGCTTCCTGAGGTGGCCCCAGCGGCCTTCGCGCAGCTCAGGCCGCTGATCCACAAGGGCTGGGAGATGGTCCTGATGGCGGCCGAGCTCTCCTTGCCTGGCTTTGAGCTTGCTGCTGTACGCGCCGATTACGACGGCGCGCTTGCTGCTGCCCTGCAGCGTTGGCGCTGCACTCCTGAGCTGTTGCAACAGGCCCTTGAGGCGTTTCGCAGCGCCGGTATCGCCAGTGATCACCGGGCCTGGCTGGCGCGCCATCGCTTTTATCCAGGGGTGTGCGATCGGCTGCAAGCACTGGCTGCAGAAGGCGCCGCCTGGATGGTGCTGACCACCAAGGGGGAGGCCTTTGCCAGGGAGCTGCTGGCTGCTGCCGATCTGGCGCCCTTGGCGTTGTTCGGCCACGAGGCCGGCAGCAAGCCTGACGTGCTCGAGCGGCTGCTGGCTGAGCAGGGGGCCGCTGGCAACAGCGCTCCGATCCGCTTCATCGAAGACCGCAGGCCCACGCTTGAGGCGGTGCGCCGTCGCCCTGGTCTTGATGCGGTGCGCTGTTATCTGGTGTCGTGGGGCTATCTGGGCCCTGGTGACGGCGAGAACCTGCCGGTTTCGATCAGCTGGCTCACGCCCGAGCGCTTTGCCGCCCCCTTGGCAACCTGGCCCTGAGCGCTACAGTACGCGCGTACTAATCACCTGTTGGTTGGGAGGGCGCCGCCTGAAACGCTGGCCGCTTTTGGTGGCACTTGTTCTCTGGTGGTCGCAGGATGCCCCTGCGGCCTGCCGTGCTCCGTTTTGAGCGCTGTTCTGTTTCTGCTTTGAGCCATGCCAGCTGATTCCAAGGCCGCCCCGGGGTCCATCCCGGATTCCTCGCCTCCTGCCGCTGCCCCCGCTACATCCATCTCCCGCCCCCGTGCGGGTGTCACCTCGACCTCTGTTGCTGCCGTGCCTGCTTCTTCGTCGTCCACGTCTGCCCCTGCTGCCAGCTCGCCTGAGCGGGACAAGGCCCTGGGGCTGGTCCTCAACCAGATCGAGCGCAATTTCGGCAAGGGCTCGATCATGCGCCTGGGCGATGCCTCCCGCATGCGGGTGGAGACCATTTCCACTGGTGCGCTGACCCTCGATCTGGCCCTGGGTGGGGGCTACCCAAAGGGTCGGGTTGTCGAGGTCTACGGCCCTGAGAGCTCCGGTAAGACCACGCTCACCCTGCATGCCATTGCTGAGGTGCAGCGCCGCGGTGGTGTGGCTGCCTTTGTGGACGCTGAGCATGCCCTGGACCCCGTCTATGCCGCTGCCCTGGGCGTTGATATTGAGAATTTGCTGGTGTCCCAGCCCGACACCGGCGAAATGGCCCTTGAAATCGTCGATCAGCTGGTGCGTTCTGCCGCGGTCGACATCGTGGTGGTTGACTCGGTCGCCGCGCTCACCCCACGGGCTGAGATCGAAGGCGAAATGGGTGATCTGGCGGTGGGTAGCCAGGCCCGTCTGATGAGTCAGGCGATGCGCAAGATCACTGGCAACATCGGCAAATCGGGATGCACGGTGATCTTCCTCAACCAGCTGCGTCAGAAGATCGGCGTCACCTACGGCAACCCTGAGACTACGACCGGCGGTAATGCGTTGAAGTTCTACGCCTCGGTGCGTCTCGATATTCGCCGCATCCAGACCCTCAAGCGCGGCACAGAGGAATACGGCATCCGCGCCAAGGTCAAGGTTGCCAAGAACAAAGTGGCACCTCCCTTCCGCATTGCCGAGTTCGACATCTTGTTTGGCCGCGGCATCAGCACCCTGGGCTGCCTGCTCGATCTGGCGGAAGAGACCGGTGTGGTGACCCGCAAGGGCGCCTGGTACAGCTACGAAGGCGACAACATCGGCCAGGGCCGCGACAACACGATCGTGTGGCTTGAGCAGAACCCAGATCAGCGCGAGGTGATCGAGTCGCTCACCCGCCAGAAGCTCACCGAGGGTTCTGAAGTCACGGCCAACTCCATGAAGCCGCTGGCCGCTGCGGCCAAGGCTGCGGCTGCAGCACCGCTGGAGGAGCTGCCCCAGGCCAGTTAGGGCCGCGGCACTAAAAAAAAGGGGCTCCGCGGAGCCCCTTTTTTGTCGCTTCAAGCGTTCTGGTGGAGGGCGCTGCGGGGTTGTGCTTGCGGCCAGTCGGCCGATGGGGGCTCGAGAGCGGCGCTTGGCTGGCCCGGGCGCAGGCGCTCAGCCATGCGCCCGAGCTCCTGAATGGCCTCTGCACCCTCCAGTTTCACCAGTTCGTGACCATCGCGCGACTCGACCCAGCTGATGCCGAAATCCGACACCAGAAAACGCACCATGTGGTTGTTGCTGGCAGCTGGGGAGAGGTTGGCCACAAATGAGGCGCCGTGCCCGTCGCGGCCGTCGCCGCAGACGTAGCAGCTCGCGGTGTGCCCAGCCGCGCTCAGGCTCGCGGCCAGGGCCTGCAGGCTCAGAACGAGATCTTCGACAACACTGCGGTACTGCTCGGCTAAACGGCCAAACATGGCGGAGACCGGAAGGTCAACCCAGTTTAAGGATTTCTTCCGATTTGTGTGATTGGGCTCTCAGCCGTCCGCCAGGGTCCACCAACCTGCTGCTGGGCCAACAAAGCGCACGGTCACCCAGAACAGCACCAGCGCACCAATGCCGATCCATGCTCCGCGGGTGGTCAGGGCGACAAAGCGCTCACCGGTGCTGCCTGACGTGGGGTTCCACCAGCTGCTGCCAGAGGAGCTGGCCGCGGCGCTGGGCTTGGGTTTGCGGGGCGGCAACCCTTGTTCGCTGCGGCGTTTGGCTTCCCCCATGCGGTGCACAGCGGCCTGATCACCGCCAACAAGTGTGGCAACGCTAACGGCAGATCCGAGCGGCTCAGTTGGGCAGCAGTCGGCTCAGGTTCACCCACGGTTCGAGCGACTGCAACACGCGCTGACCCCAGCTGCGGCCGCGGAGTCGTCCATCGAGAATGGCCATCCGCGTGCCAGCTTGGCCGCCCTGGTTGCGCAGGCTGGCGGCTGCATGTTGCAGCTGCAGCAGTGCGTCGGGCAGCAGCAACTCGCGAAACCAGTCACGGCCCAGTTGGCGTAGCTGGGCGACGCGCGCCGCGGTCAGGGGATCTTCCAGGCTCGCGATCGGCAGCAGCGCCACCACCAGTTGTGATGGCAGGGGCAGCCGTTCTTGCTGCTCAAGCCACCAGGACCAGCGCGCGCAGAGCACGGCATTGCTCTCGACAGCCGTGGATTCGTGCACGACCCGGCTGCCAAATTCGCCCGCCAAGCCGCTGGTCAGCTGGTGGCGCAGCAGCTCGTCGTCAACGAGCACCACGCTCAGGCGCTCCTGGGCCAGCATCAACCGGCGGCTCTGTTGCAGCAGGTGCTCGCCATAGATCGGGCTGTTGGGCAGCGGCTGGCGCAGTGGCGCGTACAGGGGCAGTGGATCAGCCAACGGTGGCTCGCCCAGGCGCACATCCACCTGGGGGTTCAGGCCCATCTGCAGCGCAGCCGTCGGCAACGGTTCAGCGGCGCGTTGCGCCGGCAGCTGCCCGATCACGATCGCGCCGCGGTTCTTTAGCAGGCCCGCCAGCGCCTCCAGTGGATCGAGGGGTTGGCGCTGCAGCGTCCACTGCAGCAGCGCTGGATTGAGCTCGGCCCAGCTGCACCAGCCTTGCCCCTGGGCACTGAGCCAGCGCTCCCAGGGGCGAGGCAGTGGTCCCAGCAACGCCAACAGCTGGCGCAGGGGGGCTTCATCGTGATCGCCCAGGGCAATGCGCCCGCCAGGGTGCCGCGGTGCGGCCAGCACGGTGCGATTGAGCCGCTCATGCAGCTCCAGCAACGACGCCTCAGCAGAGGGGATGTTGCGGCGCAGCTGGTCCCAGTGGTGAGGCTCAACGGTCACAGCAAGGGCTGCGCGCAGCAGCTCTTCGAGCCGCTCGGCATGGGGCAGGACCAGTTGACGCTCAGCCAGCTGCTGCTGCCGCCAGGCTTCGATCAGTTCGGCATGGTTGAGCAGCCACAGCACCCCTGCTGCAGGGGGCTGGGGGCCTTCTGCGCAGGCCAGTGGAATGCCGGCGCGGGCCAGCCGCGGCAGCTCTACCTGCAGCAGGCGCTGCCGTTGGCTGTCGGTGACCACCAGGGCCAGGGGCGTTTCGCTGAGGGCCATGGGGACCAACAGACCGATCCACCAGCTGGGGTCGCTGCCGACCGCCAGGCGGATCAGGCTGTGGTCGCCGCGGCGCAGGCTGCGACCCACCAGCCGGCTGAGGCTGAGGTGATGGGGCCAGAGCGCACTGGCTTCCTGCCGCAGCAGGGCCTTGAGCTGTTGGTGGGCATGGGCTTCCAACATCGCGGAATCGTAGGAAGCTGGGATGAGCGCCCTGTTCGCCCCGCACCGCTGATGCCCACGCAAGCTTGTGCCGCCGCCGATGCCTGGCGCTCCTCGCCCGTGGGCATCGTCGGTCTGGGCCTGATCGGAGGCTCGATCGCCCTCGATCTGCGCCGGCAGGGGGTGGTTGTCCATGGTGTGGCCCATCGCCAGCAGAGCGCCGAGCGGGCCCTGCAGCGCGGTCTGGTCGATCGGGTTGCCACCGATCCCAGTGTGCTTGCCGGGTGCGGCCTGGTGGTGCTGGCTCTGCCTCTGGATCAGCTGCTGGCACCAGATCCGGCGCTGGTGGCAGCCTTGCCCCCTGCAGCGGTGATCACCGATGTCGGGTCGGTCAAGGCGCCGGTGCTGGAGCGCTGGCAGCCCCTGCACGCGCGCTTTGTGGCCAGCCATCCGATGGCCGGCACCGCCAGTGCCGGGGTCGAGGCCGGGCTGACCGGTTTGTTTGCTGGGTGCCCCTGGGTGCTCACGCCCGCTGCTGGCAGCGAGCCCCAGGCGCTGGCTGCCGTGGACGCTTTGGCGGTGGCCCTGGGGGCCCGCTGCATCAGCTGTGGTGCAGCCGAGCACGATCAGGCGGTGGCCCTGATCTCCCATCTGCCGGTGCTGGTGTCGGCGGCTTTGCTGCACGCGGCTGATCGCGGTGCGGCTGCCGCCGGTGCCGGCCCCCAGTTGGCTCAACTGGTGCGCAGCCTGGCCTCGACGGGTTTTGCCGACACCACCCGCGTGGGTGGCGGCAATCCGCAGTTGGGTCTGCTGATGGCCCGCAGCAATCAACAGGCCGTTGCAGCTGCCCTGCAGACCTACAGCCAGTGCTTGGCGGAGCTCAGCGAGCAGGTGCAGCAGGGCCTGTGGCCAGCGCTGGAGGAGCAGCTCAGGCAGAGCCAGCGACTGCGTGCTGACTTTGTTGATCGACCCGCCAGCCCCTGATGTTCGCCAGAAGCGTCAAGGCAGGTTGAGCTGCTGCCCGCGCGCGGCCAGCAGTTGCCGGCAGGCCATCACGGCCGAGAGGCTGACCCCTGCAGTGCCCTCACCGGGGTAGATCGAATCACCGCAGAGCCACAGCCCAGGCAGCGGTGTGCGGCTGGCCAAGCCAAACGGTCCAAAACGGCTGGGGTGCTGGCCCAGGCCGCCCACGTAGCCATAGGGCCTGCCGCACCAGTGGGCAAAGGCGCGGGGCGTGGCCAGTTCGCCGTGCAACCACGCCTCAGACTCGATGCCCAGCAGGGTCTGCAGACCCTGCTGGATCTGCTGCATCAACAGCCGTTTGTGGCGCTCGCGGTTGCTGTGATCGGCCAGCTCGCCTGTAAACCAGGGGCGTGCCTTGGTGAACACGCTGGCGATCACCGTCGCCTGGCCCGCAGGGGCGCGGCCATCGCCCTCGTGGCTGACTGAGACAAACAGGGGGCCCGGCTCGCTCCAATCGAGCTGCAGGTGCCCTGGGCACCCGGGCGGCAGCAGCGCCCGCGCCACGGCCCCGTAGAAGATCAGGGCCCCCGAGGGTTCGCCCAGGTGCTGCAGCCGGTGCCTGTACCCCCTGGGGACGTGCTGGGGCTCCAGCAGGGTTTCAAGGCTCTGGGGCGGCAGGCTGAGCACCACATCACGGGCCGCCAGGGCGAACGCTTGCTGCCCGGCCGCTGTGCCCTGCAGCTGCCATGCACCGTGGCCAGAGGCTGCTGGAGGTTCGAGCCGCTCAAGCCGGTGCCGCAGCAGCAGCGTCCCGCCGCTGTGTTGCAGTGAGCTTTCGAGCGCGCTGCTCAGCTCTTGCATCGATCCCTGCAGGTGCCACAGCCCCAGGGGCTCCTGGGCCATCGCCAGCACGGTGGCCCCATAGAGCGCAGCTGTGCGACTGGCGTCCTCCTGGGAGTAGAGCTTCAGCTGCAGATCGAGATAGCGCCTCAGGCGCCGGTCATTGCCGCAGCCGCTCCAGCTCAGCAGATCAGCAACGGTGGCAGCGCTCAGCAGGCCACTGGCCAGGTTGGCAGGCCCGATGGCTTTGAGCAGCTGGCCGAGATCCCAGAGGTTGCGCGGCGGCAGCACCGGATCGCGGCCTGCAAAAGCCCAGTTGGCCTGATGCACGGCAGCGCACCACTGCCAGAAGCGCTCACTGCCTGGAAATTGCCGTTGCCGCTCCTGCTGCCAGCGCTGCGGATCGCGCCACAGCTGCACCGCCGCTGTCCCGTCACCCAGATCGACAACGCAGCCGGGGTCAAGGGGCGAGGCCTGTAGGGGCGGCAGGCCCAGATGGGCCCACAGACGCTGATGAATGCCCCCGGGCTCAAGGCCGGCCACCTGGGTGGCGCCCACATCGAAGGTCCAGGGGCCGCGCCTGAAGGTGCCGGCGCAGCCGCCGCTTTGGTGATGGGCTTCGAGCAGCACCACCTGCAGCCCAGCTTTGGCCAGCAGTGCCGCAGCGCTGAGGCCGGCAATGCCCGCCCCCACAACGGCCACATCGACGGGGGTGTGTGGGGCCGCAGTGCGCATGGGGGCATGCTGGCAGCTGCCCCCGACAGCCGTGATGCCCGAGGCGCTGGTGAGCTGGTTGCAGCAGCAGGTGGGCGTCCCGCTGCGCCAGCAGAGCCCCGTGGCCGGTGGCTGCATTCACAACGCCTGGCAGCTGGAGTTCTGTGATGGGCGCAGGTTGTTCTTGAAAAGCAATCAAGCTGCGGCATTTCCGCTGCTTGAGGCTGAGGCCGATGGCCTCAGGGCGTTGGCGGCTGCGGCTCCACCTGGCCTGCAGATCCCCATACCGCTGGCCTGCAGCGTGGTGGACCAGCAGGCGGTGCTGCTGCTGCCTTGGTTGGCCCTGGCCCCAGGTCCTGCTCCAAGCGCCTGGCAGCAGCTGGGTCAGGGCTTGGCCCAGTTGCATCGCCAGAGCCTGCGCTGCGGGCCTGGGCAGGGCCGCTTTGGTTGGCACTGCGCCAATTTCATCGGCGCAACCCCGCAGCCCAACAGCTGGCAGCAGAGCTGGGTGTTCTGTTTTGTCGAGCAGCGCCTGGGCCATCAGTTCGATCTGGCGCAGGCAGCAGGCCGTCCTTTCGGCCGCGCTGCTGCACTGCTGCAGCGCGCCTGGCAGCTGCTGGCTGATCACACCCCCGATCCAGCGCTGGTGCATGGCGATCTTTGGAGCGGCAATGCCGGGCTGCTCGAGGGCGGCGGCGCGGCCCTGTTTGACCCGGCGATCTACCGCGCCGACCGCGAGGTGGATCTGGCCATGGCGCAGCTGTTTGGCGGCTTCCCGCCCCAGTTCTTCAGCGCCTATGAGGCCGAATGGCCCCTACCTGCCGGCTCCAGAGGACGCCTTGAGCTCTACAACCTGTATCACCTGCTCAACCACGCCCACCTGTTTGGCGGTGGCTACCGGCAGCAGGCCCAGGCCTGTATGGAGCGGTTGCTCGGCTGAGCTCCTCAGCCGAGGTATTCCTTGCGGAGGGTCTGGATGCGATTGACGACATCGTTGCGCTTCTCGCTGGTGCTGAGGTTCTTCCAGCTCCACTGCCCGACCACCACAAGGCCCAGCAGCTCAAGCAGACCAGGCACCAAGGGGATCACATTGATCGTGTCCAGGACCCCTTTGATCAGGATTTGGGCGACGACCACCGCAAAAATCACACCGGCAGCCTTGCCGATACGGCCCATCTGATCCCAGTCGAGGGTGTCGAGGGTCTGATTGATCGTGCTGAGGATCTCGCCGTAGCGCTCGGTAAACTTGCTACCTGAATCGCCTGCGCCATCAGCGTTTTGCGCAGAGGCGAGTGGCTCAACCTGGCCCTGTTCGGCAGCGTCGTGATTGAAGTCGCTCATGGACCAGGAAGGAGGTCTTGCCAGAAACTTTCCAGCAATGTATCGGGGTGACCTCAATTACGCCAGTTCGGATCACCGTTGATCGCGGCGCCCTGATCACTCTGGAGAGCGTTTTGGGCGCTGCCAGCCCGGCAGAGGGCTGCGCGCTCCTGCTTGGCAGCGCCGCTGCTTGCACCCGTGTGCAGCAGATCTGGCCCTGCCTGAACTGCTGGCCCGATCCTGCGCAGCGCCACCGCCGTTTTGCGCTCGACCCCAGGGAGCAACTGCACGCGCAGCGCTGGTGCCGGCAGCGGGGTTTGGGCGTGATCGGCGTGGCGCACAGTCACCCCAGCAGCGACCCTGTGCCTTCGGAGCTTGATTGTCAGCTCACCATGGCCCCAGCCCTGATGTTGATTGGGACCCCCCTGGGAGCACTGGCGGACCTGCCGCAAGGCCACAGTTGCCGCTGGCAGTGGGCGTTCTGGTGGCTTGATGAACCTGCCGAGGACGGCAAGCTCAGAGCGCCGACGCCGCTGCCATGGACAATGGCAGATTGATGCGGCGGCGGCAGCGCGGCCGTCGTGCTTTCTTCTTGAGCCATGCTTCCTCCTGACACCAGCGGTGTGGCGCTCAGCCCCGATGAGGTGGCGCGCTTTGCCAGGCATCTGATCCTCCCTGAGGTGGGCATGGAGGGGCAAAAGCGCCTCAAGGCCGCTTCGGTGCTGTGCGTCGGCACCGGTGGTCTGGGTTCACCGCTGCTGCTGTATCTGGCCGCTGCCGGGGTGGGCCGGATCGGTATCGTCGACTTTGACGTTGTCGATCACAGCAACCTGCAGCGCCAGGTGATCCATGGCACCAGCTGGGTCGGCAAGCCCAAGATCGAATCGGCCAAGGCGCGCATCCTCGAGATCAACCCCCACTGCCAGGTCGATCTCTACGAGACCGCTCTCAGCAGTGAGAACGCCCTTGAGATCGTGCGTCCCTACGACCTGGTGTGCGACGGCACCGATAACTTTCCGACCCGATACCTGGTCAACGACGCCTGCGTGCTGCTGGGCAAGCCCAACGTGTACGGCTCGATCTTCCGTTTTGAAGGGCAGGCCACGGTGTTCAACCTCGACGCCGCCAGCCCGAACTACCGCGACCTGTTCCCCGAGCCGCCGCCGCCGGGCATGGTGCCCTCCTGCGCCGAGGGTGGCGTGGTGGGCGTGCTGCCCGGGATCATCGGCGTGATCCAGGCCACCGAGGCGGTCAAGATCATCACCGGCATCGGCACCACCTTGAGCGGGCGTCTGCTGCTGTTTGATGCCCTGGGCATGAAGTTTCGCGAGCTCAAGCTGCGCCCCAACCCCGAGCGTCCCGTGATCGACAAGCTGATTGATTACCAGGAGTTCTGCGGCGTCGGCGGCAGCGCTCCGGGCACCGAAGAAGCCGGTGCGGTCGAGAGCATCAGCGTCAGCGAGCTCAAGCTGCTGCTCGAGGGTGACACCAGCGCGTTGCTGCTGATCGATGTGCGCAATCCACCCGAGGCTGAGATTGCGGTGATCCCTGGGGCCGAGCTGATTCCGTTGGATCAGATCGAAAGCGGCGCTGCCGTAGATCGCGTGCGTGAGCTGGCGGCCGGCAAACAGCTGTACGTGCACTGCAAGCTCGGCGGCCGCAGCGCCAA
>VGQS01000006.1 GCA_016882285.1 Cyanobacteria bacterium K_DeepCast_35m_m2_155 | reverse complement strand
GACCTTGGAGACGACGACATTCCCTTTTGACGGGTGCAACCCGACGGGCCCCGATCAGCTGCTGAGCTTGTCCTGGGCCCGATCGAGCAACGCGCCAAGCTCGCGCTCGAGTGCTGCCAGATCAAGCCTGTAGTCAGGCCAGGCACCGGCATCGAGCTGACGCAGGAGCCACTGCCGATCGTCTTGCAGCTGGGCCAGCAGCTCATGCACGCCAGCTGCCGCACCAGAGTCGGGTTCTGCAGGGCTCATCGGGTTTGAGAAGGCCATCAGGGCGGCGCAACAGCTCCATCCTGCTTGCTGCTGGCCGAAGATGGCGGCATGAATGCTCTGTTCTCTCCAGGAAGCCTGGTGACCATCGCCGGCGCCGTGCTGACCGTGGTCGGCTCAATCGCCTACCTGGGCGATAACGCCAACCTCAGTCTGCCGACGATTTTTTATGGCATCCCCATCTTGCTGGGGGGGTTGGCGCTGAAGTCATCGGAGCTGCCGCCGCCAAAGCGGCTCACGCCCCCCGAGCAGTACCGCAACGAGCGTCTGGATCCTGCCAATGCAGACCTGATCAAACTGCTGGGCGATCTCAACCGCTGGCGTTACGGGCAAAAGGCCCACCTGGAGAGCTCACTCGAAGCCCTCAAGCTCTGGGATGAAGACCGTCCGCCGCAGCTGCTGAGCGTGGCCGAGATTGGCAGCGATGGCAGCTACGGCCTGGTGCTCACGTTTGACACCGCTGGCGTACCGCTCGAGCGCTGGCAAGATCAGCAGGCACGCCTGGGACGCTTCTTCGGTCCCGGCCTGAGCGCAGAGCTCGAGCCGATCAGCTCCGGGCACCTGCGTCTGACCCTGCTGAAATCGTGAGCGACGCCATCACCAGCAACGACACCCTGAGGGTTTCGGTCCTCAGCGAAGCCCTGCCCTACATCCAGCGCTTTGCCGGGCGCCGCATGGTGGTGAAATACGGCGGCGCCGCCATGGTGCAGGCCGATCTGCGCGAGGCGGTCTTTCGTGATCTGGTGCTGCTGCGCAGCGTCGGTGTGCAGCCGATCGTGGTGCACGGCGGCGGGCCTGAGATCAACCAGTGGCTCGAGAAACTGGCGATCACCCCGCAGTTTCAAGATGGCCTGCGCGTCACGGACGCCGCCACCATGGACGTGGTCGAGATGGTGCTGGTCGGCAGGGTCAACAAACAGATCGTTAACGGCCTGCACCAGGTGGGCGGCCAGGCCGTCGGCCTCTGCGGCAGCGATGGCCAGCTGGTGATCGCACGCCCCTACGGCGATGGATCCCGAGGCCTGGTGGGCGATGTGGCGGCCGTCAATCCCGCCGTGCTGACACCCCTGCTCGATGCCGGTTACATCCCGGTGATTTCAAGCGTGGCAGCTGATCCTTCAGGACAAGCCCACAACATCAACGCCGACACGGTGGCGGGCGAACTGGCCGCTGCCCTGCAGGCCGAAAAGCTGATCCTGCTGACCGACACCCCCGGGATCCTGCAGGATCGGGACGATCCGGGCTCGTTACACAGGCAGTTGAGTCTTGCGGCCGCCCGCCAGCTGATGAGCAGCGGTGTGGTGCAGGGGGGCATGACCCCCAAGACCGAATGCTGCATCCGTGCCCTGGCCCAGGGTGTGGCGGCAGCGCACATCGTCGATGGGCGGGTTCCCCATGCCCTGCTGCTTGAGGTCTTCACCAATGCCGGCATCGGCACGATGGTGGTGGGCAGCCAACGCCATCTGCAGCCCGGCGACTGATCACGGTGAGCGACCAGCCGGAGCAGGTGCAGCTGGCGCAGGCGCAACACGCACTCGAGCGGGGTGACTACGGCCAGGTGATCAGGCTGCTGGGCGCAGGCGCTCAGGCGCAGCAGAGCCAGGCCCTGCTGCTGCTGGCGACCGCGTACTTGGGCCTGGGCCGCAACAACGAGGCGTTGCTGTGCTGCCGCAGGCTGCGCAGCTGCGGCGACGCCAGCCTGCGGGCCCAGGCCCGCGAGCTGCAGCGCGTACTGGAGGCACCCGCTCTGCAGCGGCCGCGCGACTGGTCGCTCACCCTGCCTGATCTGAGCGGCAGCGATCCGGCTGTGGGGCGCCAGCTCGGCGAACTGAGCCGGAGACGCCGGCGTCAACGGCCCCCTGAACCACCGCCGCCAGCCGTCGGCCCCACCCGCGCCCCCCTGGGCTTTGCCCTGCTGGTCAGCCTGCTGGTTGCCCTGGCGCTGCTGCTCGGGGGCTGCAACGAGGTCACCAGCACCCTGCGCTTCAGCAGCCCCGGACGGCTGCAACTGAGCCATCGCATCGACAGTGGCGGCGGCGCGCTGCCGGCCTGGCAACGGCAATGGATCAAGGACCTGCGCCAGCAGGGCTGGCGGGTGCAGCAGCTGGGAGAGAGCACCCTGCTGCAGGCCCCAGTGCTGCCCAGCCGCCAGGCCCTGCGCCGGCTGCAGCAGAGCATCAGCAGTGCCTCAGGCTTGGCTGCGGCGGGGCTGCCAGAGCCGCAGCTGCAGCTGCGCAGCCGCAACTGGCTGGTGGCGATCGATGAGCGCTTTGTGCTGGAGCTCGACCTGCGCGGCCTCAGCCCCTGGAGCACCCCAGAGCTTGAGCTCGTGCTTGAAGGCGTACCCAAGCGGGCGCTGCGCAGTGCCGCTCCGGCTGCGGCAGAGCCCATCGGGGCTGGACGCACACCGCGTTGGCGCTGGCGTCTGCAGGGCGGCGCCAGCAACCAGCTGGTGCTGCACCTGTGGCATTGGAATCCGCTGGGTCTTGGCGCTGTTGCCGTGGCAGCACTGCTGCTGCTCAGCCTGGTGCTGCAGCAACTGCGCCGGCAATTGGGCTTTGGCCTGCCCGAACTGCCGGGCTAAAGGGCCAGCGGGTCGGGGTCGATCGCCAGGCTCACCCCAGCGGGCAGGTTGCCGCGCAGCTCAGCTTCAGCCGGCAATGGGATGGCACCGCCTGCAGGCCCGTGCAGCAACAACTGCCAGCGGCTGCGGCCCGCCACACGGGCCACAGGCGCCGGTGCCGGACCGATCAAGCACCAACCTGCCTCCAGCACCTGGGGCTCAAGCCTTGAGGCCACAGCAGCGGCAGCCGTTGCCGTTGCGCTGGCGGACGGACCTGCAAACCGCAGCAGGGCGGCTCTGGCAAAGGGAACCAGCGCGGCGCGGCGGCGCAGCTCCAGCTCTTCGGCCAGGAAGGCGCCGTAATCGCCACTGACCAGGTGAGCAATCACCGGATGTTCGGGCAGATAGGTCTGCACCAGCACCTCGCCGGGCAGTTCAGCGCGGCCGGCCCTGCCTGCGAGCTGCAGCATCAGCTGCAGGGCCTGCTCACTGGCCCGCAGATCGGGCCGATGCAACAGGCCATCGGCAGCCAGCACCGCAGCCAGGGTGACCCTGGGTAGATCCATTCCCTTGGCCAGCATCTGGGTGCCCACGAGCACGTCGGCTTCGCCGGCGGCAAAGCGCTGCAGCAGCTGGCGGTGCCCATCGCGGCCGCGGGTGCTGTCGCGATCGAAGCGCAACAGCCGCAGCTCGGGCAGATCTTCAGCCAGTTGCTCAACCACCCGCTGGGTGCCGGCGCCAAAGGGCTTGAACGCTGAAGAGCCGCAATGGCTGCAGCGATCGCTGACGTTCTGGCGGTGATCGCACCAGTGGCAGCGCAGCCACTGGTTGCCGGCCTTGCTGCGATGCACCGTCAGCGCCACATCGCAGTGCGGACACAGCACCGCCTCACCGCAACTGCGGCAACTCAGAAACGAGCGATAGCCACGCCGCGGCACCAGCACCACCGCCTGCTCCCGGCGTTCGCCCACCTGCTGGAGCCGATCGAGCAGGGGCCTGCTGATCAGCCGCCGATGCCCCTGGGCCAGTTCCTGGCGCATGTCGACCAGCCGCACCGGGGGCAGGGGGCGCCCACCGATACGAGAGGGCAGCTTCAACAGCGCGATCTCGCCGATCTCACAGCGCTGCCACGTCTCCAGCGATGGCGTTGCGGTGCCCAGCAGCAGCACGGCACCGTCCTGCTGGGCGCGCATCTGGGCCACATCGCGGGCGTGGTAGCAGGGCATCGGACTCTCCTGCTTGTACGAACTGTCGTGCTCCTCATCGAGCACGATCAGGCCCAGGCGAGGCAGGGGCAAAAACACCGCCGAACGGGTGCCCACCACCAAACGGGGCTGCGATGGATCAAGAGCCTTGCGCCAACTGGCGACCCGCTCACCATCGGCCATGCCGCTGTGGTACTCGAGCACCGCGTCAGCGAAGCGGCTGCGGGCGCGATCGAGCAGTTGAGGGATCAGACCGATCTCGGGTGTCAGCAGCAGCACGCTCTGCCCCCGCGCCAGGACCGCTGCCGCTGCCTGCAGGTAGACCTCGGTCTTGCCGGCCCCGGTGACCCCCCAGAGCAGCAGGGTGGAGCCCGGTTCGGCCGTCAGCACGGCCTTGCAGGCCAGACTCTGCTCAGGATTAAGCCGGCGCGCCGAGTCCACCGCAGGACGTGCTGCTGCCAGCGGTACGCGCCTCACCAGCGCTCGGCGCTCAAGCGCCGCTAGGACGGCACGGCTGTGGCCGCCCTGGCCGCACAGTTGAACCAGGGGCAACGCGCCACCGGCGGCCTCGAGACTGCTCAGCAGGGCCCCCTGAGCCGCCGTGAGCCGCGTGCTCTCGGCCCCAGGCAGTGGTCCTTCGATGCACCACTGGGGTCGCGCCGCCTTGGCAGGCCGCTGCGCGCGCTGGCCCAGCCAGGCCGACGGCAGGGCGCTCTTGAGGGTCAAAAAGCGACTGGCGTGGCAGTGGACTGCCACCTGGGCGATCAAGGCCTGCCAGCGGGTCGTCACCGCGGCGGCCTGCAGCAGGCTCTCGATGGGCTGCAGCGTGCGAGCCCCCAGTTCGCCGGGCAGGTCTTCAAGGGCTTCAACCACCAGACCCGAATGGCGCCGGCCGCGCAGGCGCACCTGCACGAGATCACCTGGCTGCACAGGGATCTGCTGGGGATTGCCGTAGGTGAAAACCTGCCCTTCACGGCCCGCTTCGAGCCAGACCTGGAGCCAGGGCGGCGCTGCGATCTGGGATTGGCTTGCCACCAGGCTTGCAAAGGCGTCTCGCCATTCTTAAGATGACAGTGTTGGGCAGTCGATCGACTGCTGTCGGAACCAGGCAAGGTTCCGTCCAGAGGGAAGACCCGAAGCGAGCGCCAGGAAACGACCTTCTCCATGAAGGCTTTCCATTACTGGCCTCCCGGTCTGCGACCACCCCTGACAGCTGTCATCAGGCTTCGGCCAAACCGGTTCATCGACACTCCTCAAACCAACTGCCTGCACCACTAGAACGCTTGACGGACCGCCATCGGTCCACCTGCTGGCTGGTCAGCGCGTCGTCTGCGGTCTGTCATCGGCAGTGCATGCCGTTGCCCACGTCAATTGTTCTGGATCACCGTTTGTGTTCACCACGTCCGGCAGGCCTCGCAGGTTGCCGTCTCGATTGGTGATCAGTTCATCGCATCGCCGCGACGCCTCTATCCCACCGTCAGTCGTTCCATGAGCCCTGCAGCCATCCTTGAAGCCCCCACCAGCACTGACGTTGATGCAGTGGCCGTCGAGGCACCTGAAGCGGTGAAGAGCACCGCCAAAACCGCCGCCAAGAGCAAGGCGAGCAAGAGCAAACCGGCTGCCAAAACCACTGCCAAGACCGGCAAGGCTGCTGCAGCCCCCAAAGCCGCCGCCAGCAGCGCCAAAGCCGGCAAAACTCCTGCCAAATCCAAAACCAAAGCAGCCGCGAGCCAGCCGGCCGCTGCGGCGATCGATCTTGAGGCCAGCGCCGATGCGTTGATCAGCGCCGCTGACCGGGCCGAGGCAGAGGCGCCCGCTGAAGTCAAGGACGACAAGGCCGCCGCCAAGGCTCTGGCCAGCATCAAGGTGGGCCCCAAGGGCGTCTACACCGAAGACTCGATCCGGGTCTACCTGCAGGAGATCGGCCGCATCCGCCTGCTGCGCCCCGACGAAGAGATCGAACTGGCCCGCAAGATCGCCGATCTGCTGCAGCTCGAGGAGCTGGCCGCCCAGTTTGAGAGCGATCACGGCCACTACCCCGACACCAAGGAGTGGGCGGCGCTGGTCGAGATGCCGCTGATCAAGTTCCGCCGGAGGCTGATGCTCGGCCGACGCGCCAAGGAAAAGATGGTGCAGTCGAACCTGCGCCTGGTGGTCTCGATCGCCAAGAAGTACATGAACCGGGGCCTGAGCTTCCAGGACCTGATTCAGGAGGGTTCCCTCGGCCTGATCCGCGCCGCTGAAAAGTTCGACCACGAGAAGGGCTACAAGTTCTCGACCTACGCCACCTGGTGGATCCGCCAAGCGATCACCCGCGCGATTGCCGACCAGTCGCGCACGATCCGCCTGCCGGTGCACCTGTACGAGACCATCTCGCGCATCAAGAAGACCACCAAGACCCTGAGCCAGGAGTTCGGCCGCAAGCCCACCGAAGAAGAGATCGCCGAATCGATGGAGATGACCATCGAGAAGCTGCGCT
Source organism: Cyanobacteria bacterium K_DeepCast_35m_m2_155 (assembly GCA_016882285.1). Taxonomy (GTDB): domain Bacteria; phylum Cyanobacteriota; class Cyanobacteriia; order PCC-6307; family Cyanobiaceae; genus RGUW01. Next base: position 40,597 of record VGQS01000006.1, on the reverse strand, counting down.
TCATCGCCAAGAGCGCCCAGCTGCCGATTTCGCTCGAGACCCCGATCGGCAAGGAGGAGGACTCCCGCCTGGGCGACTTCATCGAAGCCGACATCGAGAACCCCGAGCAGGACGTCGCCAAGAACCTGCTGCGCGAAGACCTCGAAGGCGTGCTCGCCACCCTCAGCCCGCGCGAGCGCGATGTGCTGCGGCTGCGCTATGGCCTCGATGACGGCCGCATGAAGACCCTTGAGGAGATCGGCCAGATCTTTGATGTGACCCGCGAGCGCATCCGCCAGATCGAGGCCAAGGCCCTGCGCAAGCTGCGCCACCCGAACCGCAACGGCGTGCTCAAGGAGTACATCAAGTAAGACCAAGCCCAGGCCAAAGCCGGTTTACGGTGCCCGAGTCGGCGGTGATCCCGCCGACTTTGTCGTGATGCATGCCATGCCCCCACGGGTTTCGATCGTTCTGCCCACCTACAACGAGCGGGGCAACATCGAACCGCTGCTGGCCCAGCTGCTGCCCCTGCAACGGCAGTTCGACCTCGAGATCCTCGTCGTCGATGACGACTCGGCCGACGGCACGGCCGAGCTGGTGCGGCAGCTGGCCCACCGCGAACCGAGGCTGCGGCTGATCCGGCGCGTAGGGCGCTCAGGTCTGGCCAGCGCCATCAAAGAAGGCCTGCTCGATGCCACCGGCGATGTCGCTGTGGTCATGGACAGCGACGGGCAGCACCCGCCGGAAACCGTGGCGCAGGCGATCGACACCCTGTGTGCAAGCGACCTCGATCTGGTGATTGGCAGTCGCTTTCACCCCAAGGCCAGCATTGCCGGGCTGAGCGGCCGCCGCGAAGCGGGCTCAACCTGGGCCAACGCCTGTGCCCGCTTCAGCCTGCCGCCGCGCTACAGCGAGCTCAGCGACTTCATGAGCGGATGTTTTGCGCTGCGGCTCGAGCCCCTGCTGCCGCTGATCCGCGCTGTCGATGTCAACGGTTTCAAGTTTCTCTATGAGCTCCTGGCGGTGAGCCGCGGGCGGCTGGCCACTGCCGAGGTGCCGCTGCAGTTTCAACCCCGCAGCTACGGCAGCTCCAAACTCGATCTGGCGATCTTCTGGGATTTTCTGATCTCAATCCTGCATAGCTTGAGCCTGAGGCTGCTGCCGCGGCGGGCGATCAGCTTTGGCCTGGTGGGCGCCTCTGGGGTGGTGGTGCAGCTGCTGGTGACCCAACTGTTGATGGCGCTGATCGGGCTTGGCTTTGAGCAGGCCTTGCCCTTTGCGGTGGTGAGCGCAGCGAGCTCGAACTACCTGATCAACAACGCCTTGACCTTCCGCTTTCAACGGCTGGAAGGCATGGCCCTGCTGCGGGGACTGCTCAAGTTTCTGCTGGTGGCCTCGTTGCCAGTGCTGGCCAATGTGGGGCTGGCCTCGGCGTACTACAGCTTTGTGGCCCGGGACACCTTCTGGGCGCAACTGGCCGGGATTCTGGTGGTGTTCGTCTGGAACTATGCGGCCTCGTCGCGCTTTGTGTGGAACACTCCGTAAATGAGCATGTCCCTTGCCGATCTGCGCGGCTTGCGCAGCGCCCCACAGCTGGATCCAAGCCAACGCGACAGCCTCAAGGCTGAGCTCGAGCCCCGGCTTGCCGCCTGCGACTGGTTCACGATTGGCGTCATGGCCAGCACAGGCGCTGAAGCCATCGAGGCCCTGCGCGCGCTTGAAGCCGCCCTGGGTTGGCCGCCGCTCGAGGCCGATCCGGCCAGCCCCAGCGGCAGCGCTGTGCAGGAGTCAGCCTTTCTGAAAGGCAACCAGAACACCGGCCGCTACCTGTTGCGCCCCGAGAACGGCCTGGGGCAGGGGTTGCTGATCACCGGCCACTGCCCAGGCGATCCCGGCGCCGAGGACACCTGGGGCCCGCTCCCGCTGGACCTGTTTGGCTGAGAGAACAGACAAGCGGATCGCGACGACTGATCACGACTCAAAGCGATCACTCAGCAGCGAGACCGCCGGTGCCTAGGCTTGGCAGCTGTGATTCAGGACTGATGGCCAACCACCTGCGCATCGCCTCCCGCCGCAGCCAGCTGGCCATGGTGCAGACCCACTGGGTGCGTGATGAACTGGCCAAGGCCCACCAAGGCCTGGAGATCACCATCGAGGCGATGGCCACCCAGGGCGACAAGATCCTCGATGTGGCGCTCGCCAAGATCGGCGACAAGGGCCTGTTCACCAAGGAGCTCGAGGCCCAGATGCTGGTGGACCGCGCCGACATCGCCGTCCACAGCCTCAAGGACCTGCCCACCAACCTGCCCGAAGGGCTGATGCTGGGCTGCATCACCGAACGCGAAGACCCGGCCGATGCCCTGGTCGTGCACGCCAAACACAAGGACAAAACCCTCTCAACCCTGCCCGAGGGTGCGGTGGTGGGCACCAGCTCGCTGCGCCGGCTGGCCCAGTTGCGCCATCACTTTCCGCACCTGACGTTCAAGGACGTGCGCGGCAATGTGATCACCCGCCTGGAGAAGCTTGATTCGGGTGAATTCGACTGTCTGATCCTGGCGGCCGCGGGCCTGGGTCGCCTCGGGCTGGGTGATCGCATTCATGAACTAATCGATCCGAGCATCTCGCTGCACGCCGTGGGACAGGGGGCTCTCGGCATCGAATGCCGCGAGGGCGACACCGCTGTGCTGGAGCAGATCAAAGTGCTCGAGCACCTACCCACCGCCCGCCGCTGCCTGGCCGAGCGCGCCTTCCTGCGCGAGCTCGAAGGTGGCTGTCAGGTGCCGATTGGTGTGAACACCCGCTTCGAGGGTGAGGAACTGGTGCTCACCGGCATGGTGGCGAGCCTCGATGGCCAGCGCCTGATCCGCGATGAGGCCCGCGGCGGCCAGGACGCACCGGAGGCCATCGGCATCACCCTGGCCCACAAGCTCAAGGCCCAAGGCGCCGGGGAAATCCTGGAGGAGATTTTTGCAACCGTTCGCCCCGAGGCCTGACGGCGAGCTTCAGGCCCCGCCGCTGCAATGGAACCTGCTGGCCTGGGCCGCCCTGCTCGGGGTTCTGACGGGACTGGCGGTGGTGGGATTCCATGAGCTGCTGGGGTTCATCAACACGTTTCTGTTCGGGCCCTTTGTGGAGGGGCTGCTGACGATCGGCCGCAGCCCCTTGCATCCGCTGGAGCTGCCCGTGCCGCCCCCACCACCACCGCCGGTTGCGCCCCTGCGTGCCGCCCCCCTGCAACAACTGCTGCAGATCGGCCTGGGGGGACTGGGTCTACTGCCGCCGCCGCCACCACCACCCGAACCGCCGCCCCTACCCAGCCTGCAGGTGCCCGACTGGCTCAGCCTTTGGCCGGTGCTGGTGGTGCCCACCCTGGGCGGCGCACTGGTCGGGGTGCTGCGGCGCTGGCTGGGCGATTTAGGACCAGGACTGCCCAGTCTGATGGCCATGGCCGATGGCGACATGGCTGCCGCGCCCAAGCTCCCGCTGCTGCGGTTGCTGAGCGCCTCGTTGAGCCTGGGCAGCGGTGCGTCACTGGGGCCTGAAGGACCCAGCGTCGAATCGGGCGGCAACATCGGCCTGTGGCTGGCCCTGAAGGCGCGGCTGACGCCCCAGAGCCAGAAAGCCCTGGTGGCGGCAGGGGTGGCGGCGGGCCTGGCCGCCGGTTTCAAAGCCCCGATCGCCGGTGTGTTCTTTGCTTTTGAAGGCAGCTTCAGCGGCCTTGGGGGGCGCCCCAGCCTGCGCGCGGTGCTGGTGGCCGCCATCACCTCAACCCTGGTGGTTCAGGTGGGGCTGGGCGATACGCCCATCCTGCGGCTGCCGGCTTACGACGTGCGCTCCCTCTGGGAGTTGCCGCTGTATCTGGGGCTGGGTGTGCTGGCGAGTTTCATGTCGGTGGCGCTGATCAAGCTGCTGGCGCTCGGGCGCAACCAGCGCCTGCAGAACCTGCTGCGGCAGCTGCCCGTTGGCTTGACTGGTGCCCTCGGGGGCCTGGCTGTCGGCGCGATCGCCCTGGAGTTTCCGCAGGTGCTGAGCGTCGGCTACGACACCATCGAAGCGCTGCTCGGCAATGGCGGTGGCATTCCCCTGTTGACCCTGGTGCTGCTGCTGGGCGCCAAGCTGCTTGCCACTGGCCTCAGCAACGCCACCGGCTTTGTGGGTGGCGGATTTGCACCGGCGCTGGTGCTGGGGGCTGTTCTGGGCAATTGCTACGGGCAGGTGCTGGGCACGGGTGGGCTGCATCTGGCCGTCGCCGCGCCACCGGCCTACGCCATGGTGGGCATGGCGGCGGTGCTCGCTGGCAGCGCCCGAGCCCCGCTCACGGCCCTGATCCTGCTGTTTGAGCTCACCCGGGATATTCGCATCGTGCTGCCGTTGATGGCAGCAGCAGGCCTGAGCGCTGCATTGGTCGAGCGCTGGCAAGGGCTGCAGGATCCGGGTCTGCTGGGGCCCGATCCCAGCGAAGAGCAGCGGCGAGCCGTGCTCAGCCGGCTGAGTGTCTGCGAGGCCTTGGAACCCGAAGCCCCCTTGCTGCTCGAAGCAGAGACCAGCGCCGCAGACGCCCTCAACAGCCTGGTTGAAGCGCATGGCCACTGCCTGTTGGTGGTGGATGGCCCCTGGGTGATCGGCCTGGTTACTCTGGCCGATCTCCAGCGCAGCTTGAGCCGCCAGCAAGGCACCAGTGTGCTGCGCGACTGCCTGCGCGACGAGCTGATCTGGCTGCCCAGCACCGCCCAGCTGGCCCAACTTGAAGATCAACTCGAGCCCAATGGTCTGAGGCAGCTGCCGGTGTTTGCTGTGCCCGCTGAGGGTGTGGCCGCGCTACCCCATGGCCTGCCGGGCTCGGGGCTGAGCGCCAAGACCCTGTGCGGCCTGGCCAGTCGTGATGGAAAGGCCAGGGCCCTGGCTCGCCGCAGCCTGGGCGACACTCAACCGAGCTGAGCCGAATCGAAATGCTGGCTGAGCGCCTCGGCCGCAGGATCAACGGCGGTGAGACGCTCCAGAATGCGCTGCAGATCGAGCGCCGAGAGCTCTCCGTCACACCCCCACTTGAGAGCCGTGTGCTCGGCCCCACGCTGACAGCCATGGTTCGGGCTGGAAGGGGGAAACGGAGCCGGACTCACAATGAAAGGGTCAGTGGCTGACACCTTAAGGGGATGGCGACTGCTGAATGGGGCGATCCAGCAGATCTGCAGAATCTCTTTCGACTCGCTCAGCGTTCAGTTGACGAGCTTGGCGTCGATCTGCTGCAGATAGCGCTGCTCACACTCTTTGATGATGCGAACCGCTTCGGTGGGCTCGAAAAAGCCATTGACCTTGCAGGTACCGGGCTTCTTGAGATCCTTGTAGTGCTCCCAGTAGTACTGGGTTTCCTTGAGCCAATGGTCACCCAGCTGGGTGTAGCTGGTGATGTGATCCATGCGCTTGTCGTCGGCCAAAACAGCGATCACCTTGTCGTCGACCTCACCACCATCGTCAAAGGTCATGATGCCGATGATGCGGGCTTCAACCAAGGAGCCTGGAATCAGCGGTTCGGTGACACCGACAATTTCGATATCAAGCGGGTCCCCATCTTCATCCCAGGTGCGGGGAATGCAGCCATAGGCAAAGGGGTAGGCCAGCGACGAATAACCAACCCGATCGAGCTTGAGATGACCGGTTTCGGTGATCAACTCGTACTTGTTGATCGTCATCGAATTGAGCTCGACGATCGCATTGAGCCGCAGCGCGCCCTCATCGGCAAAAGCCGGCAGCACATGCAGCAGGTTCAGCATGGTGCGGCTGGGGGCGTGGTCGATGTTGGCCATGGGCAGAGCGGGGCGCGCAGTTGCAGCCCGTGATCCTAAGGACCGGTCTCCAGGCGCTCGAGCTTGCCGCGCAGATAGGCCAGAAAGGGCTCGGCACGCAGCGGCTGGCCGGTGACCCGTTGCACGAGCTCGCCGGCATTAAGGCTGCGTCCCCATAACCAGACATGGTCTGACAACCAGCGCTGCAAGGCCGACTCCTGAGCTGTTGCGATCTGCGTTTCGATCGGTCCAAGCGCCTGTTCCATCGCCATTGCGAGCTGGGCACTGATCAGGTGCCCCAGGGCATAGCTGGGGAAATAGCCAAACAGCCCCTCTGCCCAGTGGATGTCCTGCAAACAACCCTCACGGTCGGTTGAGGGCGTCAGACCCAACAGCTCCTGCATCAGCAGGTTCCACTGCTGCGGCAACTCGGCCACCGGCAGATCGCCTTCCAGCAGGTCCAGCTCGAGCTGGTAGCGCAGCACGATGTGCAGGCAGTAACTGAGTTCGTCAGCCTCCACCCGGATCAAGCCCGGCTTGAGGGGATTGAACGCGCGCCAGAAGCCAAACTCGCCGCCCCAGGGGTCGCCGCCCAGCACAGCGCTGAAACGCGGATGCCAGCGCTGGGCAAACGCCCTGCTGCGCGCCACACGGCACTCCCAGAAGAGCGACTGCGACTCATGCACGCCCATCGAGGTGGCTTCGCCCAGGGGCCAGGGGAACCAATGGTCATCGCCACGGGGCAAGCCCTGCTCATAGAGCGAATGACCCCACTCGTGGGCCGTTGCCAGAAACGCCGAGAGCGGCTGACCACGCACCACCCGTGTGGTGATGCGGAAATCACCAGGTCCAAGCGTGCATGAAAACGGATGCGCCGATCGGGCCCGGTGGCATTGCTCCGCGTTGTAGCCCCAGCTTGCGAGCAGCTCCGAGCAGAGCTGCTCCTGCACTGGCTCTGGCAGGTCGTGCTCAGGTGACGCTGCCCTGCCCTGCGCCGCATCCATGCAGCGGGCACGGTCAAGAAGCGCCGGCAGCTCAGCGCGCAGTGGCGCAAACAGCTCCTGCAGCTGGGCCTTGCTCACATCGGGTTCAAACGGCTGGGCCAGCACCTCCCAGGGACTGCGCAGCTCAGGTTCAGCTGCCTGCAGTTGGCTCGCCTGCTGAGCGCGCAGGGCGAGCAAGGTTTCAAGCGCTGGTGCAAAGGCCGCAAAATCATTGCGCTGGCGAGCGTTCTGCCAAATGGCATTACCGCGAGACTGAGCCTGTGCCAGGGCGGCCACCAGGGCAGGATCCAACGCGCGCTGACGCTCAAGCTCCAGCCGCAACAGCGCCAGGTTGCGATGGCGCGGCTCTGGATCGTCGGGGTGCAGCTCGGCTTCAGCCGCGGCCACCAGATCGGCATAGGCGCTGCTGCTTTGGCGCTCATGCAATTGGGTTGCCAGCAAGGCCAGCTGCTCGCCGCGCCAGTCAGCGCCGGCAGCGGGCATCACCGTGTTCTGATCGAAATAGAGAGCACTGCTGATCGAACCCAGCAGTCGGGTCTGATGCAGATGCTGCTGAAGAGACTGCAGCGCAGTGGCCATGGAATGGAGTAGCGAACGGCAGTGGTCTCAAACAGAATGCTGGAAGGTGCAGCGCCAGACTCTTGCTTCCCTTCCGCCGGTGGCATCTGGCAGGGCTCTGCCTGGTAACGGCGGGCCTGTTGGTTGAAGCACCCCGCAGCGCCGCGGCAGCGCCACCACTGCGGGTGGGCGTTGTTGACAACGCTCTTCCCTGCTCCGATGTGCGCAACGGCTTTCCCCGTGGCAGCGCCGTGGATCTGTGGCAAGCGATTGCCCACAAAACCCAGACACCGTTCAACTATCAATCCCTGCAGAACCCGAATCAGGCTGTACAGAAGGCAGCCGCCGGTGAGATCGATCTGGCAATCTCCTGCCTCAACGTGACGCCCCTGAGGCTGGAGCAGGTGAGCTTCTCCTCTCCCTACCAGGAAGACAGCCTGGCCCTGCTGAATCGGCGTGAGGAGGAAAGCTTTCTGACAACGGTTGCCGCGGTCATCACCGAACCGATCATCCGAGATACGACGATCCTGCTGTTTGCTGTGTCCTTTGTGGCGGCCACGATTCTGTGGACCCTTTCACGGGGATTCGACCACAAGGACATCATCGGCCGCAACAGCCGTCACACCTTTTTCAAGGGCTGGATGATGATCGGGATGGGCACTGGCATCTACAAAATGGGATCCACGCCCCCGAGCCTCACCATGGTGGCCCTGACGAACTTCTTTCGTCTGGTGATCACCTCAATCTTCGTTGGTGCTGCCACCAACGTGCTCCTTGAGCAGCGCGATCCGATCGATGCGGCGAGTGGCGATGGCATCGCCGCCGCCCTGCAGCACATGATCGGAGTGGATGAAGGCACGGTGAGCCAGCTATGGCTCGAAAAACAGGCCGATGGAATCCTCAGCGTCTCCGAATCCCTGCAGCGGATTGTGCCGTTGAGCGGAGACAAGGCCCTGATCCAAGCCCTTGAAACAAACAAGGTCCAAGCAATCATGGCCGACACCTCGCGCATCAAATACCTCTGGGGACAGAGCAAAACGCCGGATGCCTTTCAGATGCAGGCCCGCACGTTCAACACCACACCCCAGGGGTTCATTTTTGGCAGCGGCCTGAGCGCCGACTCGCGCAAGGCCATCAACATCGCCATCTCAGAGCTCCGCTTTGATGGAGATACCGAAGAGATCATCAAGCGCTGGGCACCCCCTACGCCGCAAAGCTGATCCTGGGATCCCTGTGCAGCAGAGCGGTGCTGGTTCGCCACGGAGCTGCGGCCTCGCCGTGCGCCGCAGGGAACGAACCGCTCCCAGGCTGGCCTTACAACGACGCGTCCTGGTCATGCGCAACATGCAGCTTGAGCGGATCAACAACCGGATCGACCATTTGCTCGATGACCTCACCGTGCTCAAAGGTCTTGAGCGCTCGGGCTCTGACGTGAGTGCCTTCATCCAGAGCGTTTCACAGGAGCTCAGGGCCCTGGAGCAGCGCAAACTGAGCCTGCCTTTGGGCGACCGGAAGCCACGGTGATGACGTCTCGGCCGGGGTGCCGATAGTTTGGCTGAGTTTGATCAGGCCTCAAACCTGCTGCCTCCATGCCGTTGCCGTGGTTGATGGTGCTCGCACCGGTCGAAGGACTGGCTCGCGCGATCCAGCTCTCGGTGGCACCGGTCTTTCTGCTGGCCGGGATCAGCGGCCTGCTGGGGGTGATCAGCAATCGCCTGGCACGCATCATCGACCGCGGCCGCGAGCTCAAGGCTCAGACCAGCGACAGCTCGGTGGCGGTCACCCGTGAAGCCAGGCAAGAGCTGCAACTGCAGAAACGCCGCATGGGGCTGATGCTGAAGGCGATCGAATTCGCCACCGTGACCATCCTGCTGGTGGCTCTGGTGGTGGCGATTGTGTTTGTCAGCGCGGTCGCACGCCTGGACCTTGCCCTGCTGGTGGTGCCGTTGTTCGTGCTGGCGATGGCCTGTCTGATGGTGGCCGTGCTGCTGTTCCTGAAGGAGGTACAGATCGCGACCGGTCAGATCAGGCGCTGGTTCTGAATCACTTTTGGCGGCAATAGCCGCCGCCGACATTCATCCACCCTTCGGGGCAGGCCTTGCCGTTGGTGGGTTGCACGGTGTAACGCATCAGACCGAGGGTGCTGCACTTGCCATTGAGTGTGTCGACATACCCCAACGGGCAGATGGTGCCGATCTTGGGCACCACGCGTTGGGCCAGAGCTTGCTGTGGGGTCAGCACTGCGGCAAGAGCCGTCAGGGCCAGGGCTGCGTAGCTGGCCGTTGCCGAACGGCCATGAGAGGGTGTTGATTGAGAGCAGATGTCCTGGTCAGGGCCACCTGATGCAAAACGCGGCATCGCAACTGCAAGCAACAACCAGGGCAGATCGTAATGCTGCGTCAAGTCTCTGACCAACTGCAGATCGCTACGTCTGGTCCCGGCTTGACTCGGCTCAGCGGGCCGATCAATGGGGCCATCGGCCGCAGCGGCCTGCAGCAGGGACTGTGCGTGGCCCTTGCGCAACACACCAGTTGCTCACTGACGATCAACGAGAACGCCGACCCCAGAGTGCTCGCCGATCTGGAGGCCTACCTGCATGATCTGGTGCCCCGGGAGCGCCGTTATGCCCACGACGACGAAGGCCCCGACGACATGCCCGCCCACATCCGCACGGCGTTGACAACGACAAGCCTGAGTGTGCCCTTTGCCGATGGGCAGCTGCGGCTCGGCACCTGGCAGGAGGTGTACCTGTGGGAGCACCGCGATGCCCCGCACCTGCGCCAGATTGCCCTGCACCTGATCGGAACCTGACCATGGCCGCCCATCGCCTGAGCCCTGAGCAGATCGATGCCTTGCCGCAGACCCTGCCGCAGTGGAGCCTGGTCAACGGCAAGCTGCACCGCGAGCTGCGCTTCGCCGATTTCAATGAAGCCTTCGGCTTCATGAGCCGTGTGGCCCTGATCGCCGAAGCGATGGGGCATCACCCGGAGTGGAGCAATGTGTGGAACAAGGTGGTGATCGATCTCACCACCCACGACGCCGGCGGGCTGTCCACTCTGGACGTGGAGCTGGCCGGGCGCATTGATGGGCTGCAGGGCTAAGCCAACAGAACGGCGCGCTCAGACCAGCACCGGCAGCTTGGCGGGCTCGCGCTGCGCAAAGCGCAGGCGCTCGTGCTCGACATCGACGGCGATCGTGTGGCCAGGGGTGAACTGGGCCGCCAGGATGCCCTTGGCGATCGGGGTTTCGAGCTCGCGCTGGATGGCGCGCTTGAGCGGCCGGGCGCCATACACCGGGTCGTAGCCAACGCCGGCGAGCCAATCGAGGGCTTCGGCATCGAGCTCGAGGCCGAGTTTTTTGTCGTCGAGCCGTTGGGCCAGACGCTGGACCTGCAGCTCGACGATCTGCCGTAGCTCGTCTTGTTTGAGGCTGTGGAAGATGATCGTCTCATCGAGCCGGTTGAGAAACTCGGGCCTGAAGTGGGCCCGCAGCGCCTCATTGACCCGTGACTCCATCTCCAGATGGCGCGCTGGGTCGCCCGCCAGATCGAGGATCGAGCTGCTGCCGATGTTGCTGGTCAGGATCAGGATCGTGTTGGTGAAATCGACCGTGCGGCCCTGACCATCGGTGACGCGGCCGTCATCGAGGATCTGCAGCATCACGTTGAACACATCGGGATGGGCCTTTTCGACCTCGTCGAACAGGATCACCGCGTAGGGCCGGCGCCGCACCGCCTCGGTCAGCTGGCCGCCCTCCTCGTAGCCCACGTAGCCCGGAGGTGCGCCGATCAGGCGGCTGACGGCGTGCTTCTCCATGTATTCGGACATGTCGATGCGCACCATCGCCTCCTCGCTGTCGAACAGCTGGGAGGCCAGAGCTTTCGACAGTTCGGTCTTGCCCACGCCTGTTGGTCCTAGAAACAGGAAGCTGGCGATCGGCCGGTTGGGATCACTCAGGCCTGCGCGTGAGCGTTGGATTGCGTCAGCCACAGCTGTGACCGCCTGGCTCTGGCCGATCACCCGGGTGTGCAGCTCGTCTTCGAGCTGGAGCAGTTTCTCCATCTCGCTCTGCACCAGCTTGGCGACCGGAATGCCGGTCCACTTGGCGATCACCTCGGCGATGTCGTCTTCGGTGACTTCTTCGCGCAGCAGGGTCTTCTCCTTGCCCTCGGCTGCGCCATCGCCGCCCGCGGACAGCTCAGCCTCCTTGGCGGCCAGTGTTTTGTGCAGCTCGGCCAGGGTGCCGTATTCGAGCTCGGCGGCCTTGTTGAGGTCGTAGTTGCGCTTGGCCTGCTCAATTTGCAGTTGCACCTGCTCAATCTCCTCCTTGATGGCGCTCACTTCATCGATGGCGCCCTTTTCGGCCTGCCACTGGGCATTGAGGGTGCTCTGCTGCTCGCGCAGTTCGGCGAGTTCCTTGTCAAGACGCTCGAGCCGGTCGCGGCTGGCCGCATCGGACTCGCGCCCCAGCGACAGCTTCTCCATCTCGAGCTGCAGGATGCGGCGATCGAGCTCGTCGATCTCCTCCGGTTTGGAGGTGATCTCCATCTTGAGCCGCGCCGCCGACTCGTCGACCAGGTCAATGGCCTTGTCGGGCAAAAAGCGATCGGCGATGTAGCGGCTGCTGAGCACTGCAGCGGCCACCAGGGCGTTGTCAGCGATGCGCACGCCATGGTGCACCTCGTAGCGCTCCTTGAGGCCCCGCAAAATCGAAATGGTGTCCTCAACCGTGGGTTGGTCGACAAACACCTGCTGGAAGCGGCGCTCCAGGGCCGGGTCTTTCTCGATGTGCTGACGGTGCTCATCGAGGGTGGTGGCGCCGATGCAGCGCAGTTCGCCGCGGGCCAGCATCGGTTTGAGCAGGTTGCTGGCATCCATGGCGCCACCGGTGGCGCCGGCCCCCACCACGGTGTGGATCTCGTCGATAAAGAGCACGATCTGGCCTTCGGAGGCGGTGACCTCCTTGAGCACGGCCTTGAGCCGCTCCTCAAACTCGCCGCGGTACTTGGCCCCGGCGATCAGGGCCCCCATGTCGAGCGAAACGAGCTGACGGTTCTGCAAGGCCTGCGGCACATCGCCGTTGACGATGCGCTGGGCCAGTCCCTCGACGATGGCGGTCTTGCCCACGCCCGGCTCGCCGATCAGCACCGGGTTGTTCTTGGTGCGGCGGCTGAGGATCTGAATCGTGCGGCGGATCTCTTCATCGCGACCGATCACCGGATCGAGCTTGCCGTCGCGGGCGGCCGCCGTGAGATCGCGACCGTACTTCTCGAGCGACTCGTAGGTGCCTTCGGGGTTCTGGTCGCTCACCTTCTGCGATCCGCGCACAGCATTGACGGCATCCTTGAGTTTGGCGGCATCGGCGCCAGCCTGGCTGAGCAGCTGCTTGCCGCAGCGATCATCGATCGCCAGTGCAAGCAGCAGATGCTCAATGGCGATGTAGCTGTCGCCGTAGCTGCCCTTGAGCTCAGACGCCTGATCCAGCAGGGTGTTGAGCCCTTTGCCCAGGTACACGTTGTCGGGTGGGGCGCTCAACGATGGTTGGCCGGCGATGAAAGCCTCGACCCGCTGGCTGAGGGTGCCCACATCCACTCCGGCCTTCTCAAGAATGCGCCCCGCCAGGCCCTGCTGAGCCAACAGAGCAGCGAACAGATGCTCGCTCTCCATCTGCTGCTGGCGGCGCTGCTGGGCCAGCTGCTGCGAGGCCACGATGGCGGCCCAGGCTTTTTCGGTGAACAGCTCGGCGGTGGGATGCATGAACCCGCTCCCTTGTTTTCAACTGAAAGAACCGTATGGGCACCGTGCGAGCGCCCACAGACGGGCCAACCGAACCAATCGGTAGGGCCAGCCGTCCCCATGGTGACCACACCGAACCGCCTTGACGTGAGAACCGAACACAACACAACGCAAGCAGACACCCCGGCAGGTGTGGATGGCTGTTCCAGCTGCGAAATGCATCAAGCGATTGCAGCAGTGATGCAGCCGATCTGTACAGAGCTACGACAAAGGGGATCAGGACCATCGTGAGATGCCTTCCTTGCGCCGCCTCTCGCCCCTGTTGCTTGGGGCCCTGCTGACGCTGAGTGCCAGCCCCTCCGTTGAAGCTCGCGGGGGCGGCGGCGGCTTTGGCGGGGGCGGCGGCGGGTTCCGTGGCGGCGGTGGCGGTGGCTTTGGCGGTGGTTTCAGGGGCGGTGGCGGTGACTTCGGGGGCGGCGGTGGCGGTGGCGGCTATCGCTTCAACGCGCCGCGCATCGAATCGGCGCCGATCGAGAGCGGTGCCCCGATTGGCGGTGGTGGCGGCGGTGGTGGCCGCGTCGACAGTTGGGCCGATCGGCCTGCGGATCGCTCGCTCGAGCAGGGCTATGGCGGTAGCCATCACCTCTATGGCGGCGGCAGCCGCACGGCCTGGAGTGGGCACAACATCTCGGCCGACCAGTTCCGCCGCATGAATGACGGCAGCTGGACGGGTGGCCGCGGTGGCTGGGGCGATGGAGGCTGGGGCGGCGGTGACTTCAACCGCCGGGTGAATCTCGAGAACAACTTCTACAACCGCGACTACGGCGGCTGGAACAACGCCTGGGGCGATGGGGGCTATTGGGGTAGCCGTCCCTGGGGCTATGGCTGGTACAGCTGGAGCCCTGACACCTGGGGCTGGTGGGGCGGTGCCTCACTGGGCTGGGGACTCGCGGCACTCGCCACAGGTGATGTGATCACCACCCTGGTCAACGATGCTGCCGAGCAGCAATCGCCTGTCATTGATGTCCCTGACAGCAACTACCAGCTCAACTACGGCACGGTGGACTCCGTGGGTTCTGGCGGCGCTGACTTCAGCTATGCGGTCGCCGGCAGTCCGCCACTGAAGGGCGCCGCCAACTGTCAGCAGGGCCTGCTTGACGGGCAGGTGCCCAGCACCGCAGCTCAGGCGCAGTTGCTCAACGCTGCCTGCCAGGTCGCCTACGGACCCGACCCCAAAGGCACACCGCTGCCAGAGAGCCTGGCGGGCCGCCTGCCGGGCTGGCTGCGCGAGCTGCTGGCTCTGGCCCTGGGCGGCGGCATCGCCGTGGGGGCCTGGCAGCTGCTCGAGCGCAAGCGCAACCAAAACGCAGGCGCCAAAGCCGAACATCACGCCAACGTGACCTCAAGTTGAGCCTGCGCTGAGCGAATTGTCCTCATCACACTGCCCGCTGCGCGGGTTCCCACCCTGTTGCCCTCTCGCCATGACCCGCACCATTCGCCTGGCTGCCACCTGCGCCCTCACACTGCTGGCCAACCTGAGCCTGCTGCAACCGCTGGCCGCCGCACCCCGCGGTGGCGGAGGCTTCCGCGGTGGCGACTTCCGCTATGGCGGTGGCGCCCAGCCCTACCACTTCAACAGTGGCGGCTACCGGGCCGGGTATCAGGGCTACCACCCGGTGTATGGCGCAGGCACCCGCAGCAACTGGGATGGCGATGACCGCGTCAATGGCAACTTCGACAATGACCGCTTCAACCGCAACGTCAATGTCGACAACAACTTCTACAACCGCGACTACAACGGTTGGAACCGCAACTGGTCAAACGGCGGGTACTGGGGCAGTCGCCCCTGGAACACCGGCTGGTACCGCGGCTGGGGCGGCTGGGGCTGGTGGGGTGCAAGCTCAGCTGCCTGGGGCCTGGCAGGTTTGGCCACCGGGGCGGTGATCGGCGGTCTGGTCAATGCAGCCGCCGATGCCCAGTCACCGGTGATCATGGTGCCGAACACCACCTACGAACTCGATTACGGCTCCGTGGAGGCGGTTGGCAGCTATGGGGTGAGCTTCAACTATCTGGTGAACGGCACCCAGCTGATGGGGGGTGCCAACTGCCAGCAAGGCCTACTCAACGGTCAGATCCCCAACAACGCCAACTCGGCCCAACTGCTCAACGCGGTCTGCCAGGTGGCCTATGGCAGTGGCACTTAGGGCGAGCCGGGGTTGAACGGAAACACGCCGGCGTCGGCCCCGCAGTAGCGCTGCGGGCAGCCATCGGGACCATAAACGGCATCGGCTGGGGAGAGACACCCCAGCCTGTTTTTGGCGGCCACTTCTTCGGGCTTGAGCCGCGCCGGCTGCAGGTACGACTGCCCCGCGGGTGAGGCAATCCGCGGGCAGGGCGGCTTCAACGTGCCCACGGCATCGTTGGCCCAGGCCGTAGTCCCGGCGTACATAGCAGCTGCGCCAAGCAGGCACGCGCCGCATTGCCAAGCCAATTGCCGCTGGTCAAAGGCCATGATGCGCTGATCAAGCAACCTCATTCTGAAGCGGAATGGCCATGGCAGACCACGCGGAGTTGGTGCAATCGCTGGTGGCCGCCTCACATGAATTCGATGCCACCGGCGCCGACCCCGAGCGCAATTGCTGGATGGCGGTGCATCGTCATGTGCACGGGGTGCTTCCCAGCGAATACGACATCCGCGAGATTGACGAGGAGCTGTACCTGGCGGTGCTGGAGGCCAGAAAGCAGGCCGAACGAGCCCCTCACTGACAACACGTGGTGCAGGGCAGGGCTTTGGGGTCGAGCCCTGCCCGTTGATTCAGATCGGCATGGATCTGCATCAGTCCGATTCTGAGCAGCGGCCACAACTGGAGGTGCCAGATCCTGCGAGATAGCTGGGGTGCATGAGCGCTCAGCGCAGCGAAAAGTAGCGGTCGTACTGGTGATACGCCGGCTTGTTGCTGCCGTCGTGCTGAAGCATCCTGCGCAGCTGATTGATCTCCTGTCGCTGGGCCACGATGATGCTGCGGGCCAGACGCAACAGCGTTGGATTGCGCGAGTGTTGCAAGGCATCGTGCGCCATCAGCAGCGCCGCGCCGTGGTGATGCAACATGCCTTCGAGAAACCAGGTGACCCGATTGCTGCGTGTCGGGGGCGCGCCCAGCATCTGCATCGCCTGGATCTGAGCGGTGCCCATGCGGGTGAGTGCATCCATGGCATCGGGATCGCCGCCGGCTTGGAGCACAACCGGATACACAGGCGCCTCGGGATACCAGGCCTTGCGCCACTGGCCCATGGCCTTGATTTCCTGGGCCTGCTCGCGCCAGATGGTTTTGGCGAGCGCACCGACACCAGCCGCACCGATGTCAAACACAAACTCACTCATGCGCAGCGCACCGAAGTGGTGCTGCACCATGGCGTCGAGCCAGCGCAGGTCGTAGGTGCTGCCCGCCGGGCCCACATCGTGGATGTGGTTGTGGGCGCTGTGGTCAACGGGGGACGGAGCCGCCTGATGGTGATGGTGCGCGTGGGGATCGGCCTGGGCCTGTGTGGCCGCAGTGCTCAGAGCCATCAGCAGTCCTGTTGCTGCCAGAAGGTCTCGCATCGTTGATTCAGCAGTCCTTGTTCTGCCGAACACGCTTGACAGCCAGGCCCGCCTCGGTGGCCGTGAGGGCAGCCAGCAGCAACAGGCCAATCAGCCCCACCAGCTGGTTCTGGGCTTCGGCGGCATCGGCGTTCTGGGCCAGAACAGCGCCACTGGCTAACCAGGCCGTCGCCAGAGCCGAAGTGATCCAGTAGGCCTTCCAGCGGCGCTGGTAGAGGTAGCCAGCACCCAGACCAGGCACCACGTTCAGCAGGGCAGCCACCCAGCCGGCGGATGCGGCAAGGATCTGCTCACGGGTGGGAGCCATCAAGCGCGTTCAAGCAGGTCTCATCATGACGGCCGGCTGCAGGCGTTGCGCGGCCATCACGGCTTGGGAGGCAGATCTGAGGGCCTGCTCAGCAGAAACACCACCATCGCGGTGAGCACCACAACAACAGCAAACAGGCCGGCAAGGGCGGCGGTGTAATCGGTTTCCATGGCAGGCGGAGTGGGGCTCAGACTGACACCACAATCCCAGGCCCCGCCCATGAGTACCGCAAGCGAAGCGATCCGCTTCAGCGACGGCGACGCCTATGAGCGCTTCATGGGGGCGTGGAGCCGGCTGGTGGGGGCCTCGTTTCTCGCGTGGCTGGCCCCGGCCCCGGCGCTGCGATGGCTGGACGTGGGCTGCGGTAACGGAGCCTTCACCAGCCTGCTGGCCGAGCGGCTCGAGCCACTGAGCATCGCCGGCATCGACCCTTCAGAGCAGCAGCTGGCCTATGCCCGGGCCCAACCCAGCCTGCGAGAGGCCCAGCTGCTGCAGGCAGGCGCCATGGAGCTGCCGTTCGGCGCCGCTGCCTTTGACAGCGCGGTGATGCCGCTGGTGCTGCCGTTTGTGCCGGTTCCTGGCCGGGGGTGGCCGAGATGGCGCGGGTGGTGCGCCCTGGGGGCCTTGTGAGCGCCTACATCTGGGATCTGGGCGGCGGGGGTTTTCCCTACCAGCAGGTGCGTGAGGCCCTCAAGGCCTGGCAGATCAGCACGCCGGATCCACCGTCGCCCGAAGCCTCGGGGCTGCAGGTGATGGAAGCGCTCTGGCAGGACGCCGCACTCGAGGCAGTCCGCACCTGCTCGATCCGCGTCGAGCGCAGCTTTGCCGACTTCGCCGCGTTCTGGGCCGTCGTTTCTGCAGGACCGAGCGTGGGGCAGGCGATCCGGGCGATGCAACCGGCTCAACAGCAGGCCCTGCAGCAGCAGCTCAAGGAGCAGCTGCACAGCGGCGCCAACGGTTCGATCATCATCGCGGGCCGCGCCAACGCCATTGCAGGGGGGGTGCCCGGGGGCTGACATCAGCTCAGCCATGCTGGGAGGGCTGCCGATGACCCTGCACCGTTTGTTCAGCCAGTGGTGGACTTCGCCATGATCCCCGAGGCGATCACCGCGTGCGCAGGCGCGATCTGACTCAGCGCAGGCGCCGGATCGCAGGAATCTGACTTTGATCCAGAAGCGCCGCCTGGCGCTCCAGCTCATGAAGGTGGCTCAGATCAGCTTCGCTCACGCTGAAGCCCAGCTGCCTGGCCTGCTGCAGCCAGCTCGGCCAGCTGCCTTGCCAGCGCAGGCGGCGACGCAGCGACGGGTTGCGTTCGGCCAACGCCACCAGAGCACGCAACTGCTGCAACGACATCGACCCACCACACGGCCTGGACCCAGCATGGCCAGGGCGTGTGGCCATGCCAACAAAAAAGCCCCGGCGAAGGCCGGGGCATTGGCTCGAGGCAGAAGGCGTGGCGATCAGGCCCAGCCCTTTTGAGACATGTCTTCGACGTAAGCGGCCACATCGGCGATGTCGCCTTCGCTGAGCTTGCCACCAAAGGCAGGCATGGCGTTCTTGCCGTTGGTCACCTGGTAGGCAATGGCGGCTTCATGGCCGCTGCTGTAGTTGGCCAGGTAGGCCTCGAGGGCATCCTGCTTAAGGGTGCGCTCAGCGTTGACAACGTTGCCGCCGCCCATGTGGCAGGCCGCGCAGTTGGCTGAGAAGATCTGGCCGCCGTGGGCCACATCAGCAGCAAAGCTCGGGGTCGCGCCCAGCAGCAGCGTCAGGCAGAGGGCAATCAGGGAAAAGAGACGGCGCATGGGAAGCGCTGGTGTGCACGAATACCTGCAAAAAATAGGGCTTTGCGCGCCTCGAGCGCCCTGATGTTGCAGCGAAGCGACTGCTTCGAAACATTTGAACGTCTGATTGGGCACAGGCTGGAGCCTCAGACGCGGCCCCGCCGCAGCACCCCGGCGTCTTCGAGCACCGCCTCGAGGCTGGGAGCATGGCTGACCAGGCCAAAGCGCTCAGGCGGGCTGATGGGCTCATGCACAAAGTGGCGCTGCTGGATCGAGAACAGGTCCCAGGGGGTGATCTCAAGCCGCAGCAGCTTGATCAGACCATCGATCAACCAGCCGCTCAACGCCAGCCCCACGGGCGGGTACCACCCTCGGCGCCAGCGGCAGAGCTGACGCAGGGTCTGATTGAGGGTCATGGCCGGCTGGCCCAGCACCAGCCGCCGCAGCGGGCCCTGGCCCGGCTCGGGGTTGCTCTGGTGGGCGGTGGTGGCCAGATGCACGCAGACCTTGGCGATGTCGGCGGCATGAATGAAGTGAAAACTGCCCTCGGCCCGCAGCCATTTGGCCAGGGGGAGCCAGCGCACCGCCTCAGCAAGCCCTGCGGTCAGATAGCTGGTGGGGTGGAGGTCGCCGCCGTTGCAGCGCCCCGCTTCACCCAGGCGCCCGCCGAACACCAACGTCGGAAACACCGCCACGATGCGATCGGCCAACGGGTGCTGCTCAAGCTGCTGCAGGCAGGTGGCCTTGGTCTGGATGTATTCGGTGCCGAACTCGGCCGCCTGGGGCAACAGCTGCAGATCGCGATCGAGAATGCTGGCCGTCGAGAAGTAGGTGATCTGCTCGATCACCGCTGGATCCAGCAGCTCAAGCAGACGCTTGACGGCCACCACGTTCACCTGGTGAGCCCGCTCGGGATCACCCCAGGCGGTGGCGGTGTGGATCACCCGCGTGGCGGTGGCGATCTGGGCTGCGTGGGGCTCCAGATCGCGCAGGTCGCCCACGAGCAGCGTGATGCGCGGGTCGTTTTTGGGAACGGCGCTCAGCTTGGCCGGATCGCGCAGCAGCAGCAAGAGCTCGGCGTCGCTCTGCCGGTACAGCTGCTCACTGATGTACTGCCCGACGCAGCCGGCGGCGCCGGTGATCAGGATGCGGGCCGGGCGGCTTGTGCTCAAGCGAGGGCTCCAAGGCGATCCATCACCGACTTGCCGGCCTCAAAGAAGGCACGGCCGTTCTCTTCTGGAGTGCCGGGCAAAATGCCATGCCCCAGGTTGAGAATGTGCCTGCGCCCGCGCGCCTTGCGCACGGTGTCGTCAATGCGATCGCGAATCGCCTCGGGGGTGCCGAACAGCAGGCCCGGGTCCACGTTGCCCTGCACACCGACGTGCTGGGGCAGGCGCGCCAAAGCCTCGGCCATGTCGACGGTCCAGTCGAGCGAGACGATGTCGACCCCGGTGCGGGCCATGCGCTCGATCACGCCGGCGCTGCCACTGATATAGAGGATGAATGGGGTGTCTGGATGGGTCTGCTTGACCAGATCCACCACCTTTTTCTGGTAGGGAGCAGCAAAGGTGTCGTAGTCAGCGGGGCTCAGCTGACCGGCCCAGCTGTCGAACATCTGCACCACCTGGGCGCCCGAGTCGATCTGATAGCGCAGGTAAGCGGCGATCGATTCAGCAAAGTGATCGAGCAGCCTGTGCAGCAGAGCCGGCTCGCGGAAGGCCATCGCCTTGATCACCGCGTAGTTTTTGCTGCTCTTGCCCTCGACCACATAGGCCGCCAGGGTCCAGGGGGCACCCACAAAGCCCAGCACCGCAGCCTCGTTGCCCACGGACTCGCGCAGGCGGGTGAGCACCTCGCCCACAAACGGCATCGATTCGGCGGGCTGCAGGGGACGCAGGGCCTCCACCTGGGCCATGGTGCGAATGGGGTCCTGAATCAGAGGTCCCTTGCTCTCGACGATGTCGAAATCAATGCCCATACCGGGCAGCGGCGTGAGGATGTCCGAGAACAGGATCACGCCGTCGGGTTTGAAAGCGCGGAACGGCTGCATCGAGATCTCGTAGGAGAGATCGGGGTTCTCCGAGCGCTCACGAAAACCGGGGTGACGGTCGCGCAGGTCCCGGTAGACCTTCATGTAACGGCCCGCCTGACGCATCATCCAGACCGGCGGACGCTCCACCTGCTCGCCTCGGGCGGCGCGCAGCAGCAAGGGAGCAGCAGAGGTCATGGTGAAAACAGCGTTGGGCGGGCCTGATCAGGAGCGAACCTACCTGAACAGGTCCCGCTTTCAGCCGGCTGCAGCAGAGGCCTGGGCCGCTTCGTCACAGAGCAGCTGCTGGCTGCGGGCCTCGTCGCGGCGGAACACCAGCACCGACAGCGGCGGCAGACACAGATCGAGGCTGTTCTCGTAGCCGTGGATCGACCACTGGTCGGTGAACTTGCCGCCCAGGTTGCCCAGATTGCTGCCGCCGTAACGCTCAGCGTCGGTGTTGAAGACCTCATCGTAGAAGCCCTCCAGGGGCACGCCGATGCGGTAATGCGAATGGCTCTGGGGGGTGAAGTTGGCGACCACCACCAGCCAGCGGCCGGTGGCGCCTTCACGCCGCATGAAGCTGATCACCGAGTGGCGGGTGTCATTGCAATCGATCCACTGGAAGCCGTACTCACTGAAGTCATCGCCCCAGAGGGCCCGCTCTGACTTGTAGAAGCTGTTGAGATCGTCGACCAGGCGCTGCAGACCCTGATGCGGCTCGTGCTGCAGCAGGTCCCACTGCAGATCACCCCACACGTTCCATTCGGCCCGCTGACCGAACTCCATGCCCATGAAGATCGTCTTCTTGCCCGGGTGGGTCCACATGTAGGCCAGCAGGGCGCGCACGTTGGCGAACTTCTGCCAGTCATCGCCCGGCATCTTGTGCAGCAGGTTGCTCTTGCCGTGCACCACCTCGTCGTGGCTGAGGGCCAACATGAAGTTTTCGGTGAAGGCGTACCAGATCGAGAACGTGACGTTGTTCTGGTGAAACTGGCGGAACCAGGGATCGAGCTCGAAGTAATCGAGCATGTCGTGCATCCACCCCATGTTCCACTTGAGGTTGAAGCCCAGACCGCCAATGTTGGTCGGCTGGGTCACCATGGGCCAGGTGGTTGATTCCTCAGCGATCGAGAGGGCCCCGGGAAAATGCTGGAACAGCACGTGATTGGCCTGCTGCAGAAACTGCACCGCCTCAGTGTTCTCGCGGCCGCCGTGCTCATTGGCGATCCACTCGCCATCGGGCCGCAAATAATCGCGATAGAGCATCGAGGCGACGGCATCGACGCGAATGCCGTCAATGTGGAACTCCTCGAACCAGTAGACGAGGTTGGCCACTAGGAAGTTGCGCACCTCGTTGCGGCTGTAATTGAAAATCAGCGTGCCCCATTCCTTGTGCTCACCGATGCGGGGATCGGCATGCTCATAGAGGTGGGCCCCATCAAAGAAGGCCAGGCCATGGGCATCTTTGGGGAAGTGCCCAGGCACCCAGTCGAGAATCACACCAATGCCCTCGGCGTGACAGCGGTCCACAAAGGCACGGAACTCATCGGGCGTGCCGTAGCGGCTGGTGGGCGCATACCAACCGGTGACCTGATACCCCCAGGAGCCATCGAAGGGGTGCTCCGAGATCGGCAGCAGCTCAATGTGGGTGAAGCCGCGAGCCTTGACGTAAGGGATCAGCCGCTCGGCCAGCTCGGGGTAGGTGAGCAGACGGGCTTCGGGCTTGAGGTCGGCGGCGGGCACCGGCGGGCGGGGGGTGCCATCAGCCTCGATGTAGGGGGCATCGGCACTGGCATGCATCCAGCTGCCGAGGTGCATCTCGTACACGGCAATCGGCTGCTCCAGGGGGTTGCGGCTGTCTCGCTCGGACAACCAGCCCGTATCGCTCCAGGGGTAGCGGCCCTGATCCATAGGCTCCACGATCGAGGCATTGGCGGGACGGACCTCGTGGCGGAAGCCATAGGGGTCGGCCTTCTGGTAGCAGTGACCCTGCTGGGTTCTGATCTCGTACTTGTAGACCTCGCCTGAGCCAAGCCCCGGGATGAACAGCTCCCAGCAGCCCCCGGTGCGGCTCTGCATCGGATGCAGGCGACCATCCCAGGTGTTGAAGTTGCCCAGCACCGCCACGCTGCGGGCGTTCGGGGCCCACAGGCAGAACATCACACCGGCGACGCCATCACGCTCGGTGAGGTGGGCGCCCATCTTGCGCCAGATGTGGTGGTGGTTGCCCTCGGCAAACAGCAACCGGTCCAGTTCGCCCATCCACTCGGCCCTGAAGGACCAGGGATCGTGCTGGCTGTGCTCGATGCCGCCGCGGCGCACCCTGAGCTGGTAGGCGCTGCCGGGGTCATGGTCGAGCTGGGTTTCAAACACCCAGGGGTGATTGGGGGTCTCCAGAGCGATGCCGGCTGCTGCTCCATGGCCCTGGAGCAGCAGCTCAACCGATTCGGCTTCGGGCATCCAGACCCGCACCACCCAGCCACCCGACTCCAGCGGCTGAGGACCCAGCACCGCAAAAGGGTGATCGTGACGACACTCGGCCAGGCGATGGGCGTCCTCAACCATCCAGTCGAGGCTCAGCGTGGCCATGGGTGCGAAGCGGGCGGAGCCGGGAGCTTAAGCCCGTTTTTCCAGCAGCGGCGCCTTGCTTCAGCGAACGAACTTATGGAGCCTGATCGTTCTGCGGGAAATCAAGCCCGGTGATCTGATTGGCGTTGTTGAGCACGACAAACACGTTTTCAGTCAGCCGGTTGAACTGAACATTCACCAACACAAGCCGCGAATCGGGGGTGGTCTCGGCTTCGACAACGCGGCCCAAACTCACAAAGGCACCGGTTTCGCGCTGCAGGCCCAGCCATTTGGACTGCAGGGCTTCTGGCGTGATGTCGCTCTGGAACAGGGGGCTCAAAAAACTATGGGCGGTGATGAAGTGACCTGTGCTCAGCGCCTGCATGAACTGGCTGGCGACCTGACTGGTCGAATCGTCGATGCGATCGAAGTAATAGCGAGCGATCTTGCCCGCACTGGTCAGCACCAGAAAGACCGTGCGCGGTCCAGCCGTGGTGGTCAGATCTGCCTCAACGGTGCTGCCATTGAGCGAGCTCTGCACACTCAGCAGCTTGTAGCTGAGCACCTTGGGCTGTGAGCGCATGGTGGCAGCGATCATCGACGGGCTCGTCACGGCCTGCATCTCGGGTGAGAACTGGCTGTAACGGGCCTTGGCATCACCACGCTGGATCACATCGAACACGCGGGTCGCCGCTGCGCGGGCCTGCTCGACGCTCAGCGCGGGAGCCTGGGCACTCGGGGCTGTAGTGCTCTGCTGCTGGACAGCTGGTTGCGCGAACCCTGGCAGCGCACTCGCTGCCGCAGCGAGCCACA
The DNA here is from genome assembly GCA_016882285.1 of Cyanobacteria bacterium K_DeepCast_35m_m2_155. Lineage (GTDB taxonomy): Bacteria > Cyanobacteriota > Cyanobacteriia > PCC-6307 > Cyanobiaceae > RGUW01. The sequence goes on along the minus strand of VGQS01000006.1, from coordinate 16,436 downwards.
GCGCAGACCCCAGACCGATGCAGGAGCGATGAAACCCGTGGCGGCGCGGCATGGAAACGGAGCTGAGCGGGCTCAGTTTGCCCCAACCAAAGGGTTGATGCAGAGGCTGGCATCCGTGAGCCCAAGCGCCACGGTGATGACCCGGTGCAAGGGGCCAACGGGGGCGGCCGGCTCACCGGTGCCGGGGTTGACGGCGATCTGGGGCCAGGCCGCCAGGCCAATCGACAGCCGCAGCCGATCACCACGCTGCAGGCGGGCGAGCAGGGGCTGCAGCGCAACGCTGCGACGCTGGGGCTCAAGGCACCCCTCCCCCAGACAACGGCACACGCCGGTTGTGAGCTGCAGCACGGCGCCATCGGGATCGAGCCTGGAGAGCGCAACGCAAAGGTCGAAACCGGGCTGATCGGCGCTGGCCAGCACACGCAGCTCAGGCCGGCCAAACAACTCAAGCTCGGCCTCGATGGGCTCTGTGGTGAAGCAGGCGACATCGCTGCGCGCATCGAGATCACCGCGCTCGATCAAGCCGGCATCGAGGCCCAGATGCCCGCCCCGGCCAGCCAGGGGGCGCCAGGGATCATGCACGAGCGTGACCTCACCACTGGCGGCACCGCCAGTGAGCTCGCCTTCAGAGGCATCGATGGCCGCCAAGCCTGAACTGCGCAACCCCCAGCGCTGGGCGCTCGAGCGCTCAGGCGCGCGCTGCCACCAGCTGCCGGCCAAAACCTCCTGAAGCTGGACTGTGTTCGCAGCGGCAGGCGCAGCACCCTCAGGCTTGAGGTGACGGTCAAAAAAGGCCAGTTGCTGGCGATCCAAACCGCCCTGCCAGTGCAGGTGTGTCCAGGCACCGATATGCAACACAGGCTGCGCACCGGCCGAGCGTGCGCGGCCATACAGGTCGAGCACCCCCTCGAGCTGGGGATCGTGCCAACCACCGATCAGCAGCATGGGCTTGTGCCACAGCTGCGGATCGACGGCGTGGGGCGGCCGGTCGGAGCCGCTGCCCGCCTGGCGCTGCAACCACGCCAGCACCATGTTGGCGGGGTCATGCTGCTGCAGCAGCGCCAAGCCATCGCGCAGAAAAGCCCCGCTTTGCAGACTGCCGGCAATCGCGCTCCAGCCATGCTGATCGCCGCGGCGGCGGCACTGCAAAGCGGCCAGCTGCAGCCCCCAGCCCAGCGACAGTGCCCACCACTGGGCCCCTGCGGAGCTGCACCAGTGACGCTGCTCATCGAGCCCGCACATGGCTGGGGCCAGCGCGTCGGGCAGGGCTTCGGGGCGGCCCCGGGGATCGTGGTTCAGCAGTTGGGTGAGGCCCTGATAGGAAAAGCCATAGGTGCCCACGCGACCGTTGCTGCCTGGCAACTGCCGCGCCCAAAGCACGGTCTCTGCCGCATCGTGCGCCTCTTGGGCAAAGCCCGCAAAGCTGCCGCCTGAGTCGCCGCTGCCGCGCACGTCCTGGACGACCACCACATAACCGTGGGCCGCATACCAGCTGGGGTGGGCATAGACCGGGGTGGAGGCGATCGCCCGTCCGTAGGGCTGACGCATCAGCAGAACTGGCCAGCTGCCAGCCCCCTCGGGCTGCCACACCCGCGCGATCAGGGCGGTGCCATCGCGGCAGATCAGGCTCTGGTCAGAGCTGACGACCGGGTGATTCACTCAACGCACGTCGGGGCAATAAAAGCCCACCACGTAGGTGACCAGCACTTCGGCATCAGCAGCACTGAGGTTCTCCTGACGGGCAACGGCTGTGGTGACCTGCGCTGAGGTAAAGCTCTGGCCTTGGGCGTTGAGTTGACGCAGCTGCAGGCAGAGATCCTTGCCCCGCTGGGGGTTTTGCTTGACCGACTCCAGCAGGGCCGACTGCTGGGCGGATGCACCTGGCCCGCAACAGATCACAGCCAGCAGAGCCAACGCTGAGGCAGCGACGCGGCGGCGTGGATTGGCGGGCAGTGGACGCTGCATGGGCAGCACGCTAGTCATCACTCCATTGCAGGAAAGCCAGGACCGCTCTGCCTTGGCACAGGGTCAGTTCGTCGAGCGACCGGCGCTGGATGCGGCCCGGCGGATCCAGCCGCGCAGGGTCGTCAGATCGAGCGGCACGGCTGCTGCACCGATCAGACGGCGCTGCAGCCGCACCACCTGCTGGAGCAGGCGATGGGGCTCAGCCTGGGCCAGGCCTTGGCTGGTGGCAATGCCGGCGTGCAACAGCAAGGCGGCATCACCGGGTGCCAGCTCGACATCGACCACCAGGCGCGCCTGGGCCCGCAACCGGATCAACCGCGCTTCACTGGCGCCACCAGCGCGACCCAGACTGCGCAGCATCGCCGCATCGAGCGCAGCCAGGGCAGCCCAGCTGGTGATGCCCGCCTCGCGCAGACGCTTGATTTCGCGGCTGAAGTGAGCAGGCAGCGCGTTGAGATCATCCATCTCAGCGGGGGATCACGGCCCCGGTGACCAGATCCCGTTGCACTTCGGCCAGCACCACCGGGCGGTCCAGACCGTCACCGGCGGGCTCGATGCGCCGCAGCCGCACGGTCACCAGACCGTCGGCGGTGTTGCGACCACTGCCACGCAGGTTGAGTGCGACCTGCTGCAGGCTGGGGGCGACGGCCGCCGGCTCCAGGCTGGCGGGGGCCGCGGCGATCACCAGATCGGCGCCGTTGTCGTAGACGATCGGCACCGACACCGCGCCTTCGATCGCGACCCGAGGGCGGTAGCTGATCGCAAACGCCACACACGAAATCGCCAGCAGCGTGGTGAAGCTTGTGACACCGACCAGGCGGAAACGGATCCCCCAGCCCAGCCGAAAGCCCAGCAGCATTGTCAGAAACAGGACACCGCTGGCGATGCCCAGCCACCGGCCAGCCTCGAGCAGGATCGGATCGGTCGGCATGGGGACTGGGTAAGACAGGGCAAGCCCCTTATATTGCGCCGAACGCTCCCCCCGGTTGTACCGGGGAATCGTGCTCTTGCCCTGGCCCAGGCGCCCCCTGCTGATTGGTGCCGGCGCACTTGGCTCTGTGGCCCTTGGCCTGCTTGCCAGCGATCGACTCGCGGCGGGCCTGTACCGGCAATTCAAGCCGCAGCTGGAGCAGACCCTCAGCCGCCAGCTCGGCCAGCCCCTAGGGCTGGGGGACTACGTGGGTCTGCGGCCCTGGGGCCTGCTGGTCGGTCCCAGCCAGCTCAAACCAACCGCCAGCGGACGCTCCAAGGTCACGGCGCAGTCGCTGCAGTTGGCTCTGGCCCCCATCGCCACGATCAAAAACGGACTGCCCAGCCTTGAGCTTGCAGTGGGCGGCGCAGCGGCCGAACTGATCGCCAACGAGCAGGGCCGCTATTGGTCCTTGCCGCCCAGCCGGCCCCGGGCCAAGCCGCCCGCCCTGGCCTTGCGCGTGGTGCTGCGCCAGAGCGCAGCGCTCACCCTGCCGCAGCAGAGCGGACGTTTTGCCCTCAGCGGCGCGCTTGATCTGCAGCTGCAGCGCCGCCGCCTGGCGCTCGATGCCGTGTTGCGTCCGCAGACGGGAGGCGGCAGCCTCAGGGTCAGCGGCCATGGCGGCTGGCGGCCCAGTCAATGGCGCCTCGGACTGGCGCTTGATCGGCTCAGGCTCAGCGACATGGCGGCCCTGCTGCCGATCAACAGCCGCTTGCGTGCACCTGGCCAAGCGTCGGGCCAGGTGATGCTGCAGCTGGCCCCGCAACGCAGCAGTTGTCAAGGCAACCTGCAGCTCCAGGGTTTGCTCTGGCCAGGGCCACAGGCGAGCGGCGGCCGCGGCATCGAGCGCCTGGTGCTGAGCTGTCAGCAGCAACGGCTGACCCTGCAACCCACCACGGTGCGCTGGGGGACCTGGCAGGCCCAGGCGCGCGGCCAGGCGCGGTGGATCAACGGCAAGGGGCTGAGCCTGGAGACGCTCGAGCTCAGGCGAGGTCGCTCGTCCATGCAGCTCAAGGGTCCCGTGCAGAGGACCTTGGCCCTGAGCAGCCAGCTGGCCATTTGGCCTGGCGATCTGCCCCAAGGCCAACGGCTACCGGGCTGGCTGCAGCAACAACAGTTCACTGGCGAGCTGACGTTGCGCGGCAGCTGGCGTCAGCCGCAACTGAAGCTCAACCTGAGCAACAGGCGTGATCCTCTGCTGGGCCCCTGGCGCGCCGAACTGAGCTGGAAGCCAACACAGACGCCCCTGCGGCTGGTGTCGCTGCGCAGCGAGCACCTGCAGGCCAGCGGCGCGCTGCCGCTGCAGCTCAAGCCCGGCCGCGGCCTGCAGAGCGGCCCCTTGCAACTGGAGCTCAACCTGTCTCGTTACCCGCTGGCGCGCCTACAGCCGCTGGTGGGTGCGCAACTTGCCGGCAGCCTCGATGCCCAGGGACGCATCAGCGGGCCGCTTGCGGCTCTGGTACCCGAGCTTGAGCTGTCCGTGGACCAGCTGGGCGCTGGGCCCCTGGTGCTGAACGAGCTGTGGCAGGGCCGCTGGCAGGGCTCTGCAGCCGGTGGCGGCGAGCTGTCCATGCTGTCGCTGGCGCCAGCACCTGAGGCCCGCCTGAAAGCCTCGTTCAACCCGCGATGGCTGCCGACAAGCATCAGCTTGAAGCGCGGAGACGGTGAGCTCAGCTTGCGGGGCAAGCCGAGTGCCTATCGCTGGCAGGCCAGGGCTCTCCTGCTCGACGGGCTGGCCTTGCGCCTGGGCCCAAGAGCCCTGCCCCAGGGGCTGCGCGGCCGTTTGAGCGGCACCGGGCAGGTGGGCCTGCAACCGTTTGGCTTCAGTGGCAGCGCCGAACTGCAACGCCCCAGCGTGCTGGGGTTGCGCCTGATGAGCGCCTCGCTGCAGGGGCGCTACGGGCGCGAGCGCTATCAGCTCCAAGGGCAGCTCAAGCCGACAGCGCAAAGCCAATTGAGCCTCGAGGCCCGTGGCGGCAGGCGCGGTGCTCTGGCCTTGCACGTGTCGGCCCGGGCACTCGAGCGCGACACGCTGCAGCAAGTGGTGGACCGCTGGCCCCAGTGGCAGGGCCGCGAGCAACGCGCGGCTGGCAGGGCCAGTGATCTTGGAACGCTGATGATCACCACGCTGGGGCAGAGCCTGCAGCAGCAACTGGGCGCCCTGGCAGATGCCAGAGCCCAGCTGATCGCCAGTGGCAGAACCGGCGGCGATGGGGCCTCGTTGCAGCAGCGGCTGCGCCAGTTGCGGCTTCGTGTCGACGCTGATCTCGGCGTCCGCGGGCCTACCGCGCGCCAGCTCAAGCTGGATCTGGCTGCCAAGGGGCACCTGTGGCTGGCTGAGCAGGAGCAAGACCTGGTGCTGAGCACAGAGCCCGTCACCCTGCGGCTCGACGGTCCGCTGACCCTGGGGCAGGGCAGCTTCGATCTCAGCAATCTGCCGCTCAGCCTGCTGGCCCTGTTAACCCCGGTACCCGACAGTCTGCGTGGGGCTCTGACGCTCCAAGGGCGCTACGGCCTGGGACGTGGGCGGCGCGAACTCAACCTGGCGCTGGGGCTCACCGGGGCCGAACTGGCCGGCCGCTCCCTGCGCCTGAGCCGGGGCGAGGTGGTGCTGGCTGGCGATGCTCTGAAGTTGGATCTGGCGCTGCAGGCCGAGGGAACCTCCAGCAGCATTGATCTGGCTGGTGTGCTGCCGCTTGATCCAGACCGCCAGGGTCTGGAGTTGCGTCTGGCCAGCCGCGACGATGGCCTGCGGATGTTGACGGCACTTGCCGAACCCGATCTGCTCTGGCGCAAGGGCAGTGCCGATCTGCAGCTGCTGTTGCGCGGCAGCGTCAGCAAACCGATCGCCAATGGCTTCCTGCGCATTCGCGATGGCCAGCTAAGCCTGCTCAAGCAAACCGTCGAGGCCCTCGAAGCCACGATCGTCTTCGACTTTGAGCAGCTGCTGGTGCAAGAGCTCAGGGCCCAGGTCGGTCCAGCCGGCAGCATCACGGCGTCGGGGCATCTGGGCCTGGTGACTCCGACCAGCACCCAGCCCCCCCTGACCGTCCAACTGAACCAGGTGCCCTTCAGCGTGCCGCGCATCACGGCCATCGCCGATGGACAGCTCGAGATCGGCGGCAGCCTGAGCGATCTGCAAATGGCCGGTGAGGTGGCCGTCGATCGCGGCAGCATCAATGCCCAGCCCGGCCGCCTGGTGGCAGCCCGACCCAGCAGCAAGCCCCAGGCACCGCGCCAATCGGTGAGCCAGCTGCTGCAGGAAAACTGGGACTTCCAGAGTCCCCTGCTGTTGATCGGAGCGGAGGCCCAGACCAACAGCAGCCGCAACGTGCTGCAGGCCGTGCCGCGCTTCAAACCGCTCGGCTTCAACGACCTCAGGGTCAAGCTCGGTCCCAACCTCAGGATCGTCATTCCCAATGCCGCCAGCTTCAAATCGGCCGGTCTGCTGCGGCTCACAGGGCGCCTTGACCCCACGCTGCGTGCCCGCGGTGTGGTGCGGCTGCTGCAGGGCCGGCTGAACCTGTTCACCACCAGCTTCAGCCTTGATCCTGATGCTCCCAATGTGGCCGTGTTCACGCCGGCCCTAGGGCTAGTGCCCTATCTCGACATCGCCATGCGCACCCGGGTTGCCGACAGCGTCGCGATCTCTGGGCTGGGCAGCGCCGGCAGCCCCTCGCTGGCCGAGATCGAGGCCCAAGGGGGCTTGAGCAATCTCAATCAACTGAATCTGGTGCGCATCACCGTGACGGTCAGCGGTCCAGCCGATCGTCTGGCGCAAAGCATCCGCCTGCGCAGCAGCCCGCCGTTGCCTGAATCGAAGCTGATTGCCCTGATCGGCGGCAACTCCCTGGCCGGGCTGGGCGGCGCCGGCGCCGGTGCCGCCATCGCCACGGTGGTGGGGCAGACCCTGCTCTCACCGGTGCTGGGCGGACTGAGCGATGCCTTCGGCCAGCGGGTCAGCTTCGCCCTGTACCCCACCTATCTGAACCCCAACGTGACCAACCAGGCCGTGCTGCAATCGCAGCGCCTGGCCCCGCAGCTTGTGCTCGGTTCAGAGATCGGCCTGGACATCACCGAGCGCTTCAATGTGTCGGTACTGGCGGCGCCGAATCGCTCGGATGTGCCCCCCCAGCTCAACTTGAATGTGCGGGCCACGGACATCCTCAACGTGCAAGGTTCAGTCGACAGTCAAGGAGCCCTGCAGGGTCAGCTGCAGCTGTTTTTCCGCTTCTGAGTTGGCATGCAGGCGCGCCAGCTGATCGGCATTGACCTCGGCGGCACAGCGATCAAGCTGGCGCGCTTTGAGCCCGATGGCACCCTGCTGGCCGAGCTGACGTTGCCCACCCCTCAGCCCGCAGTGCCCGGGGCCACTGTGATGGCCATCGCCGAGGCGGTAGCCCAGCTCGATCCCGATCGCCAGGCCGAGCGGGTTGGCATCGGCCATCCGGGGCCTGCCGATGCCACCGGTCGGATCGCCCGCATCGCCATCAACCTGCCGGGATGGACCGACGTGCCCCTGGCCGATTGGCTTGAACCGATGCTGCAGCGGCGCGTCACCTGCGGCAACGACGGCAACTGCGCGGTGCTGGGCGAGCACCACAGCGGCGCTGCCCGCGGCTGCGGCGATGTGCTGCTGCTGACCCTGGGCACGGGGGTGGGCGGCGGCGTGATGCTGGGCGGCCAGCTGTTCACGGGCCGCGGCGGGGCCGCCAGCGAGCCCGGGCTCATCGGCATCAACCCCGATGGCCCGCCCTGCAACAGCGGCAACCGCGGCTCGCTCGAATCGTTCTGCAGCCTGCGCGGTCTGGCGCGACTGAGCGATCTGCCACCCGAAGAGCTGCAGCGGCGCGCCGCGGCCGGCGACGGCGAGGCCTGCGCCGTCTGGCAGCGCTACGGCCAGCTGCTGGGCATCGGCATCAGTTCACTGGTGTACGTGCTCACCCCCGAGCTGGTGCTGCTGGGGGGCGGCCTCAGCGGCGCCTGCGATCAGTTTCTGCCGGCGGTGTGGCAGGAGGTCAACACTCGGGTGCAGGCCGCCAGCCGCGAGGGTCTGCAGATCCGCAGGGCCGAGCTGGGCAACGGCGCCGGACGGTTGGGAGCCGCTCTGCTGGCGGCACAGCGGTTGGGATGATGGGGCCATGAACCCCGCTTCCGTGCCCGAACCGAGTGCTGAGCTGCTCAGCCGCGCCGCTGCCGTGCGCCGCAGCGCCATGGCCCTCGGCCAGCTGAGCGATGCAGCGCGCCGGGCGGCACTGGGGGCCATGGCCGATGCGCTAGCGGCCGATCAGCAGGCGATCCTGGCGGCCAACCAGGCCGACCTGGACGCTGCAGCCGCCGAAGGACTGGCCGAGGCCCTGGTCGCACGGCTCAAGCTGGATGCCACCAAGCTCTCTGGCGCCATTGAGGGGGTGCGCCAGGTGGCAGCTCTGGCCGACCCGATTGGAGTGCGGCAGCTGCACACCGAGCTCGATGCAGGCCTGGTGCTCGAGCGGGTGAGCGTGCCCCTGGGGGTGCTGGGGGTGATTTTCGAAGCCCGCCCCGATGCGGTGATGCAGATCGCAGCCCTGGCGATCCGCTCGGGCAATGGCGCCCTGCTCAAGGGGGGCCGCGAAGCCGCCCGCAGCTGCGCCGCGATCATGGCGGCGCTCAAACGCGGCCTCGCCGCCAGCAGCGCCAGTGCCGATGCGCTGGAGCTGCTCACCAGCCGCGAAGAAAGCCTGGCCCTGCTGAAGCTCGATGGCCTGGTCGATCTGATCATTCCGCGTGGCTCCAATGCCTTGGTGCGCTTCATTCAGGACAACACGCGCATCCCGGTGCTCGGCCATGCCGATGGCATCTGCCACCTGTACATCGACGCGGCTGCCGATCTGGGCGAGGCACTGCGGGTGGCAATCGATTCGAAAACCCAGTACCCAGCAGCCTGCAACGCCATTGAGACGTTGCTGCTGCATCAGCAGATTGCCGGCCCCTTCCTGGGCGAAGCAATCCCCGCGTTTGCAGCAGCAGGGGTTGAGCTGCGCGGCGATGCACCGTCCATGGCTCTGGGTGTGAGCCATGCCGCCAGTGACGACGACTGGAGCAGCGAATACAGCGATCTGATCCTGGCGGTCAAGGTGGTGGAGGGTGTCGAGGAAGCCCTTGAGCACATTCGGCGCTACGGCTCGCGTCACACCGACGCCATCTGCACCCGCGATGGCGCGGTTGCCGATCGCTTTCTGGCGGCGGTCGACAGTGCCGGGGTCTACCTCAACTGCTCGACCCGCTTTGCTGATGGTTTTCGCTACGGCTTCGGGGCCGAGGTCGGCATCAGCACCCAGACCCTTCCGCCCCGAGGCCCGGTGGGTCTGGAGGGTCTGGTCACCTACCGCTACCGCCTGCGCGGCCAGGGCCACATCGCCGCCGACTACGCCAGTGGCACCAGGCAGTTCAGCCACCGCAGCCTGCCGCTGTGAGCAGCGATCGGATCACCGATCAGATCGTCGTGCGCGGCCTGCGGCTCTGGGCCCATGTCGGGGTGCTGGCCCATGAGCGCGAACGCGGCCAGTGGTTTGAGGTCGACCTGACGCTTGGAGCTGATCTTGGCGCTGCAGCGACCAGCGACCAGCTCAGCGACACCTGCGACTACAGCCGGTTGATCACCGCCCTGCAACAGCAAGCCAGCCAGATCTGCTGCCAGACCCTGGAGCACTGGAGCGAGCAGATGCTGGATCTGGCCGAAACCCTGTACGGCCCGGTGCCCGTGCAGTTGGAACTGCGCAAATGCAAGGCCCCCGTCAGCGGTTTTTCCGGCGTGGTGGCGGTGCGGCGCTCCAGGCACGGGGGACCGGGTTGATCGGCGCCGCTGCGGGCGTCTCAGAGCCTCAAGGTCCAGCCGCGCGGGTCGTGAAAATCAGGCTCTGAGGCCGGGTGGCTTAACGCCCAGTAGCTCAGCCGGCCTGAGTGCTCCTGCAACACGGCGCACAGGCCCAGTTGAAGCTCTGCCGAGCGGTGCAGTGACGGCGGCAGACAGCAGCGCAGCTCAAGCGCAACGGTGCCTGAGCGCTGCCTCAGCTTGAACGGCAGCGTGCCGTACGCACTCTCCTGCCGCAGACCCTGGCGGTAACCATCCAAGCGGTAGACGTTCCAATCACCGCTTGGCGACAGGTTGTATTCCCAGTAGGCATCAACAGCAGGATCCCTCACAAAGGCCTCCAGGCAGGTGTGGTTCCACAAGCCATCGCAACGCTTGGGCTCAGCCGAAGGCTCACCCATCAGCAAGGAAGCTGCTGCATCGATCTGATAGCTCAGCAGCAGTTCTGGTCGCTGGCCTGGCTGCTGGAGCAGCTGGGCCGTTGCATCCAGCCGCAGGGCCGGAGCGCTCTGCTGGGCAAAGGGATGCAGCCTGCTCTGCAGCTGACTCACGACGCCAGATCCATCGCCTCAGGGTGAAGCGCTGTTGCCGCAGTCGGCTGGAGCGCCAGGAAGAGCTCAGTTAGAAGAGCGCGGATCGCCTCCTCCTGGGCCTCGATCTGCTCGGTCAGGCGGAACTGCACCAGCGCTCGCGAGAGGTTGTGATCAGGGCGCTCAGCCTTGAAGTAGACATCACCAGCGAGATGGTCACTGAAAAAACGCAGTCCCAGCTCAAAGGGAATCAACCGAATCGCATCAAAGAGATGCTCGCGATCGGCAGCGTTCAGCAGCGAGGCGGCCTCAGCCAGATAGCCGCTGAGCATGGCCCGTGCCAGATCCAGGTCAAAGCGCACAGCCTGAAGATCGGTGGTCTCTTCGCCAGCGGGGTTGCAGCCTGAACGCAGCAGATCGCCGATGTCGTAGTGGAGCAGCCCGGGCTTGACTGTGTCGAGGTCAACCATGGCCACGGCGCAGCCGGTGGCGCTGCACAGCATCACGTTGTTGACCTTGGGGTCGCCATGAATGGGGCGCAGCTGCAGCCGGCCGGCGGCCTTGGCCTGTTCCAGCACCGGCACCAGATCTGCGCGCTCAGCAATGAACGACGCGCACCACTGAGCCCGCGGGTTGCCCAGGCGGACACTGCCGCTGGCCAGCTGCTGCTGATAGGCGCTGTAGTACCTGGGCGTGATGTGAAAGCCCTCGAGGGTGTCGACCAATTGATCGGCCGGCACGTCGGCAAGCAGCGCATGAAAGCGTCCCAGGGCACGGCCGATCTCGGCGGCCTGGCTGGCGCTGCCGACCACATCGATGCTGGTGGCCTGCTCCACAAAGGTGAGCACGCGCCAGGGATCGCCCCCATGCTCCACCAGATAGGGGGAGGTGCTCGATGAGCCAGTGGCCACCACGGCGGCAGGCACCGGCCTGGGCAACTGCCAGTCGAGCGGCGGATCGGCATGCTCGATCAAGGCTTCAAGGTTGGCCATCACCAACTCAGGGCGTTGAAAGACGGCTGTGTTCAGCCGTTGCAGCACATAACTGCGCCCCGAAACGGTTTGAACCCGGTAGGTGGCGTTGACGTTGCCGTGACCCAGCGGCTCAACCAAGGCCGGTTCGGCGTCAAGTGCAAAACGGGCCGCCAGTGCACAAAGATCCATAGCCAGCATCGTGACGGGATCAACCCGCCTGCGCCAGCCCCGAATGGCGGATCAGGGCCTCACTGCTGGGCGGCCGACCCCTGAACGCCTCAAAGATCTCGGCGGGTGAGCGGCTGCCACCCAGCGACAGAACCGTGTCACGAAAACGACGTCCTGTGGCGACAATCTCAGCTTCCACGTCGAGGCCCACCTCTTCGAAGGCGCTGTAGGCGTCAGCACTGAGCACCTCGGCCCACTTGTAGCTGTAGTAACCGGCTGAGTAGCCACCGGCAAAGATGTGGCTGAACGAGCACAGAAAAGCGTCCTCAGCAATGGGCTCGAGAACGGTGGTGGTGCGGGCCACCTCGCGGCGCAGCTGCTCGGGGCTCTGCCCGCTGCCTGGGCTCCAGACGCTGTGCAGGCGCAGATCGCTCAGGGCCAGATGCACCTGGCGCAGGGTGGCGCTGCCGCCCATGAAGGTGCGGGCCGCCAGCAGCTTCTGGTAATCGGCCTCGGGCAGGGGGTCGCCGGATTGCCAGTGCCGTGCCATGCCCATCAGCGTGGCGCGGTCATAGCACCAGTTCTCCATGAACTGGCTGGGCAGCTCGACGGCGTCCCACTCGACATTGTTGATGCCGGCGGCCTGGGGCCGCTCCACCGTGGTGAGCATGTGCTGCAGCCCGTGGCCAAACTCGTGGAACAGGGTTTCCACCTCGTCAAACGTCATCAGGCTGGGGGTGCCTGCCACCGGCGGGCTCTGGTTGCAGATCAGGTACGCCACCGGCAGCACCGGCTCACCGGCGCGGCTGATGCTGCGGCCCAGGCACTCATCCATCCAGGCGCCACCGCGCTTGCTGCCTGGCCGGCTGTAGGGGTCCAGGTAAAAGGCCGCTAGGGGGGCACAGCTGGAGCCATCGAGCACCCTGAAATAACGCACATCGCTGTGCCAGGTGGGAGCTTCACCGGGCTCGGCAGAGATGATGCGGATGTCAAAGAGGCGCTGGCAGAGACCAAAGAGGCCCTGCAGCACGCCCTCGAGCGGGAACCAGGGGCGCAGGGCTTCAGTATCGAGATCAAAGCTCTTGTGCCTGAGCTTCTCGGCCCAGAAGCTCACGTCCCAGGGCTTGAAATCGGCGGCCTCTGGGGCGCCATGGCTTGCGGCAAAGCCGCGCAGGTGCTCGAGCTCGCCCTGGGCAACCGGATAGGCGGCGGCGCGCAGCTCATCGAGCAGCTGCTCCACCTCGGCGACCGAGCCGGCCATCTTGGCGGCCAGGCTCACCTCGGCCCAGTTGGCGTAGCCCAGACGCCGCGCCTGATCGAGGCGCAGGCTGAGAATCTGCTCGATCAGGGGCCAGTTGTTGAGCTCGCCGCTCGAGGCGCGGGCCACCTGGGCGCGATACACCGTCTCACGCAGATCGCGCCGAGCGCTGTATTTGAGAAAGGGAACCACCCGCGGCATGTCAAGACCCATCAGCCAGGGGCCGGCCTCTGCCGTGGCCGCCGCATCGCCGCTCTGGTGGGCGGCCTGGCGCGCCGCCTGGGCCAGCAGCTCCAGCAGGCTGGCGGGCAGCCCCTCCACCTCAGCAGGATCGCTGAGCCGCAGGGTCCAGCCATTGGTGGCATCAAGCACGTGGTTGCCGAAATCACTGGCGAGCCGCGCCAATTCGGCGGTGGCCGCATTGAACGCCTCCTGCTCGGCGCCCTCGAGCCCGACGCCGCGCAGCTCCATGTCACGCAGCTCGGCCGCCAGGATGCGCTGCTGGGTGGCGTCGAGCGGCTGGCTGCCAGCGTCGTGCTGCTGGGCGAGTCTGCGCAGGGCGTCATAGATCACCCGCGACTGGCCAGCGCGGCTGCCAAAGGCCACCACGCCCTGCTGCTGACGCTGGTGCGCCTCACGCAGCTCAGCGGTGTTGCAGACGCCATTGAGATGGCTGACCACCCCCCAGCTCCAGCGCAGCCGCTCACCGAGGTGATGCAGCGGATCCATCAGCTCGGCCCAGGCCAGCTCAGCGCCTGCACGTCTGTCCAGAGCCGCCTCGAGTTGATCGAGCTCGGCGTTGAGCTCCTCGAGCAACTGCGGAATCGCTGTATCAACCTGCTCAGGCGTGATCGCGGCAAAGTCAGGCAGCCCTTCACAGACCAGTAGTGGCGATCGGCTCATCGAAGTAGCAGCAGCAGCGGAGCTCATCTCAACCGATCCCCAGGCTCTGGCCCAACGCCACCACAGGCAGAGCCGACAACTGGGCCGCCAGGGCGTTGGTGCTCGATTCGTAGAAATCAATCGCCAGCCTGGGCCAGAAGCCGATCGCCAGGGTCGGCACCAGCAGGGTCAGCCCGATCAGCAGCTCACGGGGCTTCATGTCGCCGGTGATGGCCAGGGCCGGGATGCGCGGGCCAAAGAAGACCCTGCGGCACAACGACAGCAAGTACACGGGGGTGAACACCAGTCCGATTGCGGCCAGAACAATCGTGATCACCCGGAACCCGATCGTGAAGCCGTCGTTGGCAGTAACCCCCAGAAACACCGTGATTTCGCTGACGAAGCCGCTCATGCCAGGCAAGGCCAGCGAGGCCAGCGAACTGGCCAGAAAGAACGCAAAGGTGATCGGCAACGCCTTGGCCAGACCGCCCATGTTGGGGATCGAGAGGGTCTCGGTGCGCTCGTAGAAGACCCCGGTCACAAAGAACATGGCTGCGGCGATCAGCCCGTGGCTGATCATCTGCAGCATGGCGCCGCTGATTCCCAGCGCATCGATGGCGCCGATCCCCAGCAGCACAAAGCCCATGTGGCTCACCGAGCTGCAGGCGATGCGGCGTTTGACGTTGTCCTGGGCAAAGGCATTGAGCGCGCCGTAGACGATGTTGACAATGCCCAGCACGATCAACGCCGGCGCCAGCTGCAGATGGGCCTCAGGCAGCATCTGCACGTTGAAGCGCAGCAGGGCATAGCCGCCCATCTTCAGCAGCACACCCGCCAGCAGCATCGAGACCGCCGCATTGGCCTCGCCATGGGCATCGGGCAACCAGGTGTGCAGGGGGAACATCGGCAGCTTCACCCCAAAGCCGATCAAGAAGCCCAGGTAACAGAGCAGGCCAAAGGTGCCGCCAGGTGAGCGGGCTGCCAGCTCACTGAGGTTGAAGGTGAAGGGCCCATGCAGGGCCAGGGCCAGTCCGCTGAGCAGGATCAGCAGCGAGGCGGTGGCCGTGTAGAGGATGAACTTGGTGGCGGCGTACTGGCGGGCCTTGCCGCCCCAGATGGCGATCAGCAGATAGACCGGCACCAGTTCCAGTTCCCAGGCCAGGAAGAACAGCAGAAAGTCCTGCGACAGAAAGACCAGCGCCTGGGCCGAGGCCTGCACCAGCAGCAGGGCGAAATACAGCTTGGTTTTGCGGCTGATGTTCCAGCTGGCGGCGGTGGTGAGCAGGGTCACCAGACCCGAGAGCACCACCAGAGGAGCCGAAAGTCCATCGGCGGCGAGGCTCCACTCGAGCCCCAGCGCCGGTACCCAGGTGATCCGCTCCACCAGCTGCAGGCCTTCGAGGCTGGGGTCGTAATGACGGCTGAACGCCAGCAGCATCAACACGAAATCGCTGATCATCACCACCAGCGCCACGGTGCGCGGCAGCCGTGGATCGCTGCCATCGCCAGGCAGCAGCGGCATCACCAAGGCCGCTGCAGTCGGCAACAACACAATCAGACTCAGCCAGGGGAAAGACGCGGCCAGGCCTGAAAGGTTCGCGTCCATGGTTCCCTGAGGGCTGTTGCGAAATTTATCAGCGCGGCCCTATCGGTTGGGTAGAAGTACTCAGCGCCGCCGCGCCGCTCAGTCCCGATCGGGCAGGGCACTCCAGGAGCTGCCGCTGGTCTGGATGCCCAGCGCTTCGGCCCGCGACTCGACGCCTTCGCGGCGCCAGGCATCGACCATGGCCGCCTGCACCGCTTCGGCAACCTCAAGCCGGCTCAGCGCCAGCAGGCTGGGGCCAGCGCCGCTGATCACGCAGCCCCAGGCACCGGCGGCCAGGGCCGCCTCGCGCACGGCGCGCCCCCCCTGAATGAGTCCCCAGCGGTAGGGCTCATGCAGCCGGTCGTGCATACCATCGCTGATCAGGTCGCCATTGCCGCTGCGCAGGCCCTGCAGCAGCAGCGTCAGCGCACCCAGGTTGCTCACCGCATCAGGAATCGGGATGGCCTTGGGCATCGCCCGCCGCGCCTCGCTGGTGGTCAGCCGAATCGCCGGAATGGCCACCACAGCCCGCACATGCTTGGACCACTCACAGCGCACAACGCGCCAGCGCTGCGAGGCCGCCTTGGCGGTCATGCAGAGCCCGCCCACCAGCGAAGGCACCACGTTGTCGGGGTGCCCCTCGATGTCGATGGCCAGTTCGAGCAGTTTTTCGGTGCTCAGCGGTTCACCCGCCAGGGCATTGGCGCCCATGAGCCCGGCCACAATGGCCGTGGCGCTGCTGCCCAGGCCCCGCGCCGGCGGCACCGCCAGGCGAACCCTGGCCTCGAGTGCCACCGGCTCAAGCCCCGCCTCGCGCCAGACCCGCTGGGCCGAGCGATACACCAGGTTGTCGGGGCCGCCGCGCAGGTGCGATCCCTCATTGCCCTCGATGATCAGATCGAACCGCTCACTCCCGCCGGGAATGCAGCGCATCTCGAACACATTGTCGAGCTCGAGGGCGGCCCCGAGGCAATCAAAGCCCGGGCCCAGATTGGCGGTGGTAGCGGGCACATGCACCACCACGCCCTGCCCGATGCGGGGGCGCGCCATGGAGTCGATTCAACTGGGGCCAGTGTGTCAGCCGAGCAGCATGCGGGCCCGGCAGGCCGCGCTGTACAAGCCGATCTCCGGATCGGTGATGGCCGTGATCGGCATGGCCTCGAGCACAGCCCCCAGCCGCCCTTTGTTGAGAAACGCCTGCTCAAAGGGGCCGCTGCGCAGCGCCTCGAGCAGCTTGGCCGCCGTGCCGCC